>NZ_VIFM01000317.1 GCF_006636215.1 Myxococcus llanfairpwllgwyngyllgogerychwyrndrobwllllantysiliogogogochensis | reverse complement strand
GGGTGGGACGATGAGCCAGCCGGAGTCGGTGCCCTCGGGGGTGCGTGCGCGCGCCATGGCGACCCGGGGGCTCCTGTCCCAGCCGGGCACGGCCGCGACCTTGTCCCCGTAGCGAGGAAACAGGGGCTCGGTGCCCACCGTCTGCGTCGTCTCGAGCATCCGCCCCTGGACTCGCAGCGTCACGGTGATGTCGTCGCGCCAGTCGGTCAGCGGGTTGCCGTCGAAGTCGGGCTCCGTCACCACCAGCGAGTCTCCGCGCGGGTCCAGGCGCAGGTTGGACCAGCCGAAGCGCAGCGTGCGTCCGGGGATGAGTCCGCCGGGAGGCAGGCGCTCGAGCACGCTCAGCACCCACTCCGCCTGTTCCTCCGCGTCGTCCGTGCACATGAGCACCACGTGCACCCCGTGCAGGTGTCGCTCCAGTCGAAGCTGTCCCATCTCCATCCCTCCCGCCGCTGTCTCGCGTCCACCGCGAAGCCGCCCGGCAGCATGTCGCGAACCCTGGCGACGAGGAAGCACGGCGATGGGCGGATTACCGCCCCTGGAACACGGGAGGCCGTCGCGCCGCGGCGGCGGCGAGTCCTTCGCCCAGGTCCGCGCTGCCGTAGCTCTCCGCCTGGAGCCGGGCCTCTTCCTCCAGCGCGCGCTGGAGCCCCGCGCGGTCCAGGCCGAGCCGCTGCTTGAGTCCCCGGGTCGCGAGCGGCGCGTTCGACGCGATGCCCGTCGCGAGGGCGCGTGCGCGGGTCCGGGTCTCCGTGGCGGGGGTGGCCTCCAGCGCGAGCCCGAGCCGCACCGCCTCGCGGCCATCGAAGCGCCGCCCGGTGAGCAGCAGCTCCGCGGCGCGCTGCGGGCCTGTGCGCAGTGGCACGAGCCACGTGGCGCCCATGCCGGGATGCAGGCCGAGTTGCACGAAGTTGAGGGCGAGCTTCGCGTCCTCGGAGACGATGCACATGTCGCACGCGAGCGCGACACACAGCCCCGCGCCAATGGCCGCGCCCTCCACCGCCGCCACCGTGGGGACGGGCAGGTCCAGGATGCTGAGATAGCGCGAGTAGAAGTCGAGCATGAAGACGCGGGCCTCCTCGAAGGAGACCTGGCGCAGTCGCTCCAACATCTGGAGGTCGCCGCCCGCGGAGAACGTCCCGCCCGCTCCGGCGAGGACGACGGCGCGCACGTCCTCCCGCCCACGCAGCTCTTCCACCCGCGCACGAAGCGCATCCCCCAGCTCGGGAGTCATCGCGTTGCGGCGCGCGGCATCGTTCAGCGTGAGCGTGGCGACGCCACCTTCAAGGTCGAGCAGCACGCCCGTGGCCTGGACAGTCATGCGCGGACTGTAGCCGCATCCGCCCTCGCGCTCGGCGGAAAGGGCACTGTGAGCGCGAGGGCAGGGGCCTACCGTCTAGAACGCCCGATTCACGGCGTACCCGCAGATGCGGTGCTCGGCCTTGTACGTGTTCGGGCCGGGAATCCCGTCGATGGGGCCCGTGTAGCCGAACCCCCGGCCCACCGTCTGGACGCGCTGCCAGTAGATGGCGCCCGGGATTCCGTCTTCTTGAGCGGAGGTGCGCGGGCCGCCCCGACGGTTGAGCTCGCGCGCCGTGATTCTCACGCGAATCTTCTCCGTGTTCGGCCCGGTGACACCGTCGATGGGACCCGTGTAGCCGAAGTCCCGCCGCCCCACCGTCTGGATGCGCTTGTAGTAGATGGGCCCGGGGATGCCGTCGTCCTCCGTCGACGTCCGAGGCAGACCTCCGCCACCGGGCAGGGGGCCATGGTCCGGGATGACGCTGCCCGCGTAGTCCAGCGACCAGCCAAGATATCGCGCGCCGGACTGCGCCGAATACCCCGACACACTGTTGATGCCAATGGCGTTGCCCCAGCTCTCCGCGAGCTTTCGCGTGGCCATGAAGACCGTGGTGCCACCGCCGTTGAGGTCCAGGCCCACGTGGCCGAACGAACCGATGTCCCACCAGTGGAAGGCCCCCGCGGGAGCCTGCGAAGCGGCGTAGGGCTGCCGGGTCGACGCGTGATAGGCCTCGATGGCCGAGGGCCGCGCCGAGGACTCCGGGAACTGTCCGAAGCGCCACATCAGCGAGCCGCACCACTGGTCCCACGTGCCGCCATCCCGCGTGGGATGGGCCGCGGCGTAGTTGCGCGCCCGGTTGTAGATGGCGGTGTTGAGCTCGGCGGTGCTCGTGTCGAGCGACTCGGGCGCGTCCGTCACCCCTTCGCCCTCACCACCACAGGCGGAGAGCCCCACGAACAGCAGGGCGAAGAGCCACATCTTCCGTTTCGTGTGCATCTTTCTTCTCCAGGCGGGGTGTTCCCGCGAGCGGTTCTCGGGCCGTGCACGGCGGGCCTGTCGCACCGCGATTCGACCCGGGGTCCACACGTTGTCGGGCCGGGGATGTCCGGAGTTTCCGAAGAATCGGAATTTAAGAAGTGGCTGTCTTCATCCGCGTGTGGGTGTTTTCAGGAGGGCGCGGAGGATGGGCACGCCCGTGGCGCGCCGGCGCGTCTCGCTGTCGGTGTAGCGGTTTCCCGGGGGAGTCTCCCGGCCGAGGGCCCTGTTGAGGGTCGCGAGCTTCCGTCGCGGTCGTAAAGTTGGATTGGTTGTGATTGCTTTGGAGAAGCGTGTCTGGCTGGTGTGCATGGGCGCGGGCGTGGCGGGTGGTGTCTGTCTTGCTGCGCCATTCCTGGCGTGTGTACTGTCTTTTGTATGACAAGGAAATCCGCCGTGGTGTCTTTCTTTCTGCTGCTGGGCGTGGTGGCGACTCCCGCCTGGGCGCAGGTCCAGATGATCTCCATCTCGGTACCGCCGACAATCACGACCCCGCTCTCGGGCTTCAACGTCCAGTACTCCATGGCCGGCAGCAAGTCAGGCGTTGGAGCGGCGGTGGCGCAGTTGAACTTCTACCTGTCGCCCACGGCGAATGGCAGCAGCGGCGTCTACCCGCTGTTCACCACTCAGATTGCGCTCCGGGGAAGTGGACTTGGACCCTATCTGCCGCCGGTGGGAACCCAGACGCAGTTCATCTCCCGGTTCTCCATGCCCGCCAACACCGTGGCCCAATTGGAGTTCATCTCCAACGGGTGTCAGCCGTCGACCTGGTATGTCCTGGGCCGCGTGGACCTCACCGGCGTGTTGAGCGACAACAGCCTGCTGGGCACCACGAAGCCGGCCGACTTCTTCTTCACGGCCGGCACGCTCAGCCCAGGCACCATCCAGCCAGGAGGCTCCGCCGACCTCTCCTTCGAGCTCTTCACCCGCTGCGCGGCCCCCTCGGCCACGCACGTGGGCGTCTTCCTGACCGACCCGGACTTCCAGATTCTGGAGGGCATTGGTGCCATTCCCATCAGCGCGGGCGCGGGGACGTGGTCCTTGCCGCCCACCACCATCACCTTCTCGCCGACCATCGCTCCGGGCAGCTACCGCGTCGTGGTGCTGGCGGACGTGGATGGCGTCGTCGCGGAGAGCGACGAGAACAACAACGGCGGGTTCTTCGAACTCGAGGTCACCGCCGCCGCGCTGGCGTCAGATGCCGCGGCTCGGCCCCTGGAGCCCGCGCCTCCGGTGCCGTTCAATGGGGCCTCGGTGCTGTCCGACCTTGAAAGCGGGGCTTCGAGCCGCCGCGACATCGTGTCGTTCTGATTGAAGCCAGGACCCGCGCCCGGTGCCTTCCTCACGAAAGGAAGGCGCCGGGTGGGTGTCAGTAGATGGTCAGGGAGAGCTCGTCGCCGGGCCGGACGGACATCTCCTGCTCGCTTTCGAAGCCACGCTCGCTGCCCAGGCTCTTGTGGCCCAGGGTGCCGATGATTTCGATGCCGAAGCGGATGCGGTCCGTGTTGCCCACCATGTCCGGGGGCAGCACGAAGTTGCGTGTCGACATCCCCGGCACGGTCCCCAGCCGCATCCGCCGCGTCCCCGTCAGCGCATAGAGGTTGACGTCCACGAGCTTGCGGCTCTCCACCGCCACCGTTGTCTTGGGGGGCGGAGGCTGATTGGGGTCCGAGGCGGCCCCATGGGCCCCTCCACACGCTGAAGCCACGGCGACGAGCACGAGCAGCAGGGCGGCCTGGGTACGCATGGGACCTCACTTCCGAGGGTGGTGGTGGATTACCGGGGTGGAGCGACGCTCGTGGAGCCTTCTGCCCGGAGCGACTGGGTGGCCAGGCCGGACATGCTCTCCGCCAGCGACTGGACGGAGCGGGTGGCCTCCTGCGTCTCCTGAACCGTCTTCAGGGTGCGCTGCATCTGTCCGGAGAGCTCCTGGATGGCCATGGCCATCTGCTGGGTACCGGAGTCCTGCGCGCTGACGGCGGCGGTGATCTGCCGCATGCTCGCGCTGGAGTCGCCAATGAGGATGGCCAGCTCCTGGAACTGGGCGCTGGACGTGCGCACCGCATCCAGGCTCTGCCGGACGCGCTCGTCGCCCTTCTCGCTGAACTGGGCCGCCTCGCGCATGCTGGCGCTCACGCCGTTGAGCACCTCGCGGATGCGGTGCGTGGCGCGGATGGACTGGTCCGCCAGTCCCCGCATCTCCCGCGCCACCACGCCGAAGCCCCGGCCGCTCTCGCCGCTGCGCGCCGCCTCGATGGCCGCGTTGATGGCCAGCATGTTGGACTGGTCCGCCAGGTCCTTCACCGAGTCGACGATGCCGGACACCTCGCGCGTCCGCTCGTCGAGCGCGAGGATGCGGCGGGCCATCTCCGACACCTCGTTGCGAATCGCCGCCAGGTCCGCCAGCGTCCGCTCCAGCGCGGCGCTGCCTTCGCGGCCCACCTGCTCGGCGCCTTCCGCGGACGCGGCGAGCGAGCTGGCCTTCTCCGCCGTCATTTGCGACGAGCGGCGGATCTCCTTCACCGTCTGCTCGGCCTCCTGGAGCGCCGCCGCCTGACGGCTGACGCCCTCGGTCTGCTGGTCGCTGGTGGAGCGCAGTTGCTGCACCACCGTGGCCAGCTCACCGGCGCCGGTGCCCATGCGCCCCGCCAGGTTGCGCACCTCCAGCTGCCGCTCCTCCAGTTGCCGGGTGTGGGCCTCCAGCGAGCGCACCACCTCCATGGAGCGTCGCGCGACGATGCCTATCAGCGACAGGGTGAGCGCCAGGTATCCCCAGTGCGACACGTTGCCCAACGAAAAGCTCAGCACGCCGATGACGGGCAGCACCGTGAGCGCGAGGAAGAGCACGAGCCCCGACATGCCTCCCACGAAGATGCGGGCGTCGGGGTTGCCTCGCCACGCCTCCGCCGCCGCCACGCTGAAGCAGATGAGCAGCATGATGAAGGAGAAGGGCAGGAAGGGCACCAGGATGCGCTGCGCGGTGCCCAGGTCCAGCAGGGCGGACAGGGCCGCCACCACGCAGAGCGCCGTGTAGCCCATCGCTCCAATGCGGAACCAGCGCCGCTGGTTGTTGAGGATGGCGTCGGACACGAACTCGATGAGGCCCGACACGAGCAGGAAGATGCCGAGCACCGTGAAGCGCGTCGCGGTGATGGGCGCGTCCCAGAGCGCGTTGGGCATGCCGCTCAGGCCCAGCAACACGAAGCCGCCGCTGGCGGAGAACACAGCCAGGCCCGCGAGCATCCGCCGACGCCAGTGCATCAGGAACGCTCCACCCGAACCCACCGCCACCGCCAGCAGCAGCATGCCCATGACGAACGGCGCCTGGCCCTCGCGCGTCACCTTGGCGAGCAGTTGGTGCCGCGAGCCGATCAACGCGCCTTGTGCCACGCCGATGTTCGGGTTGCTCGACTGGACGCGCAGCAGCAGATGTCCACCCAGCGCGGCGCGCGGCACCGGCACGACATGCCAGGCCATGTTGTCGGACAGCTCCGCGCCAGACGTGTTCAGTCGCCCGCTCACATAGACGCGCTCACCGTTGGCGTAGGCCTCCACGGCATTGGTGACCTCACCCAGCATGACGGCGGGCTCGGCCCACGGCCCCTGGGGCAACGGGATGCTGACCCACAGAAAGACGTGGGTGCCGCGTCCCGGTGGCGGCTTGAGCGCCTCCATCGTGCGCCAGTCCTCGGCGACGTTGGCCGTCTGCGCCCACAGGGGAAGTCCATCCGCGCCTTGGGGCGAGTCACCCCAGCGGTAGCGCCATCCCTCCAACAATGGGATGGAGGAACTCGCCTCCTCGGCCGCGCGGGCCGTCGGTGCATGCACGAGCGCCATGAACAGCGCGCAGCCCAGCAGGGCCAGACGCGCGACTCGGCGCGACGGTGCGTGACGCCTCGCGATGGAGTCGCGCGGGGCAAGGCTGTCGAAAGGTGTCGGGGAGGGGCGGTAGGCAGCCATGAGGAGGCCAATGCTCGACTGGCGGCGCATGACTGTAAATAGGTCTGCATCCCCTGACATGTAGGAAAGGTTTGGGAAGGGCCTCTGGGAGCCGGGGAGTGAGCCTTTTCCGACGCGCCACGGCAACATTTGGGAGGGGCGGTTGTGACCCAGGTGCACTTGTCACGAGACATCGTGTCAGGAGCGGGAGAAATCGGGCACCGGGCCGGGCGGGCCGTCGTGGACGGGCCGCCCGGTCTTTCCGCCTCGCGGGCCAGGGCCTCGCGCCTCAGAACGTGCGGAAGACGCCACGCACGCCCAGGGTGAAGAGTGCATGGAAGCCGTCGTCCACGGCGGAGACGGGGGAGGTCTGCCCGGGCAGGCCGGCGATGCTCAACGTCTGGTCACCCGTGCGAACGGTGTAGCTGCCCAGCGACGCGGTGACGATGGGCCCGAACGCGACGTAGCGCGTGAGCCGCACGTCGCCTCCGGCGCTGAGGCGGATGAAGGTGGGGCCCCGGTCCGTCACCTGGGTGTCGATGTTCGCGGCCACGGTGCCTCCGCCGGGCACGGGCACCTGGGTGGTGCCCTCCACGTGGCTCTTGAGGAACTCCAGGCCCACGGCCAGCCCCACCCACGGGTCGAAGCCCGACTCCGGCTTGAAGTGGAAGCGGCCCTCGGGGCCGAAGCGCCATTGGGAGTTGTTGCAGTCGAACCCCTCCGGACAGGAGATGTCGTTCGTCTTGGTGAAGACCTTCTCCCAGCTGCCCCAGAGCCCCGCGTAGAAGCGGGGGTTGAAGCGATAGCCCAGCTCCAGCATCAGTGGCAGGGAGGCGTTGGCGGCGTCGGTGATCTTCAAGTCCTCCCGGGTCCCCGTGCGCGACGTGCCGTCCTTGTAGACGTAGCCCGCGCCCAGGCCCAGGTTGATACCCACCGCCAGCTGGGGGCCGGCCATCCCGTGCGCCGCGCGGACATCCATCTCCACCGGCTCCACCGGGCTCGACTCGCGCGTCTCCGACTCCTGCGCCACCGCCGTCCCGGAGACTCCCAGGGTGGCGATGACAGATAGCGTCCAGCAGTGCCTCATGGCCATACGTGCTGCCCTCCAATGCGATTTGCGGGGTGGACGTGGAAGTGACCAATCAGGGAGGGCTCCGTGAAGCCGACTCCAGGGCCGAGCGTCCGGGGACGACACAAGCGGACTCCGGGTGTTGGCAGCCCATCACCCCGGGGCAGCGAGGTGTCCGCGCGGAGGCATGCGACGTGTCCTGGGGCGGATGCGAGGGATTGGGTGGAGTCGCGCGCCTGGCGCGCCGCCCGCTCTGCCTGGAGCGTGGCATCCCCAGGTTGCCCGTGAGGGACGCCCGGTGACGGGACCACGAGGGGCGCCAGAGGGGGCGGCATGGAACACTCCAGGACGGGCCGCCGGAGCTGGATGGACACGCTGCTCGGCAAGCCCCTCACGACGGCGCAGGCGTCACACGAGCAGGTGGGCGTGCTCGCGGGCGTGGCACTCCTCGGGCTGGATGCGCTGTCGTCCGCGGCGTATGGCCCCGAGGCCGCGCTCACGGTGCTGCGCCCGCTGGGCCCCACGGGCGTGAAGCTGCTGCTGCCCATCACCGCGTGCATTGTCGGGCTGCTCGTGGTGGTGGCGTCCTCCTACCGGCAGACCATCGCCGCCTACCCGCGCGGCGGTGGGGCCTATACGGTGGCGCGAGAGAACCTGGGCCGTCGGGTGGGGCTGCTCGCGGCATCCGCCCTGCTCCTGGACTACCTGCTCAACGTGGCGGTGGGCATCTCCGCGGGCGTGGGCGCCATCGTCTCCGCCTTCCCCGCGCTGCGGCCGCACACGCTGGGGCTCGCGCTGGGGTTGCTGGGCCTGCTCACGCTCGTCAACCTCCGAGGCGCGCGGGAAGCCGGGGCCCTGTTCCTGTTGCCGACCGTGATGTTCATCGGCTCGCTCTTCATCCTGCTCGCCGTCGGTGCGTTCCGGGCCTTCGCGCAGGGGGGCGCTCCGGCCAGTGACATCCCTCCGCCAGCGCTGCCCTCGCCCTCGGCGAGCGTGGGCTTGTGGCTGGTGCTGCGGGCCTTCGCCAGCGGCTGTACGGCGATGACGGGCGTGGAGGCGGTCAGCAACGCGGTGCCGGTGTTCCGCGCGCCCTCCGTGCGCCGCGCCAGGCTCACGCTGTCGCTCATCATCCTCACCCTCGTGCTGCTGCTGCTCGGCGTGTCCGCGCTGTGCCAGGTCTATGGCGTGGGCGCGACGGCGCCCGACGGCCCGGGCTACCAGAGTGTCCTGTCCCAGTTGCTCGCGGCGGTGACAGGGCGGGGTGTCTTCTATTACGTCGCGATGACGTCCATCCTCGGCGTGCTCGCGCTGTCGGCCAACACCAGCTTCGCGGGCTTCCCTCGCGTGTGCTGGCTCCTGGCGTTGGATCGCTATCTGCCCGTGGCCTTCGTGCACCGGGGACGCAGGCTGGCGTACTCGCGAGGCATCCTGTTGCTCGCGGTGCTCGCGGGGGTTCTCATCCTCGCCTCGGATGCCATCACCGACCGACTCATCCCGCTGTTCGCCATTGGCGCGCTGCTCGCCTTCACCCTCTCGCAGACGGGCATGGTGGTGTACTGGACGCGCCGTCGCGAGGCGGGGTGGCGGTGGCGCCGCGTCCTCAACGGCGTGGGCGCGCTGCTGACGGGGCTTGCGCTGGCCATCGTCATCGTCGCCAAGTTCACCCATGGCGGCTGGGCCGCCGTGGTCATCATCCCGCTGGGCGTGCTGCTGTTCAGTCGGGTCCACAAGGCCTATCTGCGCGTGCGCGCGACGACAGGGCTTCAGCGGCCCATGGCGGTGGACTCGCGCGGGAGCATGGTGGCGGTGGTGCCCATGAGCCGCTGGTCCCACGCGTCGGAGACCGCCCTGCGGTTCGCGCTGGGGCTCTGCCATGACGTCCGCGCGGTCCATGTGCGCACCGACGAGGACGAGGCCGCCCCGGGCTCCCTGGCCGAGCAGTGGGCCGCGCTCGTCCAGGAGCCCGCGGTGCGGGCCCGCCTCCAGGTGCCGAGGCTGGACGAAGTCCCCTCGCCCTACCGGGGGCTCGTGCAGCCCCTGCTGGATTACGTGGACGGACTCCTCGCCGAGGACCCGCACCGCACGGTGGCCGTCGTCCTGCCGGAGCTGCTGGAGCGCCGGTGGTACCGGGCTGTCATGTATGGGCGCCGCTCCGAGCTCCTGCGCAGCACCTTGATGCTGTCCGGAGCCCGGCGCCTGGTGGTCATCAGCGTGCCCTGGTACCTGCGCACCGAAGACCAGTCCCAGCCCGGCTCCGCCCTCGGGCCCGTCGGGGAGTCAGGGCCCGTGGCTCCTTCCTGAGCACCCGACACGGCTGGTGTGTTTCGACTGGAATTGTTGCAGGGCTCTTTTGCCAAAAATTTCCGTGTAGGTTGTTTCCCTCGTCTTCTGCCCCGCAGGCGGTGTTGCCCTGGGGGACGGGTGTCGAGCCCTTCATCGGGCAGACAATCCCTCTCGGGCACCCATCATTCGAGAATGTCTGTCTGTTCATGCCGCGTGGTCATCACACGCCGGGACTGATGGGCATTCGCAGGCGTCATCAGGAATAGTTTGTGAACCAAGCCAAACCGGGCACCTTCCGTGCAGGGCGTCCGGCGTCCCTGGCCGTAACCCCCAAGGGCGCGGAGGCATAAAGATGAATCGCAGATGGTTTGGAGTCCTGCTCGGTGGCGCATTATGGGCCCCGGGTGTCTGGGCTCACGATTTCCGAGCGGAGAAGCTCGTGAATGGCGTGAAGCAGGCCACGATCATTACCTATCCGAACACGCTGAACTTCACGTTCAGCGCGACGAACATCCATCCGACGCTGGAGTCGATTCTCCTCCTGGCGGCGGACCCGCTCCTGACCGCGTGCACGCTCGACCCCGCGCCGCCGCGGACGGTCCCCGTGGGTGGCAACGTCACGTATCAGTGCTCATTCCCCTTGCCCACCTACGAGGCCTGCATCGCGCTGGGCGCGCTGGACGCCAATCCTTCCACACCCAACGAGGAGGCCTCCTTCACGAACGTCTTCAGCATCGGCTGGGACAGCGGCTCCGCCCAGGACGGCGTCAACGTGCTCTGCTCCCAGGAGCGCATCCTGACGTGTGACGACACGGTCTACATCTCGACGGCGTCTTCCTCGAGCGCCGGGCTGCCCGCTGGGCCGTCGCGTCTGTACATCTTCGACCCTGGCACGGCCACGCTCGCGCTCCAGGGGGAGACCTCACTGCCGTACAATGCCCTCGCCTTCAACCATGTCGACGGCTTCCTGTATGCCATCAGCTCCGACGGCGTGGTCCAGCCCAGCTTCATCCGGGTGGACGCCAATGGCTCTTCCGACGTCATCGCTCCGCTCGCCACGGGGGCCGCGAACACGGCGCTCTGGGGCGCGGGCGCCGTCCTGGAGGACGGCTCCTACCTCGGATTTGAAATCACGAGCAACCACCTGGTCCGCATCAACACCACCACGGGCGCAACGCTCACGGATGTCGTCGTGGGCACTCCCGCGACGTTCCGAATCGCGGACTTCGCGGTGAACCCCATCAACGGGATGCTGTATGGTTTCAACAGCGCTACCCAACGCGTCACCGTCATCAATCCGCTGTTGGGCACCCACACGGACTTCCTCCTGCCGACGCTCATCAACGGCGTGCCGTCGGTGGGCAACTCCATGGTCTCCGCCGTCTTCACGGCCGCGGGGCAGTTGTTCTTCTACGGTTCCACCAACGCGAACGTGAACCTCGCCAACACGTTTTATTCCGTGAACCTGGTCACGGGTGCGCTGACCACCGTCTCCACGGGGCCCGCCACGCAGTTCGCGGACGGCGCGGCGTGTGCCTTCAACCTGCCTCCTCCCGTGGGCAGCGGGGGATCCACTCCGATGCTGACGAGGGATCACGGCTTCTTTGGCTCCAGCGAGGACGCCCTGAGCGAGTGTCTGGCGCCGGGCCCCATCTCGCTGGGCAACCTGGGCAAGGTCACGACGACGGAGACCGCGCTGGGCATCCTCTGGGCCAACCCGGCCATCTCGCAGGGCGGTGCCATCCGCTCGGACTTCGAGTCCCTCAAGGTGAAGGTCGCTCGTGAGCTGCTGACGGCCACGTGCAACGAGCGGTTCTTCGGCACACAGGCTCCGGCGCTGACGGGGCTGGAGGCGTGGGTTGCTCCGAATCCGCTGTTGCTGGAGCAGGCGCTGGAGCAACTGGAGAAGCACAACCGCTCCGGTCAGCGCAGGGCGGTGCCGCTGAGCAAGAAGATCTGGAAGATGGATCCGCTGCTGGGGCAGGAGCGGGCCGTGGAACCGCAGTACTGAAAGGGGGGATGACATGATGACGAATTCAAGGTGGATGGCCCTGTCCGGGATGTTCGTGGCGCTGACGCTGAGCGCGTGTGATGGAAGCGGTGGACCGGACCCGATCGTGGTGCCCGAGGGCGACCGCTTCGAGCTGCGGCTGCTCGGTCAGGATGCGGAGCTGTATGAGAAGGCGCTGCTGGGCGTGGGGCGCATCGAGGTGATTGCGCAGGGCAAGTCGATTCCGTTCCAGCTCGCCGCGTCCGCGCGCTCCATGGACCTGGCTCAGACGGACCACGCCTATCTGCTGGGGTAC
Source organism: Myxococcus llanfairpwllgwyngyllgogerychwyrndrobwllllantysiliogogogochensis (assembly GCF_006636215.1). Classification (GTDB taxonomy): domain Bacteria; phylum Myxococcota; class Myxococcia; order Myxococcales; family Myxococcaceae; genus Myxococcus; species Myxococcus llanfairpwllgwyngyllgogerychwyrndrobwllllantysiliogogogochensis. The sequence goes on along the minus strand of NZ_VIFM01000317.1, from coordinate 257 downwards.
TTCTACCTGCCGGCGGAAGCGCAGTCTGCGGACGTGCGCGTGCACTTCGATGACGTGGGGGCCTTCCGGGAAGCCGGCGCGCCGGGTCTCATCAACGCGCGCTCGGGCTCCATCCTGTTCACGACCAAGCGCGCGGAGCTGGAGAAGCGCAAGCACGTCGTCATCCAGTTGCACCTGAAGGACAGCCTCTTCCAGGGCCGAGGCGCCAAGGTCCTGCTCCCCTCGACGTTCATCGTCCACTGAGGGCGGGAGGGGCG
>NZ_VIFM01000316.1 GCF_006636215.1 Myxococcus llanfairpwllgwyngyllgogerychwyrndrobwllllantysiliogogogochensis | reverse complement strand
GTGGAAAGTCACGGGGAGGGGACCCTGGGTCACGGATTTTCGAGACTACCCCTCGTCGGGTGGCGTGCCCTTGGGGAGGAAGCCGTACTTCTCCAGCTTGTAGTACAGCGCGGACGTCTTGATGCCCAGCAACCGGGCGGTCTCCGTCTTCACGCCCCCCGCCTTTTCGTAGGCGCGGGCGATCAGCTGCCGCTCCAAATCCTCCAGGATGTCTGGAAGGGGCCGGTCTCCATGGGGCACGGGCAGCCCCGCGTCCATGCGCGGCGCGGCGCCGGTGAGGTGCGAGGGCAGGTCCGTGACGGTGAGCACGTCGCCCTCGGCGAAGACGAGCGCCTGCTCCACGACGTTCTCCAGTTCACGCACGTTGCCGGGCCACACATGCCGGGCCAGGGCGCGCAGCGCGCCTTCATCCATGCCCGTCACCCGGCGGTTCACCCGGGGGGCGTGCTTGGCCACGAAGTGCCGGGCCAGGGAGGTGATGTCCTCGGGGCGCTCGCGCAGGGGCGGCAGCATCAACGGGACGATGTGCAGCCGGTAGTAGAGGTCCTCGCGGAAGCGGCCCGCCTTGACCTCGGCCTGGAGGTCCCGGTGCGTGGCGCTCACCACGCGCACGTCCACCTTGAGGGTCTCCTCGCCGCCCACGCGCTGGATTTCCTTCTCCTGCAGCACGCGCAGGAGCTTGGTCTGCACCGAGTGGGGAATCTCTCCGATTTCGTCGAGGAAGAGGGTGCCGCCGTCGGCCAGCTCGAAGCGGCCCAGCTTGCGCTTCACCGCGCCGGTGAAGGCGCCGCGCTCGTGGCCGAACAGCTCGCTCTCCAGTAGCGTCTCCGCCAGCGCCGCGCAGTGCACGACGACGAAGGGGCCGTCCTTGCGCGGGGACTCCTGATGCAGCATGCGGGCGATGAGCTCCTTGCCGGTGCCGCTCTCGCCGCGCACCAGCACCGTCGCGTTGCTGTGCGCCGCCTTGCGTGCCTGGCTGAGCAGCCGCTGCATGGGCTCGCTGTCGCCCACCATGCTGCCGTGGGAGAGCGCCGCGTCCGCGTCATGCGCGGCGGTGCGCGCCTCCAGCTTCTCCACCTTGCGCCGGGTGCTGGCCAGCTCCAGGCCCTTGTCCACCTTGGCGCGCAGCACGTCGGGCGTGAAGGGCTTGGTGATGAAGTCGTAGGCGCCCTCCTGCATCGCCCGCACGGCGGTCTCAATGGTGCCGAAGGCCGTCACCACCATCACGACGGCGGAGGCGTCCAGCGCCTTGAGCGCCTGCGTGACGGCGATGCCGTCCAGGCCGTCCATCTTGAGGTCCGTGACGACCAGGTCGAAGGGGGCCTTGCGGTACGCGGCCAGGCCGTCCGCCCCGCCTCGGACAGCGGACACGGCGTGGCCGGAGCGCGTGAGGGTGACGGTCATCCCCTCGCGCAGCGTGTCGTGGTCGTCGATGACGAGAATGCGCGCCATGGTGTTTCGATTTCCTCATGCCACGGGGGCGCCGGCCGCCCGGGTGCGTCCGCATGAGAGCACACCCGGGGCGGCACCCTACACCGGACCGTGGCGGTCGGCCGCTTCCAGAAGGCGCTGGCGCGCGAGGGCTCCCCGGGGGTACGTGGGCGCGCATGGAATCCCCGAACGCCGCCGCCCTGCGTGAATTGCTCGCGCGCCATGTCCCCCAGGACGACAAGGAGCGCGAAGATCTGGAGCGCATGCGCCACCACGCGGCCACGCTGCCGTCTCCGTTCTCCCGCGCGCAGCCCGAAGCGCACTTCACCGGCAGCGCCGTGGTGGTGGACCCGGAGGGCGAGCGCGTGGTGATGGTGCTGCACGGCAAGCTCAAGCGCTGGCTGCAACCAGGCGGGCATGCGGACGCCGTGGACGCAGGCCTGATGGAGACCACCGCGCTGCGCGAGGCCCGCGAGGAGACCGGCTGCCGCGTCACGCTCCACCCCCGAGCGCCCCGGCCGCTCGACGTGGACATCCACACCATCCCCGCCCGGCGCGATGAGCCCGAGCACCAGCACCTGGACGTGCGCTACCTCGTCGTGGCGGAGGACCCCGCGTCGCTCGCGCATGACCCCAACGAGTCCACCGGCGCGCAGTGGCTCACCTGGGACGAAGCGCTCGCCCGCGCAGATGAAGCGCCCCTGCGCCGCATGCTCGAGAAGGCGCGCCACGCGGTGGCCCGCACGCCGTGAGCCGTGCTCGCCCGCCCGTGACATGCGGGCGGCCTCGCGTGTGGAAGGGGAAACACAGACGCCGCGGTGCGACAGACCCCTCGGGGTGCTCCAGAGCGAATTCTGAAACATGGCGGTGAGAAAAGCGTCGCATGCGAACAGTTGCATGGCCGCGTGCAGGTGCTGTCACCACTATGGGCCGCTCCGGCGGGTGAGGGGGGGCCATGTCGGTCTGGCACCCGCCGCGAAAAGGAGCGTCCTGGAGCCATGTCGTCGACCAGCCTGGAAGTGAATGTTCCCTCGTTCGAGCCACTCGTGCGTCGCTATGGGCCTCCGCCCCTGAAGCCCTCGCCGCATCCGCGCTGGCTGGAGTCGATGCTGGAGTCGACGCGCGCGGACTGGAACGCGGCCTGCTGGCCTCCGCTGTTTCGCGACACGGCGGAGGGACGTCGCCCGCCGCTGGGGTACTGGCGGCGCGTGCTGTCGCAGTTCTTCCTCATCGTCGAGTCCTTCCCCAAATACATGGGCCTGTCGCTCGCGAAGACGACGTATGGGCGGCATGAAGGGGACGCGAGCATCCGGCGCTGGCTCCTGCAGAACCTGGGCGTCGAGGCGAAACACGCGGAGTGGTTCATCGACTGGGTGCGTGCCATCGGCATGGAGCCCGACTCGCTCTTCTCCGTGCGCCCGTTGCCGGAAATCCAGGCGCTGCACGCGCACCTGCGCGACACCTGCGCGCGCGGCACGCTGGCGGAGGGCATCGCCGCGTCCAACTGGGCCATCGAGGGTATCACCGGTGTGTGGACCAAGGAGGTGGTGGAGCCCTTCCGGGGCTACGCCTCGGATGGAGCGCGCATCGACGCGAGCGCCATGATGTGGCTCAAGGCCCACGCCCGCTACGACGACCTGCACCCGGTGGAAGCGCTCGAAATCCTCAAGCTCTCCGTGGACTCGGAGAGCACCGAGCCCGCCCGTGTCGCCGCCGCCGCGCGCAAGTCCCTGCGCCTGTACTCCGCGGCCATTCGCGCCTGCTGCGCGGACTGACCTCGGCCGCCTCCTCGCCCTTGTTTGCTTGGGGAGGTGGTTTTCCTGGATGTGTATGTCTTTCAACAAGCTCTGGCATGACGGTTGTGCAGTGTCTGGAACCGGGCGGGGCCCTCTCGCTTTCCACTCGATGACGTGCGGAGAATGGTGTCTGGAGCCATCCCGTCAGCATGGATTCTTCGTGGCCGCATGACGCGGGAAAGCGACCGGTATGAGCATCGAAGACAAGGTGATTCGCGAGTATCGGTGGCGTGCGCTCAAGGTGTTCATGGCGTGGGTGGTGCCAGCCGCGCCCATCGCCGCGTACCTCAATGGCATGTCCATGGGGGTGGCGGGCTGGGAGGGTGTGAAGGCGGTGGCGTGGGTGTTGCCGCCCATCCTCGTGGGCCTGGGGATGATCTACCCCGCTGTATTCATGCGGTGGCTGGTGGGCAGCGCGCTGCGGACGTACGCGGGTGACAGGCCGGGTGCGCGGCTGGAGCGCATCCTCCGACTCCCGTGGCGCGTGGCGGTGGGAACGTCCTGGGTCGGATGGACGCTGGGAGGCTTCTGGTTCAGCCTCCACGTGTGTCTGACCTGGCACAAGGATTTGGGCCTCGTCGTGCTGGGCACCATCATCGGCGTGTGCTGCGGCGTGCTGCTGGGCTTTCCCATCAGCGTCTCGCTGGAGCGGATGCTGCTGCCGCTGGCGCTCGAGGAGCAACGCAAGGACCCGACGGTGGTGCTCCAGGGCGGCGGCTTCTCGTGGCCCCGACAGGCGTGGTTCCTGCCCTTCACTTTTGGAGGCTCCATCGTCGCCGCGCTGGTGCTCAGCGGCTGCGTGGTGATGGTGAAGCTGGAGGGCATCCGCGACACGCTTCATCTGGAACTGGTGGCGGAGGGCGCGCAGCGCTCGGCGCGGATGCTGATGGAGCTGGGCGGCGTGCTGGCGGGAGAGCTGGCCTTCAGCCTGGCGTGGGTGGGTGGGCTGCTGCTGTTGCCGGGCATCACCACGTGGATGCTGGCGCGGCGTCAGGCGCGGGCGGCGGAGGCGGTGGGACAGGCCATCGAGTCCGTGGCGGCGGGACGCGTCGTCGCGCCCGCGTGGGTGTCCACCGACGAGGTGGGAGACCTGGCGGCGGGGATGAACGCGGTGCTGGCCCGGCTGCGACAGCTTCCGCTGGCGCTCCAGGCGTCGGCCGCGCGGCTGGGCGAGGCGGGCAGCCACCTGCGCACGGCCAACGACGAGCAACAACAGAGCTTCACGAAGCAGGCCGCCGCGCTGCATGAGGCGCAGGTGACGTCGGAGGAGATTCGTCGCACGTCGCGCATGGCGGCGGACCGGGCGGACGCGGTGCTCCAGGTGGCGAAGCGCGCGGAGGAGCTGGGCCTCAAGGGCGAGGCGGCGGTGGAGCTCAGCGTGGCGGGGCTTGCGGACATTCGCGGCGCGGTGGACGGAATCCAGCAGCGGCTGGCGAAGCTGGCGGAGAGCACCACGCAGATTGGCGACATCACCGAGACGGTGAAGGACCTGGCGGCCCAGTCCCACCTGCTCGCCGTCAACGCGGCCATCGAAGCGGCGCGCTCGGGAGAGCAGGGCAAGGGCTTCGCGGTGGTGGCCCGGGAGGTCCGCGCGCTGGCGGACCAGTCCATCCAGTCCACGCAGCGCATCCGGCGCATCCTCCAGGAAATCACCGAGGGCATCCGGGACGCGGCGAGCATGGGTGAGCAGGGCGTGCGCACCATCGGCACGGGGTTGGACCAGATGCGCTCGTCGGGAGACTCGCTGCGCGAGCTGTCGCTCATGTCCCAGGAGAACTCGGCCGCGGCTCGGCAGATCGCCGCCGCGGTGACGCAGCAGAACGCCGGCATCTCCCAGATTTCCATCGCCATCGCCGACCTGTCGCAAATCATGGACGCGACGATGAAGCGGCTGGAGTCCACGCAGGAGGCCACGCGCTCGCTGGCCCATGTCTCGGGCGAGGTGGGGCAGATGGCGCGTCAGTTCAACGTGGCGAGCTGACGCCCGAGGGCCTCAAGGGCAGCGTCAGGGTGAACGTCGTGTCGCCCGGCGCGGACGTCAGGTGCAGCTCTCCCCCGTGCGCGCGGGCAATCTTGCGCGCCAGGGGCAGGCCCAGGCCGGTGCCCTTCTCGCGGGTGGTGAAGAAGGGCTCGAAGATGCGCTCGCGCTCGGCCTCCGGCACCCCCGCGCCGGCGTCGTGGACGCGGATGGCATAGCGCCCGTCGTGTTCGGCGCCGGAGATGCGCACGCGGCCTCCGGAGGCGGAGGCCTGCACCGCGTTCTTCACCAGGTTCAGCAGCGCGGCGGTGAGCAGGCTGCCGTCGGCCTCCAGCACGGCGGGCGTGGCGTCCACCTCCAGGGTCACCTCGCGGATGCTGGCCTCCGCGGAGGACAGCTCCTGGACGACGGAGAGCAGGGCGGGGGCCTCCACGGGGGCGCGGGCCAGGGGCTGCTCGCGCGCGAAGGCGAGGAAGTCCTCGACGATGCGCTGGAGGAAGGCGACCTCTCGCTGGATGCGCTCGACGTGCTCCTGGGCCTCCTCGTGGGCGCCCGCGCGCAGGTCCTCCTGGAGGATGCCGGAGAACAGGGCGATGCCGCCCAGGGGGTTGCGCACCTCGTGGGCCACGCCCGCGAGCATCATCTTCAACTGTCGGTCCCGACTCTCCAGCGCGCCGCGCATCACCTCCAGCTCACGGGCGAGTACGCCGATTTCGCGCGTGGGCTCCGGAGGCACGGGCGTGGTGAGGTCTCCCCGGCCGATTCTCAGCGCGGAGTCCATCAGCCGGCCGAGCGGACGCGCCAGCCCCCGGGCGGTGAGCAGCGCGATGATGGCGAGCGCGGTGAGGGCCAGCGCGCCCATGATGACGAACGTGCGCGACAGGTGCTGGAGCGGGCCGAAGAACGCGGCGCTGCCCTCCACGCCCACCGCGCCCACCACCTTCCCGGCGTGGACGATGGGGGCATAACCTGTCTTGTACAGCCGCCCATCCGAGCCGGTGAAGAGGACCTGACTGGCCGCGTGCTCACCCGCGAAGACCCGCGCCAGCTCCAGCCTGTCGCGCGCCAGCTCCGGCACCTCCGAGCCCACCGGCAGGCCGCCGCCCACGTCCGCGCGCACCCGGCCCTGGACGTCCACGGCGAAGACGCGGCGCGCGCCGCTGGCCTCGCGCACGCCTTCCAGCAGGCGCACCAGGTTGCGCCACGTCCGGGTGCCACCCGAGTCGTCGCCGGCCTCAATCGTGAGCATGCGCTCTCCGTTGAGCTGGCTTGCGGTGGCGGCGGCGATGTTGGAGAGGCTGGTGCCCAGCTCCTCCTCGAGGATGGAGCGCGCCAGTTGGTAGACGGCCGTGCCCGCCACCGCGACGAAGAGCAGGGTGGGGACGAGGAACGCCGCCAGCAGCCGCGTCGACAGCAGGCTGGGGAGCTCTCTCCACGGGAAGGCGTTTCGTCGCTCCGCGCTCATGCGTGGCGCGGACTCTAGCCGAGCGCCCCCGTGCGCGGTCCGTCTTCGAGCGGACGTCCCTCATCTGGTAGAAGCCCGAGGCACCCCCGCATGCGCTCTCTTTCTTCGCCCCGTCTCCGTGAGCCCCTGGTCGTCCTGGGTGCGTCGGTCGTCGCCACGCTGCTGTTCTTCCACCGACTCCTCTCGACGGGAGGCGCGCTCTGCGAGCGGGACATGCTGCGGGTGTTCGCCCCGGCCAAGGCGTACTGGGCGCACGCGGTGAGCCAGGGCGTCTGGCCCGGTTGGTATCCCTTCAACGCGCTGGGACAGCCCTTCGCGGGCGCCACCGTCACGGGGGTCTTCCATCCAGCCAACGTGCTGGCGCTGCTGTTCGACGGGCCCGGCGCGCTGACCGCGATGGCGCTGCTGTGCTACCCGCTGGCCGCCACCGGGACGTACCTCTTCCTGCGGGCCCGTGATGCTTTCCCCTTCGCCGCCGCGCTGGGCGCCCTGGCCTTCGCCCTGAGTGGCTACCTGGTCAGCCTCACCAACAACCTGCTGTACCTCCAGGCCGCCACCGCCTTGCCCTGGCTCCTGCTCATCGCGGACTCGGTGCTGGCACGCGGCTCCTGGTCGATGGCGGGCGCGCTGGGATGTGTCCTTCCGACGGTCCTCTTCGCGGGAGACCCGCAGGGCTTCACGGTGTGCGGCGCCACGGTGCTCCTCGTCGTGGTGCTGTGTCCGCTCGGTGTTGGTGTGACGCGTCGTCGGGTGCTGCTCGTCACGGGGACGGGACTGCTGCTCGCGGCGCTGGTGGCCACCGCGCAGCTCTGGGCCTCCGCGTCCGTGCTGGGGGAGACCTTCGCGGAGCGCCGCACCGCCGAGTCCGCGCAGCTCTGGTCGGTGCATCCGCTGCGGTTGCTCGACCTGGCGGTGGGCAATGTCTTCGCGCTGGAGCCGCCCCTTCGCGGCCCCGTCGCCCAGGGACTGCTGGGCATGCAGACGACGGACTTCTGGGCGCGCTCGCTCTATGTCGGGCTGCCGGTGTTGTTCCTGGCGGGCGTGTGCGTGGTGGCGCGTCGCCGGGAGCGCTGGGTGCAGGTGGCGGTGGGCTTCTCGGTGCTGGGGTTGTTGCTGATGTTCGGCAGACACACGCCTCTGTATGGCTTTGTCTATGACCTCGTTCCTCCGTGGCGGGCCTTCCGCTATCCGGAGAAGCTCACGGTGCATGTGACCTTCTGGCTGGCGGTGCTCGCGGCGTGGGGGGCCCAGGACCTGTTGGACCGCGCCAGGGGCGGACGTCGTCGCGCGGGCTGGGGACTGGTGGGCCTGGGCGCCGGGATGCTGCTGCTGGCGCTGACGGGCGCGGGGCTGTGGCTGGCGCAGGCGCTGCGAGGCTTCTATTCGGGGCCGGACGCGTCCTGGGCGGAGCTGTCGCGTCAGGTCGGGGAGCGGCTCACGGTGGACGCCGCCTGTGTGGCGGTGACCTGTGTGGGGATGGGCCTGTTCGCCCTCTTCGCGGCACACCCGAGGCAGGTGGGCCTGGGCTGGGTGTTGCTGCTCGCGGCGGACCTGTATCGCGTCAGCGAGCCCATCTATGTCTCGTGTGACCAGCGGCTGCTCACCACGGCGCCGCCGTTCGTGGAGGAGCTCCAGCGTCGCGAGGGCCCGTCCCTGCCAGGCCGTGCGCGTGTCTACACCGCGTCGGGCATCGCCCTGCCGGAGACGGTGGAAGGGCTGACTCCGGATGAGGCGCAGGTGGCGGGCACGCGGATGGTGCTCGCGGCGGACAGCGCGTCGGCGTGGGGCGTGGAGAGCGCGAACTGGTACCTGCCCGCGTTGTCCGCTCGCGTGGCGGACCTCCTGAAGGATCAGCGTCAGTGGTGGAACCGGTATGGGCCGCTCGCGGGCGTGGGCTACTTCGTCGCGGATGAGACCCAGGTGGAGGAGCGCCGGCTGCGGAACAACGTGCTGTCCACGAGCGAGCCCTTCAAGGTCTCCCTGCTCGCGCATCCCCGACCCCTGCCGCGCGTCTACCTCGCCCCGCCTCGGTGTGTGTCGGGCCCGGAGGAGAGCCTGGCCGTCATTGCCTCGCCCGACTTCGTCCCCGGCCAGCAGGCCGTCGTCGAGTGTCGCGAGCCCTTGCCCACGGCGCCTCCGGGAGGTGACTCCGGGAAGGCCACGCTCACGCGGTACGGAGTGGACGAAGTGGAGGTGGAGGTCGATGCCACGCGTCCCTCCGTCCTGGTGCTGTCGGACGCGTACTTCACGGGCTGGAGCGCCACCGTGGATGAGGTCCCGACGGAGGTCCTTCCCGCGAACCACGCGCTGCGCGCCGTGGCTGTCCCCGCGGGAGCACACCGCGTGGTGTGGCGGTATGCCCCTCCCGGTGAAGCGGCCTCCCTGGCGGTGAGCGGACTGGGCCTGCTGCTGTGTCTGCTCACCTGGGTGGCCGCTCCGCTGCGCAGACGGCTGCGTCGCGAAGGGCCCAAGGCCTCCGAGGCCCCACGCGCGGCGACGACGCCCTGACGCACTCACGTCAGGGCGTCAGGGTGCCGCTAGTTACATGAGAACGTGTACGTGCCCGGCGTGCTCCAGGTGCCATCCGCGTTGATGTTGCGCACGGTGTAGCCGCTGAACGGATACGTCGTGGTCCAGCAGTCGCGAGCACGCACGTCGTTGCGGACGGCGGCGGAGAGGTCCCAGTTGCCCCTGCGACGCAGCTTCTCGTACGCGGCGATTCGGTCGATGGCGTCCACCCACGTGGAGTCGGCGGCCAGCACGTCGCGGCGCTTCTCGATGAACTTCTGGAGCCACGCGGACTCGGTGATGCCGTTGTGGCCCACCGCGGGCGCCACCTGTCCGGTGTTGCCCAGCGCGATGTTCGTCGCGCGCGTCAGGCTCTTCACGCCGGACTCGCCGTGGTTGATGTACGCGTCATACAGCGCCATCTTCGACAGGGCCTGGGAGGCGCCCCACTTGTTCGCCTCGTTCATCGCCGGCGTGTAATAGAACTGGTCGCTGACCTGGTCCTGGCACGCCTTGAAGTCCGCGCGCGTCGTCGTGTTGTTGTAGCTGGTGGCCCAATCCGCCGTCCAATTGCCGATGACGTCCAGCTCCGACGTGGATGGCTGGGATTGACCCGTGGACAGGAAGCGGTTGTTGATGGTCGTCAGCCCCGGCATGTACTTGGCCATGATGTTGCCGTTGGCCGCGCTGCGCCGGGCGTTGTAGCACTGGATGACCTGGATGGCGTCGCCCGTGCCCGTGCAGAAGCCCGCGCGTCCATTCGTGTAGCCACGCCCGTCCTGGATGTTCTCCGAGTACGCATAGTCGATGGTGGGCGTGTCGTTCTCCCAGATGCTGGTGAGCGCCTCCGCCACCTTCTTCTGGTTCGCCGTCAGCCCCGTCACCGGCGGCACGGTGCCCCCACAGCTCGGGTCGCTGATGACGACGTTCGTCGCGGTGAACGACGTGTTCGTGTTCGTCGAATAGTAGAACGTGTACGACGCATTCACGCCCACGGTGAGCCCCGACGTCCGCGAGTACGTACACGTGGAGCCGCTCTGCGTGTGCGTCCAGCCCGGCTCGTCGTGGTCACACGTCACGCCGCTGGGGACGCCGAACGCAATCGTCGGACTCGTCATCGCGCTGGTGCCCGTGTTCTGGAACACCAGGGTGCCCCACCAGTCCGCGCCCACGTAGGTGTTCGTCGTAATCACATACGAGCAGGCCGCGAGCCCCTGCTCCGCCTGTCCCACCTCCGCCTCGTCCCCCCCTGCCTCCGGTGCGCAGCCGGCGACCGCCGCTCCCACCCACACCAGCATTCCCCACTTCATCCACAATGAATCATTCCGACGCTGTCCCATGCGCGCTCTCCTTGGCTTCGGCCGGCTCCGACACCTGGAGCGGCTGAAGCTTCAGCTACCTCTGGAAGAGCAGAAAGTCAGTTAAATCCGGTCGGACGCCTTCTTGCTTGTCTTGCGAACGACCTGGCTTCCAGCCGAGCGCGAACCGGCGTGCTTATCCTGTCTTCAGGTCACTTCAGCGCGAGGAGGGACGTGATGTCTTTGGAGACGATTCTAGTGTGGGCGGTCATCGGCCTCATCGCCGGGTGGTTGGCGTCGGCCGTCGTGGGAGGCGGCTATGGCATCATCGGAGACATCGTGGTGGGTGTGGTGGGCGCGTTCCTGGGTGGTTTCATCTTCCGCGCCCTGGGGGCGGGGCAGCCCTTCGGTGGAATCGCGGGGACCATCTTCGTGGCATTCATCGGAGCCGTCGTCCTGCTGCTCATCTTGAGAGCCATTCGTTCGAGCACCGTCCGCAGAACATGAGTGGGCGGTGTCAGGTGCTGCGCCAGCCTTCGATGGCGGTGACGACGGCGGCGAGCATCATGAGGCCACCCACGGCTTGACCGACGCGCGCGCTGGCGGAGGGACGTGACTCCAGCCAGCCGCGTGCGCGGTCCGCGGCGAGCGCGACGGCGCCATACACCGCGGCTTGCGTGAGCGCGATGATGGCGCCGAGCGCCAGGGCCTGGAGCCAGATGGGCCCATATTCCGGCCGCAGGAACTGCGGGAAGACGGCGAGCATGAAGACGTATGCCTTCGGGTTGAGCAGGTTGGTGAGGGCTCCCTGACGGAACGTCGCCGCCGCCGAGCGCTGCCCCGACTGTGACGACGCGGAGAACGCGGCCGGGCTGCGCACGAGCGACAGGCCCATCCAGGCCACGTACAGCGCGCCCACCCACAAGAGGGCATTGAACGCGGCGGGCATGACGGTGAGCAGCACGGCGACGCCCGTCGCGCCGACCAGGACGTGGCACGCGGCCCCGGCGATGATGCCACCCACCGCGGACAGCCCCGCGCGACGGCCTCCCACCAGGGAACTGGCCAGGACGAACGCCATGTCCAGCCCCGGGAGGATGACGATGCCAAACACCAACACGAAGAACAGCCACAGGTGCGAGGTCTGCGTCATCGGATTCCGCGAGCCTTTCCGTCAGCGCCAGCGCGCCCGGACTGGGGCGAGGCCATGAATGGCACCGTACGGGGCATGTAGGGCGGAATCGGTCCTGATTCGGACAGGGCTCCAGCGTGAAGCCGAAGTCCGTCCCTGCTCGGACCAGCGGTGCCGCGAATCGGGGTGACGCCTGGCCGTTGTCGCTGCTCCCGGAGCTCGTTGTCGCTGCTTCCAGAGCCCGTTGTCGTTGCTCCCGGAGCCCAGCCCGTTGTCGTTGCTCCCGGAGCCCGGCCCGTCAGGGAGGGCCAGTTGCGGCGGTCCTCCCGGCCCGTGACGGGTGGGAGCGAAGTTCCTTCACGGTATGTGTGGGACACCGACCCGGGACACTTCTGGTTTCTATTCACCTGGAGTGAATGCGAGCGGGCTTCGTCGGACATCTGGCGCCATGGGCATTAGTACTACTTGATCAGATGCAGGACGGCCCGAGAGGAGGAGCGCGAGCTCCGAGTCTGCGGAGGCACAGCGGGCAATGGCCGATGCGGCGCAGCAGCAGGTGCTGAAGGCGACGTCGAACCTGGGGCAG
>NZ_VIFM01000315.1 GCF_006636215.1 Myxococcus llanfairpwllgwyngyllgogerychwyrndrobwllllantysiliogogogochensis | reverse complement strand
CCCCTCCCGACGCGCCCTGAAGCCCTCGGACGGCCACTCGGCACAAGGCCCTCTTCCGTCCTCCGCCGGGCAACCGGCCTGGCCGAGGGGTTAGAGCATTTGGCGGCGTGACGTAGGCTGACTAATTAATAGTGGCCTGGCCATTAGGTTTGGGAGTAGGGAGCGGCCCATGCAGCTCGAGTCCCTGAAAATGTTCTGTGACGTGGTGGAGACGGGTTCCTTTTCGCGAGCGGCCCAGCTCAACCACGTGACGCAGTCGGCGGTCAGTCAGCAGATTCGCGCGTTGGAGAACCGCTACGAGCAGAAGCTCCTGTCGCGCAGTGCCCGGCAGGTGACGCCGACGCCCGCGGGCGAGCGGCTGTTTCGCGGGTGCAAGGAAATCCTCGCGCGCTTCGCGGAGGTGGAGCAGGAGATTCGCGAGCAGGCCACGGAGGTCGCCGGCACCAGCACCGTGTCCACCATCTACTCGGTGGGCCTGCACGAGCTGAACGCCGTGCAGAAGCAGCTGCTCAAGGCGCACCCCAAGGTGAACATGCGCCTGAACTACCGGCGCAATGACCAAGTCTACGACGACGTGATTCTGGGCGCGGCGGAGATTGGCATCGTCGCCTATCCGCAGCCGCGCGCGGGCGTGGACATCCTCCCGTTCCGCGACGACAAGCTCGCCATCGTCTGCGCCCCCAACCACCCCTTCGCCTCCAAGCAGAAGGTGAGCCTCACCGCGCTGTCCGGCGTGCCCTTCATCGCGTTCGACCGCGAGGCGCCCACTCGCAAGGCGTTGGACAGGCTCTTCCGCGAGAAGAACATCGACATCAACCCGGTGATGGAGATGGACAACGTGGAGACCATCAAGCGGGCGGTGGAGATGGGCCTGGGCGTCGCCATCCTCCCCGTGTCCACCGCGCAGGGCGAGGTGAAGGGCGGCTCGCTGGTGGCCAAGCCCTTCGCGGAAGGCCCCGTGTCGCGCCCCATCGGCCTGCTCATCCGCAAGGGCAAGTACCTGGACCGCGCCTCGGCGGCGGTGTTGGAGGCGTTCAAGGCCGCCGCCAACCTGCCGGTCGCCGAGGACACGTAGTCGCTAGTACATCTTCCGGAGGCGCGCGGCGAAGAACCCGTCGAAGCCCTCCGGACCTGGCAGGGTCCTCAAGTACGCCTGGGTGAGCGGCAACTTGAGGCCCGGCAGCACGGGCGGCTCGGCCGTCCACTCCGGGTGGCTGCGCAGGAACATCTCCACCTGGTCCTGCCCCTCCTGCGGCTCCAGCGTGCACACCGCGTAGACGAGCAGTCCGCCGGCCGGCACCGCCTCCTGGCAGTTCTCCAGGATGCGCCGCTGGAGCGCCGCCAGTCGCGAGACGTCCTCCTCCTTGCGGCGGTAGCGCAGCTCCGGGTGTCTGCGCAGCGTGCCCAGCCCCGAGCACGGCGCGTCCACCAGCATCGCGTGGAACTCGCCCCAGGCTTCCGGGAAGGGCTCCGAGGCGTCGTGCGCGTAGGCCTTCAGGCGCGACGTCAGGCCCAGGCGCTTCACCTCCGACTCAATCTTGCGCAGCTTGTGGGCGTGCAGGTCCACGGCGACGACGTCGTGCGACTGCGCCTGGTGGCAGGACTTGCCGCCCGGCGCCGCGCACACGTCGAGCACGCGCGCGTTGTCGGGAATGGCGCCGTACACGCCGACGAGCTGGGCGGCCTCGTCCTGCACCTGCCACAGCCCCTCCGAGTAGCCATACACATCCTCGATGCGGCCCACCGGCGGCAGGATGATGCCCACAGGTGAAATCGTCGCGGCCTTCGCTTCGACGCCCACTTCCTGCAACTGCGTGAGCAGCGCGTCGCGCGTCACCTTGGACGTGTTGGCGCGAATCACCACCGGCGGGGACTGGTTGTCCGCCACCAGCATGGACTCGGCGCGCTCGCGGCCGAACTGGCGCAGCCAGCGCTCCACCAGCCACTGGGGATGACTCTCACGCACCGACAGGTGGTGGGCGACGTCCGTGGGCGAGGGCAGCGGCGGCGCGGGCAGCTCCGCGAGCTTTCGGAGGATGGCGTTGGTGAAGCCGGCGGCGCGGGTGAGTCCCACTTCCTTCAGGGCCTGCACCGTCTCCGCCACGGCGGCGCGCGCGGGCACGCGGGTGTGGAATATCTGGTACGCGCCAATGCGCAGGGCCGCCAGCACGCGGTCCTCCATGGCTTCCAGCTTGCGGTCGGCGAAGCGGGTGATGGCGTAGTCCAGCGCGAGCTGCCGGCGCGTGGTGCCATACGCCAGCTCCGTGGCGAGCCCCGCGTCACGCGGGTCCTTGGGGGGTGACTCCGACAACATCGTGTCGAGCACCACATTGAGATAGGCGTCCGTTGCTCGGACGCGCGCCAACACGAGGATGGCGAGTGCGCGGGGATTCATCCTTCGTCGAGCCGAGTCATCAAGTCCACGAGCTGCTCATCCGAGAGCTTCGTCGAGGGGAGGTGGGACAGCGTGAGGCGCTGGAGACTGTCTTCCAGCAAGTCCCTCTGGCCATGCTCGGCGGGCGAGCCGCCTTGGATGGCCTCGTATCGCGAGCGCGCCCAGGTGGACAGCTCGGAGGCGGTGAGCTTTCCGGAGAGCCGGTCCGAAATCTTCTGGCGCACCAGCACCCGCGTGAGCAGGTCCGTCGTCGACGCCACCGACTTCGACCCGCGTCCCAGCGTCTTGCCGGACTTGGAGGACTCCGCGGCGTCGGACTTCGCGGCGGACGGCTTGCGTCCAATCGACTTGCCAGAACCGGAAGCGCCCTGCCCCGACGGGAGCGCCAGCGGCTTCGCGGGGACTCGCACGAGCGCGGACCCCGTCGTCTCCGAGGCACCCTTGCGGCCCATCGACTTGCCTGCACCGGAGGTGGAGGACTTCGCCGCCGCCGGGCTTTCGCCCTCCTGCTTGCGGCCCAGGGACTTCTTCGGCTCCGGCTTGCCGGGGGTGAAGACGCCGCTGGCGAAGGTGTCCAACGCCTCCAGATAGGGCTCGAAGCCACCGCCGGCTCCGTGCACCTGGAGGACACACGCCTCCCCGACGACGGACTCGCGGGCAGGGGGACGCAGCAGCACCTCGATGGCGGGCAGGCCCACCGCCTCCAGCCCTTCCTTGAGGGCGTACGAGCCGAAGAGGCTCGCGGGGTTGATGAGGATGCCCTCCACCGCCTCGCGCTCGGCGGCGAGCGTGTCCAGCAGCACGCCCTCGTGGTTGGACTGGACGATTTTCAGCGTCAGTCCCAGTTCCCTGGCCCGCGCGCGCAGCGCGGTATCCAGGTCCGACAGCCCGCGCGTGCCATCGCGCACACCCAGCAGGTTCAGGTTCGGCCCATGCAACACCAGCAGTCTCATGCCCATCCGCCTGTACTCGAAAAAGCGCGTCCCGTCCGCGACATATCCCCTAGGTGCCGAACGGTTGGCTGCCCACGGCCAGCTTGTGGCCCATGAGGAACTCCGCCGCCTTCATCACCCGCTTGCCCTCCGGCTGGATGTCCAGCAGCACGAGCGAGCCCTCGCCGCACGCCACCTCCAGCCCCTCCGGCCCCGCCGCGAGCACCGTGCCCGGCGCGCCCTGACCTTCCGCCACGCGCACGCGGTGAATCTTCACCAGCTTGCCGCCCAGCGTGGTGAACGCCCCCGGCCACGGCGTGAAGGCGCGCAACCGCCGCTCCAGCGCGATGGCGGGACGGTTGAAGTCCAGCTTCCCTTCGTCCTTCTCGATGATGGGCGCCAGCACCATGCCCTCCGAGGGCTGGGGCACGGGCTTCAGCTCACCGCTCAGGTACGCCGGCAGTGACTCGCGCAGCAGCGCTCCGCCCAGCGCCGCCAGCTTCGGGTACATGGTCGCGCTCGTGTCCTCCGGGCCAATGGGCAGCCGCTTCATCGCGAGCATGGGGCCGGTGTCCAGGCCCTCGTCCATCACCATCAGCGTGACGCCCGTCTCCGTGTCGCCGTAGGCGATCGACCACTGAATGGGCGCGGCCCCCCGGAAGCGCGGCAGCAGCGAGCCGTGCACGTTGACGCAGCCCATCCTGGGCAGGTCGAGGATGTCCTTCGGGAGGATGCGACCGTAAGCCGTCACCACGCAGACGTCGGCCTCGAAGCGGCGCAGCTCCTCGGCGAACGGGGGCGTGCGCAGCTTGACGGGTTGGAACACGGGCACGCCTCGCGCCAGCGCCAGCTCCTTCACGGGCGGCGCCGTCAGCGTGTTGCCCCGGCCCTTGGGCTTGTCCGGCTGGGTGACGACAGCGACGACTTCGCCCAGGTCCAAGCAGGCTTCGAGCGAGGACACGGCGAAGTCGGGCGTGCCCATGAAGATGATGCGGGGTCGGCTCATGGTGTTGCGGTTCTCCTGCGGCGACGCTTCAAGCCACGGACTTGAAGGTGCCCCCGGTGGGATTGTCCACTGCTTGACGTTTGCGCGTGTGCAGCTGGTTCAGCGTCTCCAGCGCCTCGCGGGCCTCGGGGGTGGTGGCCACGGGCTTGAGCGCGGCCAGCGCCACCTCCAGGGCATGCGCCTCGTCGGCCTCGCGCTGGCGGATGCGGTCCACCGCCTCGCTGAACCGGTCGAAGAAGCGCTTCAGCTCATCCTTCTTCCGCAGCGGGCGCAGCCGGGGGTAGCGCCCGGCGGCCAGGGCCGCGACATAGAGACTCATCACATGCACGGGGCCGGCGACCCGGTGGGTGAACAGCAGACCGAACAGGCCCAGCAGCACGCCGAGCCCCGCGGAGCCCAACGCGGTGAGCCATAGAAGCGACGGCCCGCCGTCCACTCCCGCGCTCACGGAGGACACGTGGAGCCGGTAGGCCAGCGCTCCGAACACCCCCAGGCTGCCCGCGCCCATGCCGGCCAGTAGAAGGATGTACTTGAGCTGGAACTCCCGGTCGAGCAGGTACGTCCGGCGGGTGTAGCCCGGGCGCGACGCGTTGTGAATGTCGTCGGACATGTCGTTGACCAGCGTACCCCAGGTGCCGCGGCTGATTTGCTTCCTTCGTGACAGGAGGTTTACGACGGCGGACAGGACAACCCCGCAGACGTCCAGGAGCCTGCATGAGCCGCCCCATCGCAGCGTGGTGTGTTGCCGCAGCAATCCTCTGTCTCACAGGGTGCAAATCGGACCCCAACACGCCCGAGTACTGGGAAGGGACGCTGCAGCAAACGCGGCGCGCTGAAGATCGGGTACGCCTCATCGAGGCGATGCGTTCGAAGACGAAGGTCACTGAAACCTTCCTGCCCATGCTGCACGAAGCGCTGTCGCAGGAGCG
The DNA here is from genome assembly GCF_006636215.1 of Myxococcus llanfairpwllgwyngyllgogerychwyrndrobwllllantysiliogogogochensis. Lineage (GTDB taxonomy): Bacteria > Myxococcota > Myxococcia > Myxococcales > Myxococcaceae > Myxococcus > Myxococcus llanfairpwllgwyngyllgogerychwyrndrobwllllantysiliogogogochensis. The sequence goes on along the minus strand of NZ_VIFM01000315.1, from coordinate 7,019 downwards.
CAAGCCGGAGGTGAAGGCGGCGCTGGCCCGGGCGATTGGCGACGTGCACCACGCCTCGTCGGTGGAGCCGCTGTCGGCGGCCATCGACCCGGCGGCGGGAGACATGTCCGCGCAATTGGCCAACAAGGCGATGGTGACGGCGCTGGGTGCCATCGGTGACGTGCGCGCGGTGCCCGCGCTGGTGCCGCTGCTGCGCGCGAAGGACACGTATGCGCGCATCGAAGCCATCCAGGTGCTGGGGACGATGAAGGCGAAGGAGGCGGTGGAGCCGCTCATCGTCCTGGCCACGGACGAGGGCGTGGAGCCCTTCCTCAACAAGAAGGCCATCGAGGCGCTGGGCCACATTGGCGACGGCCGCGCGGCGCCCGCGCTCATCCGGATGCTGACGAAGGAGCGCAAGGGCAAGTCCTTCTACGTGGAGAGCAGCTTCGCGCTGTACCAGTTGGGCCAGCCCGCGGCGGATGCGCTGCTGCCTGCGCTGGAGGGGCGGGACTCGGAGCTGCTCGCCTGGGCGAAGACGAACGGCGTCAACCCGGCCAGCTACCCCATGAAGGCGGCGACGGTGCTGGGCGACTTGCGCGAGAAGCGCGCGGTGGAGCCGCTGCTCAAGCTGCTGACGTTCTCGCACTCGGACGTGCAGATTCAGTCGCTGGTGCGGATGCAGGCGGCGGATGCGCTGGGCCGGCTGCGGGCGCCGGAGGCGGTGAAGCCGCTGTCCACGCTGGTGCTGGAGACGGACCCGACGGTGCGTGACGCGTACGTGCGCGCGCTGGTGCGCCTGGGCGGACGCGACGCGATGCCCGCGCTGGAGAAGGCCGCGGGCACGGGCGACTGGTACTCGCGTGAAATCGCGGTGAAGGGCCTGGCCATGCTCGGTGATGCGCGCGAGCTGCCGCTGCTCCAGAAGATCGCCGCGGCGGAGCCGGCGCGCACCGCGGCCGACTGCAAGGCGACGGGCGAGGAAGGCTGCGACGACGCGGCGGCGCTGGGCAAGAAGCGCGCGGACATCGTGACGGGGCACGCGGCGCTGCTGGAGGCGGGGCAGGCCTGTTCGGGCAACGCGGGCTGCTGGGTGCAGCGCATGGACAAGGCGAGCAAGCCGATGCTGGAGCGGGCCGCGCTGGAAGTGGGCCGCACGGGCTCGGGCGACCACGTGCCCGCGCTCGCCGCGAAGCTGGGGGAGCGCGACACGGAGGTGCGGCTGGCCTTCATCCTCGCGACGGGGTGGCTGCTGGACGGCTCGAAGGACGCGGCGAAGAAGGTGCGTGACACCACGCTGCCGGACCTGCGCAAGCAGCTCCAGGAGGAGCAAGGCGTCACGCAGCTCGCCAGCGTCAACGAGGACCTCCGTCGCCTGCTGATGCGCATCGAGCGCACCTGAGAGGTCATGAGCAGGGCCATCGAGCGGCGCTCTCCGCGATGAGGCGTCGCTCGACGGAGCACACTCGACGCCACGCATCACCAAGCGGCGCTCTCCGCAACAGGCGCCGCGCTACGGAGACAACTGGGGCGCCGCGCGCACCGTGGCGTGGTGGAGCACGGTGAGCTGGCGCACCAGTCGGTCCATCTGGGTGCGAGACAGCACATCCATGCTCTCGTGCGTCGACGCGGTCCGAGGCAACGGGGACGGCGCGCGGCGGTGCTCCACCGCGAGCGCCAGGTCCTCCAACACGTTCCCCGCGTAGCTCGCCACGGGGGACAAGTCCTGCTTCGCGTGCCACTGGCGGCTCGCGGCCAGCGCCGTCACGGCGGCGCCGAAGCGGCGCGCATACGCGAGCAGGGCCATCGCCGGCTCCAACTGCCTCGATGAGCCCCGGTACTCGGTGAGCAGCCGCTGGAACGACGCCTCGGCGGACAGCAATTGCAAGCCCAGCTTGCGCCGTGCCTCGCGCACCTCCGGCTCCGCGTCCGAGCGCGCGGAGGCCACGCTCAACAGATACTCGCGGTCGGCGCGCAGTGCGTTCGCCACCTGCTCCGGGAAGCGAACATGCTCCGGACTGGGCCATAACAGCCGCGCGCCCACGAGCGCGATGGCACCACCAATCATCGTGTTGGCGATGCGCACCCCCGCCAACTCCCAGTCGCCCGTCTGGATTTCGGCCAACAGCACCAGCGCGGGGGCGAGCAACACCTGGAAGAAGGAGAGACTCATCGGCTTCACGGCGATGGCCACGGCGAAGAACACCATGATGGCCCCCAGCAGCACGGCCGGGTCCCTGACCAGCGCGACGAGCCCCGCCGCCAGCGCCCCACCCAACAACGTCCCCGCCGCGCGCTGCAACCCGCGCTGGAACGTCATCCCCGAATAGGGCTGGAGCACGACAATGACGGTGATGATGACCCAATAGCCATGGTCCAACCCCAGCCCCCGCACGAGCGCGGTGGCGAGCGCGGCTGTGACGCCCAGCCTCAGCGCATGGCGGAAGATGACGGAGTCCGTGCCCAGGTTGTCCCGCAACGGCTCCAGCAAGGGACGGCCCTTCAGCGAGGCGGGATGAGGCCCCATGGGCAGGTCCGACTCGACGGGGCGGCCGTCCTCCAGGTGGTTGGCCACCTCCAGCAGAGCCTCCGTGTACTCCCGCAACCGGACCAGCAACGCCTCCGCATGCGAGTACGCCGCGCGAGCCGAGTCGGACAGACCGCCCTCTGCCACCTGCGCCGCCAGGGCGCGCCGCACGCGCTCGGCATTCCACGTCGAGGGCTCCGACTCCCCCTTCTCCTGTTCCAGGGCGCGAGCGATGTGCCGCAAGTCCCGCGAGTGCTCCGAGAGCGCGCGCTGCACCTCCGCACGCAGGGCGTGGTAGCGCGACTCGCGAGGCGCCACCTCCAGCGTCTCTGGCAGCGCCACCAGCAACGTGAGCACCGCGTCCGCGCCTTCCAGCAGCACCAGCAGGTGTTCACCCCGGTCGCTCTCCCCTGCTCGCTCGCGACGGGTGGAAGCCAACACGCCTCGGGCCTCCTCCAGCGACTGGCGCACGCGAGACTCCCAGTCGACGACCTCCACCAGATTGGGGGGCGCGGTGGGGCCCTCGAGCGGCCACTTTCCGACCGCCTCCGCGCGGTCCGCCAGGTCGCGATAACAGCGGGCGATGGCGAAGCGCGCGGGGCGATAGGGCCGCAGCGGCCACAGCACCAGCGCCAGCATCATCGCCCACAAGCCCCCCAGGATGAACAATCCGGAGCGGGACAGCGCGGCGGCGAAGTCATGCGCCGGCAGCGCCAGCGACACCACCGTGTAGTTGGCGAGCACCACGCCCATCAACCCGGGGGTGTCTCCATACGAGCGCGCGAAGCCGCACGCCGTCACCCAGGCGAAGGTGAACAACACGGCGGCCCATGACGGCAGTGGCCAGGCGGAGACGAGTCCCATCACCGCGCCCAACAACGTCATGGCCCCCATGGTGACGGCCCTGTCGCGATAGGGGCCACCCCGGTCCACGAGCGTGACGAAGAGGCCCGCCATGCCCACCCAGGTCGCGGCGGGCAGGTGCTGCGTCGCGGCGACCACCATGGGCACGCCGACGGCGAGCGCGGCGCGAAGGCCCGCTCCCAACGCGGGACGCGCGGGCTCCAGTCGGACGAACGACTCGACGTGACGCCTGAGCGAGTTCATGGAGCGAAGAAGGTCCCCGTCGTCACACCGCTCCGTCCTGCTCGCCCGTCCACTCCAGGACTCCGGGGCCCGCCGCGGCGCGGAAGCAGTCGGAGAACCAGGCCGTGGCCATGCGCCCAGCGGAGGCGAGCGGTCCTGGCTCGGGAAAGCCCCGCGAGGCACCGTCGAGCAACTGGAGCGCCTTGCGTGTCTTCGAAGGAAGCCTGTCGAACACACCCCGGACCAGCGACATCCGGTCCGCGTCGTCGCCCTCGCCGATGAGCAACGTGGGCACCCGCACGTCCGCGAGGAGCGCGCCGGCCTTGTCGGGTCGGCCGCCCAACGTCACCACGGCCTGCACGCCTCCGGGCTGATGCGCGGCGGCCACGAGCACGGCGGCCGACCCCAGACCCGTGCCGAGGTAGCCCACCGGAAGCAACGAGAGGCTCTCGTCACGCTGAAGCCAGTCACGAGCCACCTCCAACCGGTGCGCGATGAGCTCCACGTGGGAGCCCTGTCGCAACGTCCAGTCCTCGGCCAGCTCCTCGTCCGCAGTGCGCAACTCCAGCCACAGCGTCGCGAGCCCCGCCGCATGCAGGACACCATGGAGCGCACCGCCGCCACCGCTCGCGTCGGCTCGCGGTGAGTCCGCATCCCCCGCGAGGATGACGAGCCCGCCCGCTCGCTCGGGAACGACGAGCCGCCCCGAGAGCAGGCGGCCGCCCACGCCCACCTCCACGTCACGCTGGTGTACGCGCATCGACACGCCTCCCACGAAAAGCAGGCCACCGCAGGGGCCCGGGTCCGCCCGGTAAAGCTGGGACCCGTTCGCGCTTCTGGCAGCACCCTCTCTTGAAGAAACAGGGCAGGCCGGCGGGCGGGCGCTCGACGTGTCCCAGGCCCCGACAAGATGAACGGCCGTTCCCCGAGGTCTCGCGACAACCATTCCCGAGCGGCTCGGATGGCATCGAAAAGACAAACATCCCTGACCGCCTGCATCCGGCCGGAAATGAGCCCCCGGTCAACCGGGTAGCCCTCCCGCGCGGAACCCTCCGCGCATGGGAGGAAACATGCGTCGAATCATGATGAGCGCGGCACTGATGGTGGGACTGGGCGGAGGCTTCAGCGTGGGAGCAAACCCGTTGCCGACTGAATCCGCGGGACCGACCCTCCCGGGCATCTGCAGCAGGAGCTTGTGCCAGCACCAATGCAGCCTGTCGGGAGCCACCGGCACCTGCTTCAACGGGATGTGCATCTGCACCATCGACCTGTAGCGGGCCTGCTGTCGTAAGCGCCAGCCAGATCTCCAACCTCGCTAGACTTCCTCGAACTCGGCCCCTGAGACCTTCGCGCGCTCAAGGGCCGCTTTGATGTCCTCGGAGACGATGAGAACTCCGGACCATCCCCAGGTGCGGAACACCTTGGCGTCACCCACCTTCGAGCGGTCAATCCGCAGTCCATAGACGCTTCGGTATTGACCGAGCTTCTCTGGCCGCTCGTCCTCGGCCTTCCAATACAGCACCTCTTCCGATGCCTTGTCGTCGATGCACCGGACAAGCCGTGTCGCCACGAGAATGAGGTACTCATCCGGGCAGCCTTTGATATCCACGGGTATCAGTTGCACGTCATTGGGGGCCAACTCCGCGAAGAGGGTGGCCACCCTGACGTGGACAACGGGAGTCATACCAGCGCCCGCGGTGCTGTAGTCCAACCGTCTTCCGGACTCATCGATGGGAATCGCCAGACGGCCCGAGACCTGGGCGGGCCGTCCGGACGTAAATTCCCTGAAGTCCTCCAGCTCACGGCCCTGGCTGTCCAGCGGTTTGTCCAGGGACCATTTCCCGCGCTGCATTTCCGGCTTGAGCCTGAAGTATCGAGTTGGATTCAGCATGGTCATTGCCTGCGTGCCTAGGCTACGGCCACAACCGAGCCCATGCGCTGGGACTTTCACACGGGCGTCGCCACCTCGCGCCCTGGTGCAGTCCCTACCCTGCTTCGCGCTCCGGCCCGTAGTCCTCCGCGTCGTCCGGGAAGGGCGCGGGCGCCTCGTCCTGGAACGAGCTGGGCAGCAGGCTGAACGGCAACAACTTGGCCAGCGCGGCCAGGAGCAGGAAGCCTCCAGGCGCCGCGAAGATGGCGAGCGCGGGAATGGCCTTGGCCACGTCGATGAGCTGCGCGCGCATGCGGTGCCGCTCGTCCTCCGTGAGCTTCTGCCGCCGCGCCAGCTTCGCCACCAGCACCGCCAGGTCGCCCGTCTCGCGGACCTCCTGCATCAGCCGGTAGAAGTTCTTCTCCAGCGTCTCCTGCATGCCGGCGACCATGTCGTCGCCCATGGCGCTCGCCGCGTCCCTCACGGTGAACACATCGACGATGGAGCGGTGGCGCGCATAGAACTCCGCCATCTCCAGCTCCAGCCGCCGCAGCTCCTCTTTCGGCACGTGCAGCGCGTCCGCCAGCTCGTCGATGAAGGCCCGCTCACGCCGCGTGCGCCGGCCATCCACCAGCGCCGCCAACAGCGTCTGCTCCAGCAGGAAGTGCCGCATGTCCACGCTGCGCACCTGGCGCACCACGTCCCGCACGGAGCGCCGTCGCTCGAAGGACTGCTTCACCGCCGCCTTCAGCTCGGAGGCCATCGCCGCCGGCAGCTTCAAATCCTCCACCTGCTTGAGGATGGCCCGCCGAGCGGGTGTGCCCGGCTGCCGGTCCACACACGCCAGCCCCGTCAGCACGTCCACCAGCAGCGCCTTCTGCTTCGCCGCGAAGTCGGAGCGCCGCCGCACCTGCTCCTTCAACAACCGCCCGCTCGCGAAGTAGTCGATGGCCTGCCGGCAGAACAGCTGCGCGTCCGCGTACTGCGCGCCGTTGTGCAGCACCAGCCCATACACCGGGTCTCCGGCCAGCGTGGGCTCGCGCTTGCGCAGCGCCACCTCCACCTTCGCCACCTGGCGCTTCGTCACCGGCTTGCCCGCCGCGAGCTGCTCGGCCAGCGTCGACGCCAGCTCCAGCTCGCCGGACAACACCGCGAAGAGGACCAGCAGCTGCTCGCCCCGAGGCCCGGCCGGCGCGCCCACGTGCCGCGCCAGCTCCAGCGCCAGCGTCGCCAGCGTCCGCACCACCGCGTGGAAGAGCTGATCCTCCAGCGCCCGGGCATGCAGCTCCGTGTCCGGACCCGCCTCCAGGGACTCGGGAGGGTCCGCCGGCGTGCCGTACAAGAGCCCACTGGCGCGAAGGGTGCGCCGAAGGTACGCCCGGGCACGGGCGCGTCCCGAGCCCAGATGCAAGGCGGTCTCCTCCGAAGCGGGCGTGCCCATGTGAGCGGCGACCGCTTCATTGAGGAGCGGAGTGAGCCACCCCGCCTTGCTGAAATCCAACACCGGAACACCCCCGGACCCGCCTCGTGACGGTCCGGCGGATGTAACCCACCCGC
>NZ_VIFM01000314.1 GCF_006636215.1 Myxococcus llanfairpwllgwyngyllgogerychwyrndrobwllllantysiliogogogochensis | reverse complement strand
CCCGTGGCCTCGGCGGACGACACCGCCCTGCTGCGCGCCCTCTTGTGGGCCGCCCGCCCCGCGCCCGAGGAGGTCCGCGCCATCGCCGTGGAGGACCTGGCCCTGCTGGGAGACCCTCGCGCGCTGGACTCGCTGGCCACGCACCTGTGGGACCCCAATCCCCGCACCCAACAGGCCGTGCTGCGCGCGGTGGCCCTCTTCCAGCACCCCCGCGCCGAGGAAATCCTGGGCAACGTGGTGCGCCACCCCCGCATGCCGGACGCACTGAAGATTCAGGCCCTCAACGGCCTCGTCTTCCAGCGGACCGCGTCCGCCCGGCGCACCGTGCAGGACGCGGCCACCGACTCGCGCCTCACCTCGGTGGTGCAGAACGCCGCGCGCGCCGTCGCCGAGCAGTGGAACGCGCCGCCCGCATCGCGCTGAGCACGTCGCTCGCCGCCCCACCAGGCGAGCAGGCGAGGAGCGCTTTCCGGGCGCGGCGTCGCCCGCGAGGGCCGAATCCTGGAGAAGTCATCGGCCTGCGTTAGACTCGCGCGCATGAAGATCACCCCGCTCGACATCCGGCAGAAGCGGTTCGAAACGGCGCTGCGAGGTTTCTCCCGCCGCGAAGTCGAGGCCTACCTTGAGCTGATCGCCGGCGAGTTCGAGGAAGTGGTGAAGGAGAACATCGCGCTCAAGGAGGAGCTGAAGCGCACGCAGCTCAAGCTCGAGCAGCACCAGGAGCGCGAGCGCACCCTCCAGGAGACGATGGTCACCGCCCAGCGCATCAGCGAGGACCTGCAGTCCGCCGCCAAGAAGGAGGCGGAGATCATCATCGCGGACGCCGAGCACCAGGCGGAGAAGATCGTCCACGGCGCGCATCAGCGGCTGGTGCAGGTGGTGGAAGACATCAACGAGCTCAAGCGCCAGCGCACCCAGTTCGAGTCCCAGGTGCGCTCGGTGCTGGACGCGCACCAGAAGCTGCTGGAGACCTTCAAGGCCCCCACCTTCGCGGACCGCGACTACGCCCGCGTCGAGGACAACGTGGCCTACCTGTCCCAGAAGAAGGCCAACGGCAACGAGTAGCCCATGGCCGCGCCCTGGCTGAAGTCCCTGCCGGACGGCGTGGAGCTGGCCCTGCTCATCCAGCCCCGCGCCTCGCGCACCCGCGTCGTCGGGGAACATGACGGGTTGTTGAAAATCCAGCTCGCCGCTCCGCCCGTGGATGGGGAAGCCAACGCCGCCCTCCTCGAGTTCCTGGGCAAGCAGCTCGGTGTGCCCCGGCGGCAAGTCACGCTCGTCGCCGGTGACGCGTCGCGCCGAAAACGCGTTCAGGTGGTGGGGGTTGATGCGGCGCGGGTCGAGGCTGTTATGTCTGGGGGATAGCGAGGCCCCCGCATGCGCCACCTGCTCGTCCTGCTCCTGTTGCTGCTGGCCATGCCTCGGGCGTGGGCCCAGGGCCTGGGTGAAGGCTCCGGTTCCCATCCCCACGGGGGCGAAGCCCTGGTGGACGACGTGGTGCTCGTCCCCCACTCCCGGCCCAAAATCGTCGCCGGAGAGCTGTCGACGAAGCGCTTCCGCATCCTCCACACGGCGGCGGCCACCGTGGCGGCGAGGGAGCTGGCGGAGAAGATTGAATCGGTGCGCGACGGCTTCGGCAACATCCTGGGGCGCGACTGGCCTGGGGTGACGGAGATTCGCCTGGGCGTGGGCCGCGAGGAGTTCGAGGCGCTGGCGCTCCCCGGCGGCCGGCCTCCGGGCTGGGCCGTGGCGCTGGCCTACCCCACGCATCAAATCATCCTGCTGGACGCGCTCAGCCTCCACGCGCCGGACGGCCAGCAGACGCTGAGACATGAGCTGGCGCACGTGGCCTTGGGACAGCTCGCCCGGGGCTGGCCCCGCTGGTTCCAGGAGGGCGTCGCGCAGAACGTCACTGGAGAGCGCTTCTCGCTCACCCACTACTCGGCCCTGTTTCGCGCGGTGACGCAGGAGCGCGTCTTCCACTTCGAGGACCTGTCCTCCGACTGGCCGGACCTGCCCGCCGACGTGGAGATCGCCTACGCCCAGAGCGCCGCCTTCGTCGCGCACCTCTCCACGCGCTACGGCCCCCAGGCGATGGGACTGCTCATCGACGGCGTGCGCGACGGGGAGCCCTTCGAGACGGCGTTCGGCAAGGCGTTCCACACCTCGCTGGACGTGGAGGAGTCCGGCTGGCGTGACGGGCTGGCCGCCCGCTACGGGTGGCTGCCGCTCACCACCAGCTCCGCCTTGCTGTGGTTGACGGCCTCCATCCTGTGCGTGGCCGCGTACGCGCGCCGACGCCAGCAGAAGGCCGCGCGACTGGCGGAGATGACGGCGCAGGAGGCCGCGGACGAGGCCGCCCTGCGGCTGATGATGGTGGCCCAGCAGCAGGCGGCCGAGGCCGGCACGCCCCTGTCGGGTCCCTCCGCGCCGCTTCAGGAGCTGTACTGGCCCGGCCCCCCCGCGTCGGAACCGGAGCCGGAGCACCCCGAGTCGCCGCCTCACGCCGAGTCGACGTCAGGCGAGTACTCCGTCGGACCCGAGCACGAGAGCGAGCAGGCGGCCGGGAGCGATGACGAGCTGAAAGCCCGCACCGCCAAGCCCACGCTGCACTGAGTCGCGCCCTCCACCCGGACCCTGTCTGGACCTTCGGACAGGTCTACAAGCCGAACCCCGAAGTTTTTACTTCGTCGCCTCCCCACGCGCGGCAGTGCCCTTTCCAAGCTGCTGATTTTCCTGGAGAGGCCACGTCTCAAGCGCTGGCAACCGACTTGCTATAGCTCCCGGTGCGATGCGGAAGGCACCGGACATGACTGAGCGGGGACGTAAGGCAGCCGGGCTGGCGCGGTTCTTCCGCCAGCAGCCAGACCGGATCGCGGCGCTGTGGCGCCGGATGCGGATGTCGGCTCACGAAGCGACTGACGGCAACCAGACTCCGCTGAGTCAGCTCGACGGCTTGGTGGAGCCCTTCGTCCGGGAGCTGGGGCTGACGCTGGAGGGGGACGACACGAGCCCCTGGAGCCGTACGAAAGCGGTGCTGCGCCTGTCGCCGGAGCGTGGCGCGCGCGCCCTGCACGAAGAATTCTCGGCGCTGCGGCGCTGCCTGGTGGACGCCGCGGAGGTGCTTGGCGGCGGGGATTGGGAGAAGGAGCGCATCAACCGCGCCGTGGATGAGGCGGTGGACTCGGCGGTGGCGCTGCTTCAGCGACTGAGGGATTCGAGAGTCGAGGGGCCTCGGGTGCCCTTCGGCGGTCTGGTGGTGGAGTACTTCGAGCGGGCTTCACGCGTCAGACACGTGCCGCCGGGCTCGAGGGATGGGCGTACCGCGATGCATTGAGGGTGGTCGGTTTTGCCGACCCGTCCGGCTTGACGCTCCAATCTTGGGAGGGTCCGAGGCCGGCGGGAGGGAGCGTGCCAGGGGTGGGGACCTCATGGCACGCCTTGTGGGGTCGCGTGCTCCCACTGGGGAGTGGTGAGCGCGCATCGCGAGCCGCTGGCAAGACGCGTGGATGGGGGTCCGCGCGACTCGCCGGTCGGACGGGTCGGCATTGTTTGTGGGGTGGTAGCGAAAAAACGAGTGGGTCCGCGGGGGGAGCGCCTACGGGGGTGGGCGCTCCTCCCGTGTTGTTTTTCAGTGGGCGTCCGACCAGCTCCGCCCCGCGCCGACATCCACCTTGAGCGGCACCTTCAGCGTGGCCACGCCCGCCATGCCGCGCGTCACCAGCGCCTTCACCTGCTCCACTTCCGCGTCGGGCGCCTCCAGCAGGAGTTCGTCGTGGACCTGAAGGAGCATCAGCGTGCGCAGGCCCTGGGCACGCAGCTCCGCGTCCACCACCAGCATGGCCTTCTTGATGAGGTCCGCGGCAGTGCCTTGAATCGGCATGTTGATGGCGGCGCGCTCAGCGGCCTGGGCCACGCCCCGGTTCTTCGAGTTCAGGTCCGCCATGTAGCGCCGGCGGCCGTAGAGCGTCTCCACGTAGCCCGTCTTGCGCGCCGTGTTGACGGTCTCCTCCAGGTAGCGGCGGATGCCCGCGTAGCGGATGAAGTAGCGCTCGATGATGTCGCGCGCCGTCTCCTGGGGGATGCCCAGCCGCGTGGCCAGACCGTGCGGTGACAGGCCGTAGGCGATGCCGAAGTTCACCATCTTCGCCACCCTACGCTGCTCGCGGTCCACCTGGTCGGGCGCGACGCCAAACACCTCGGCGGCGGTGCGGCTGTGGACGTCCTCGTCGTTGCGGAACGCCTCCACGAGCACGGCGTCATCCGCGATATGGGCCAACAGGCGCAGCTCCACCTGGCTGTAGTCCGCGCTGACCAGTTGATGGCCCGGGGCGGCCACGAAGGCGCGGCGAATCTCCCGACCCAGCTCCGTGCGCACGGGGATGTTCTGGAGGTTGGGGTCGGTGGACGACAGGCGGCCGGTGGCGGTGGCCGCCTGGTGGTACGTCGTGTGGATGCGCCCGTCGGGGGCCACCAGCGTGGGCAGCGTGTCCAGGTACGTGCTCTTGAGCTTGGACAGGCTGCGGTACTCGATGATGGCGCCAGGCAGCGGGTGGTCCTCGGCCAGCTTCTCCAGCACCTCCTGGTCCGCGGAGGGGCCCGTCTTGCCGCGCTTGATGATGGGCAGGTTCAGCTCGGTGAAGAGCACCTGGACCAGCTGCGGGTTGGAGCCGATGTTGAACTCGTGGCCCGCGTGCTTGTAGACCTCCTTCACCTGCGCTTCGACGGCCGCGTCCACCTTCACGGAGATGCGCGCCAGCTCCACCGTGTCCAGGCTCACGCCCCGCTGCTCCATCCGCGCGAGGATGGGCAAGAGCGGCAGCTCCAGCTCCCGCGCCAGCTGCGCGAGCTTCGCCTCCTCCAGCTCCTTCCAAAGCTCCGGGGCCAGCCTGCGCGCCGCCTCCGCGCGCACCGCGAAGCCCGAGGCGACCTCCTCCGGCGAGTGGTCCGCCAGCGCCCTGTCCTTCTTGCCCCGCTTGCCTTCCGCCGCCGCGGGAAGCGCGGGCAGCTCCGTGGCCAGCCGCTCGCGCGCCAGGTCCGCCAGCGCGTGCTCGCGTCGTGAGGGATTGAGCAGGTAGCTCAAGAGTTCCACGTCGTCGTGCGCGCCGGCCAGCGTGAGGCCCTCGTTGGCCAGCACCAGCGTGAGGGCCTTGAGGTCATGCCCTCCCTTCTTCACCGCCGGATCCTCCAACACGCCTCGGAACGCGGCGGTGAAGGACTCGGGCCGAACCTGCGTCGCGCCCAGCACCGCGTGGCGCAGCGGCACGTAGCGCGTGCTCGCATCCGGCAGCGCCACGCCCAGGCCCACCAGCTTCGAGGCGAAGGGCATGCCCTCGTAGGCCGGAATCAGGCTGACCGAGCCCGCGGCGCGCACGGCCTCCGCCAGGGCCTGGAGCTCCGCGTCGGTGCCCACCAGCGTCGTGGTGACGGCCAGGGGCGCGGGCTTCTCCTTCGCGGGTTCGGAGGACTCGGGCAGGCCCTGCTGCGGCAGGTCCTTGAGCAGCGCGTAGAACTCCAACTCCGTGAAGAGCTCCCGCGCGCGCGCGGAGTCCACCTCCTTGCGGGTCAGCTCCGCCACGCGCACGTCGAGCGGCAGGTCCGTCTTGAAGGTCACCAGCCGCCGGGCGAGCAGCAGGCTCTCCCTATGCGAGGCGAGGTTCTCCCGAACCTTCGGCTTCTTCACCTCGTCCAGCCGGGACAGGAGCGTGTCCACGTCACCGAACTGCTGGATGAGCTCCGTGGCCGTCTTGGGGCCGATGCCCGGCACCTTGGCCACGTTGTCCACCGCGTCGCCGATGAGCGCCAGGTAGTCGCGCATCTGCCGGGGCTCGATTCCCAGCCGCTCCTTCACGTCCTCGGGCCGGGTATGAACGTCCTTCATCGGGTCGAAGAGGCGCACGTCCTCGTCGACAATCTGGATGAAGTCCTTGTCCCCGGTGACGACCTGGACGCAGAAGCCCTCGGCCTTCGCCTTGTGGGCCAGCGTGCCGATGACGTCGTCCGCTTCCCAGCCCGCGAACTCCAGGATGGGCAGGTTGAGCGCCTCCACCACGCGGCGGATGAGCGCGAACTGCGGCACCAGGTCCTCCGGCGGGCCTTCGCGGTGGGCCTTGTAGTTGGGGTCTATCTTCTGGCGCTCGGTGCGGCTCTCCTTGTCGAAGGCGAGCGCCACGTGCGTGGGCTTCAAGTCCCGCAGGGACTTGAGCACCATGCGCGTGAAGCCGAGCACGGCGTTGGTGGGCACGCCCTTGCTCGACGTGAGCGGCGGAATCGCGTGGTAGGCGCGGAAGATGAAGCCGGACGCGTCGATGAGGACCAGGGTGGGCGCGGTGCGCGGGGGGCTGGTGTCGGCCATGCCCCCGTGCCTAGCGCGCCCGTCCCGCCCTGTCCAACTCGCTCGCTAGGGGCAGCTCCACTCCTTCTTCTTCGCGACGACCAGCTCCTCCACGCCGTCACCCTTGACGGCGAAGTCCAGCACCGCCGCCATGTCCGGGCAGCCTCCCGCCTGACGGAACGCGGAGAGCGCCGTGGCGGAGCAGAACCCCGCCGCCTTGTTCAGGTCCGGGTTGCCCGCGTAGAAGCCGAAGCCCAGCTTCCACATCCGGCATGCACGGCGCTTGTCGTCGCGGTCCGCCCAGTGCTTGCCGCGCTGGTACGACTTGTCCGCCATGTCCGCGAGGATGCTGCGCCGATAGAACGACGGCTTGGGCTCCGCCAGGTCCAGCATCAGCGACTTGTCCACCTCCAGCGCCTCGCGCAGCGGCTCGGCGGCCTTCTCCGGGTCATCCGCGGCCAGGTAGCTCTGGCCACCCTTGAAGAGCTGATCCACCGTGGACATCGTCTTGAGCATCTCGTCCGCCTGGGCGTGGAACTGCGCGGACTCGGAGCTGGCGCGCAGCTTCTGCAGGGTGGCCAGCGCCTCGCTGCCACGGCCGGCCCAGTAGTCCATCATCGCCGCCTGCATCAGCTTGTTCGGGTAGCGGCCCTTCACCGCCTCGAGCACCACCGTCTTCGGGTCCGTGGGCAGGTTGTCGCGGTTGAGCACCTCCGCCACCGGACACGTCCAGGGAATCGAGTTGGGGTCCAGCTTGATGCGCGAGATGAGGAACTTCACGAAGAGCGGATCCTTGGGCCGCCACTCGTTCTTCTTCAGGCGCCCTTCCAGCCTCACCTCGTAGCCGAGCGGCGGCTGCAGGTCGTCACGCGGCTGGTTCTGGCACCACACCGCCATGTACGTCTGGCAGCGAGGCACCGCCGCGCTCCACTGCGAGTCGCGCAGGTAGCGCTTGCAGTCGTCCAGCGCGCGCTTCGTCACCTGCTCGGCGGCCTCGGCCGCCTTGGCGCGGGCGCGGCGGAAGTACTCGCTCTCCTTCGGAATCTTGCGGAAGGAATCCAGCGCCTCCTCGGGCTTGAGGCGCTGCTGCAGCTTCTCTCCCATGGAGAAGTGCTCGAACGCGTCCTTCTCCAGCTTGATGCGCCGGATGAGGGTGTTGGCGTCGGTGTTGATGGGGTCCAGGTCCAGCACCTGCGAGCAGATCTGCTCGGCCTTGACCCAGTTGGGGGGCCCCAGCTCGCTGGAGGCATAGGAGCGGCACTCGCTGAGCAGCTCCGACACCTGCTGCGCGGGGTCGACGACGGCCCCGGTGCCCATGGGGCCTCCAGGGTCCACGGCCGTCTCGGGCATCAGCGCCTTGCCCAGCGCCGCCAGCAGCAGCACGCCCACCAGGCCGCCTCCGGCGATGAACAGCTTCTTGCGCCGGGCCTCCGGGTCCGCGCCGCCACCCTGCGCGCTGTCACGCCGCCGCGACGGGGGCGCCGAGCCCGCGCCTCGGCGGGCCGGAGCGTCGGCCTGGGGCGTCTCGAACGTCATCTCCACCACGCCGAACTGGAGCTGGTCCCCGGGCTCCAGGTCCACCGGCTCCGGGCCCAGCGGGTCGCCGTTGAGCAGCGTGCCGTTGGCACTGCCCAGGTCGCGCACCCGCACCCCGCCGCCGACCGACTCCAGCTCCGCGTGCTTCCGGCTGACCGAGTCGTCTTCCAGGATGATGCCCGCGGGAGGAAGGCGCCCCACGAGCACCTTGCCCTTGAGCGGGAAGGTCTTCCCCGCCCACGGCCCCACGGTGCCCCGCAGCAGGGGCCCACCGCCACCGCCGGGAGGACCGCCCGCGGGCCTGGGAGGCCGCTTCGCCGGTCCCGCACCCGTGGCACCAGCGGGCTTCGCCTTGATGCTGGGCAGGGCCCGGGTGGCGCGAGCACCGCCGCCCTCCGCGCCCACGGGCATGGCCTCCGCGCCCGCGGGCTTGGAGGCGCGCCGCGCGCCGGTGGCCCTACCAGGCGCCGCCTTGAGGCTCAGCGTGTAGTCGCCAAGAATGACTTCGGACTGAGGCGTGAGCGCGGTGGGCTCGGCGATGCGCTCGCCGTCCACGAAGGTGCCGTTGGCACTGCCCAGATCCTCGATGAAGACCGTCCCCGCCTCGGAGAAGACGCGCGCGTGCGTGCGCGAAACCCCTCCCTCGGTGAGAAGGACCTCACAGCCCTGCTGACGGCCCAGCTTCAGCTCGCCGGCGACTTCGTACTCGTTTTCCGTGCCATCAGGCAGACGGACGACCAGTGTGGACATGGCGCGTCAGTCCTCGCGGAAGATGCTCATGTTGACGGGGATGCCCTTGCGCTGAAGCTCGTCATAGAACTTCGGCACGAAGCCGGACGCCACGAAGCGGCCACGCACCTTGTGGTCCTCCGTGAAGCCGTCCTGCTTGTAATAGAAGATGTCCTGGAGCGTGACGATGTCGACCTCCATGCCGGACACCTCCGTGACGTAGCAGATCTTCCGCGTACCGTCCGAGAAGCGCGTCTGCTGCACGATCATGTGCACCGCGCTGGCGATCTGCTCTCGGATGGCCTTCACCGGCAGCTCCATGCCGGACATCAGCACCATCGTCTCCAACCGGGCGATGGCGTCGCGCGGCGTGTTGGCGTGCAGCGTGGTGAGCGAGCCGTCGTGGCCCGTGTTCATGGCCTGGAGCATGTCCAGCGTCTCGCCCGAGCGGCACTCGCCCACGACGATGCGGTCCGGCCGCATGCGCAGGCAGTTCTTCACCAGGTCTCGGATGGTGATGGCGCCCTTGCCTTCGAGGTTGGGCGGGCGGCTCTCCAACTGCACCCAGTGGTCCTGGGGAAGCTGCAGCTCCGCGGCGTCCTCGACGGTGACGATGCGCTCACTGTCGGGGATGAACGAGCTGATGATGTTGAGCGTCGTCGTCTTCCCGGAGCCCGTGCCGCCGGAGATGACGATGTTGCGCCGCGCCTTGACGCACATCTCCAGGAACTCGGCCATCTGCGCGGTGAGCGTCTTGTACTTCACCAGGTCCGAGATCTTCAGCGAGTCCTTCTTGAACTTGCGGATGGTGATGCAAGGACCCTTCAGCGCCAGCGGAGGGATGATGGCGTTGACGCGACTGCCGTCCTTCAAGCGCGCGTCCACCAGCGGGCTGGACTCGTCGATGCGGCGGCCGATGGGCGCCACGATTCGCTCGATGACGCCGAGCACCGCCTGATTCGAGGAGAAGGTCTTCTCCGACAGCGTCAGCTGGCCCTTGCGCTCGATGTAGATCTGGTTGGCGTGGTTCACCATGATCTCGCTGATTTCATCCGACGCGAGGAACGCCTCGAGGGGCCCCAGGCCCAGCGCCTCGTTGATGACGTCGGTGAGCAGCTCCTCGCGGTCCACGTCCTCCGGAAGCTCTCCGTCCGCTTCCATCTGGTCGATGATGTCGCGGATGGCCTTCTCGGTCCGGCGCCACAGCTCATCGTCGCCGAGCCGGTCCATGTCCATGCGACGCAGGTCGAGGTACTCGATGAGCCGGTCGTGGATCTCCTTCTGGAGTCGCGTGTAGCGCTCCATCCGGGGGTCCACCTTCTTCTTGTTCTTCGCCAGGGCGGACGCCATGGACGCGGGCATGCGTCCGGCGACAGGAGCCTTGGCCGCGGGAGCCGGAGGCGGTTCCTCCTCGTACGGCTCCTCGTCCTCGTACTGCTCCTCTTCCTCGTACGGCTCTTCCTCACCCCCGTCGTCGTAGGACTCCTCGGCCTGACCGGCGCGCGTCATCGCCGGACCCGCCTCCTCCACCAGCGGCTCCACGTTGATGATGTAGTCGCCGATGTAGATCTGGTCCGTCGGCTTCAGCACCTGTGGCGCGGCGATCTTCTTGCCGTTCACGAAGGTGCCGTTCGTGGACTTCATGTCCACGATGATGCACTTGCCATCCTTGGCGACGATGCGGGAGTGGTACTTCGAGACATTGCCCTTCGCGAGCATGATGTCATTGCCGGGCAGCCGACCGATGGTGATTTCCGGCTTGTGGTACTCACGCTGCTCGGTCCCGCCGCCCTTTTCCGCGAGGGTGATCAAAAACATGGGACGGATGCTAGCAAGCACCCCTTCCACCTCAAAGCGCCAGCCGCAGTCGACCTGCCCGCCCGCAAGGCGACGGGCCGGCATCCGCCCCGAAAAAGGGAGGAAACCGGCCCGTCCAGGGGCCCCAGGGGCCCCGACCCAAGGCGCCCCGAGGCGCCCGAGCATCAGTCGAAGATGTTGAAGTTCACCTCGGACCGAGCCTGCTTGTAGCGGCTCTTCACGTCCTCGATGATGGTGCGGACCTTGTCCGAGTCCGGGTTCACGATGCGTGGGGTCACGAAGATGACCAGCTCGCGCTTGGTGGAGTCGAACCCGCGGCTCTTGAAGAGCTCACCGATGATGGGGATGTGACCCAGACCGGGGATCTTCGAGATGGACTTCTGCTCGTCGTGGCTGAACACGCCGGACAGGACGATGGTCTCTCCGTGGCGCACGGTGACGTTCGTCTTCACCTTGCGGGTGCGGAAGCCGGGCACCGTGGACGAGCCGCCGATGGACACGGCGACGGAGGTGTCGATTTCAGACGCCTCGGCCTCGATCTCCGTCTGGATGTTGCCGTTGCGGTCCGCGGTGGGGCGCAGGTTCAGGATGACGCCGTACTTCTTGTACTCGATGGAGAACTGGTTGTTGGTGATGAGGGGGATGGGGACCTCGCCACCGGCCAGGAACTCCGCCTTCTCACCGCTGGCGCACACCAGCTTGGGCTGCGCGAGCAGGCGGCCGTAACCGTCGTTGCCCTGGAAGCCGATGGAGAAGTCCGCGCCCGCCGTCAGACCCAGGTTGGAGCCGCCCTGCCCGAAGGTGCCCGGGAACAGCTCCTGCGTCACCGTGGCCGCGGCCGTCGCCGAGCCCGTGATATCCAACGGGTAGCGGATGCCGTAACGGTCGCGGCTGTTGCGGCGGATTTCGACGAACTGGACCTCGGAGAGGATCATCCGCTTGATGCCGACGACGAGCAGGTTCTCCACCTTCTCGCCAATGGCCTTGGTGATGAGCTCCGCCTTCTGGAGGTCCTGCTGGCTCTCCACGGAGCCCTCCAAGAAGATGGTCGCGCCCACGACGTTGGCCTGAACGTTCTTCAGGCCCGCCTTCTGGAACGCCGCGTTCAGGTTCTGCGCCACCAGCTTCTTGGCGTTGGGGGCGATCTTCACGAACGACTTCACGTTCGGATAGAGGCTCACCACCTGGTCGATGCGGTCCGCGTCCTGCGTGGTGTACGCCTGACCGTCCAGGTAGATGCGGTCACCCACCATGCGGACGGAGACACCTTCGATTTCGCCCAGGAGGCGCTTGATCTCGGAGATGACCTCGTTGGGGTCCTGCTTGCGGACGTTCACGAGGTAGCTGACGCGCTGCCCCGTGGTCTTCCAGATGAGCAGCGTCGTCTTGCCCTCCGCCTGACCGGTGATGAGGAGCTGACCGGAGCCGAGCGTCTTCACCTCGGCGATGGACGGGTCACCGAGGGCCACCTTGCTGAGGCCTGGAATCGTGAGAACCTTCTGGGCGCCTACCCCGAGGCTGACGCTGGTGCCATCCTGAGCCAGGGCGGAGCCACTGGCCACCAGGGCAACGAGTGCGCCAAGCGCGGCGGCATGCGTGAAGCGTGTGAACATCGTGCGTGTCCCCTCTTCCAAGTCTCTGCGCTAACCCAAGCTTTCGTGCTGCCACCACAGCGCCCAGAGTGTTCCGAGCGCGATGGCCACCCCGTAGGGGATATGACGCCGCTCGGTGGGTTGCGCGCCCGAGCGCGCCAGGTGCAGTCGCACCGCCCAGCGCCGCAGCGCCGCCGCCACCGTGTCCCAGACCGCCCCTTGCCACAGGAGCGAAACCACCGCCTGGGCCGCACCCACCAGGGAGATGAACGCGGCGGCCGCCATCGACGCCGGGAACCCCAGCACGGCGCCCACCCCTCC
>NZ_VIFM01000313.1 GCF_006636215.1 Myxococcus llanfairpwllgwyngyllgogerychwyrndrobwllllantysiliogogogochensis | reverse complement strand
CGCCGGGACTGACTTCGTGTCGCCGGTCTGGGGGTGGGTGGTGGGCGCGTCGGGGTTGGCTCCCCCTTGTGCCTCGGGCGGCTGTTCATGCGCCGTCCTGTCAGGAGGCTTGGCGACCCCGGTGGCCTGTGGGCCCACGAGGATGTCGACGTGCCGCCACTCGAACTCGAAGCTGTTCACCGGCGTCTTGCCCGGGCGACGAGGCACGACGAAGACCTGGGCCAACGCCAGCTCCGGGAGGAGCAGGGTCAGCGCGGCGGCAGCGAGGAGACGGGGGTTCACGAAGGTCACCTCTTGGGGTGGGGTACTGGCGAGACAGGTGCTTCCTAGGAGGCTCGCTCTCAGGAGTGAGCCTATACAAGCGCCTCGATAATTTCTTTTCGTTTACTTGCCGGGCGGTGGACGTCGCCGCTCCCTTGGGGAGAAAGAGGGAAGGGCTTTCGTTGGGTTCCAACGCCCGGTATGCATACGGGCCATGAGACGCTTCTTCCTACTGAGCAGCACGCTGGTCCTCGCCCTGGGTTGCGGCAAGGACGACGACTCCAAGAACAAGGCGGAGTGTCATCTTGCCGCCATCAACCTGTCGGCCTGTCAGCGTTCAAGCCTCGCTGCGGTGCAGTCCACCGGGGTGTGGAACGTCAATGTTGGACTGAACGACGGCACGGGCTCCGTGGGAGCACTGAAGCTATCGGGAGGTTCGGGGGCCCAGATTCTGGGGCTGTCGGTGACGGAGCGGCAGCTCACGGAGGACACCTTCTATCTGGCCGCCGACGTGGTGGACACGTATGGCCGCACGGTGCGTTACGCGTTCGCGGGTTGCGAGGCGAGCGCGCCGACGAAGCTGGAGGGGACGTTCCGTCGGTGTGTGGACGGAGCGCTGGACCTGCAGGGCACCTTCAAGGGGGCTCGCCTGGAGCGCAACGCGGGCGAAGGCGAGTCGTCGGGCGTGGAGCTGGTGAAGGAGCTCGCGTTGCCGCGCGGCGCCGCGCGGGATTTGACGGTGTCGGGTGGCTACGCCTATGTGCCCGCGGGCCCCGAGGGCTTCTTCGTCTTCGACGTGACCAACCCGGCCGAGGCGCGGCGGGTGGGTGAGGGCAATCCGGGCAACGACGTCTACACGGACGTGGCGGTGAAGGGCACCACGCTCTTCGTGGCGAGCCAGAAGAATGGCCTGGCCCTCTACAACGTGGCGAACCCGGCGGCGCCCGCCTTCCTGCGTGCGTTGGCGGACCCGGCGGTGGAGGTGGTGTCGCTGGCGGTGGAGGGGAACCTCCTGTTCGCGGCGTCGCCCGCGCCCAACGGAGAGGTGCTCATCTTCGACGTGACGACGCCGGTGCAGCCGAAGCTGGTGGACCGTTACTTCGTCGAGGGGGCCCAGCCGCAGGGTGGCGAAGTGCCGATGGATGTGATGGCGGTGGGCAATCGCCTGTACGTGAGCAACTGGACCTACGGCGTGACGGTGTCGGATATCACCACGCCGTCGACGCCGAAGCTGCTGGGGCGGTTTAGTGGTGGCACGTCGCGCACGGTGGCGGTGGGCACGGTGGGTGACCGCACGCTGGCCTTCTCCGCTGGCGAGGACTGGGACGCGCACCTGACTGTGCTGGATGTCGCGTCTCCGGCGAACGTGCTCCAGGTGGGTGAGTTCCGGATTCGTCCGGAGGTTTCCATCCGCGCGCTGGCGCTGTCGGGAGCGAAGCTCTACGTGGCGCACTATCAGGATGGCCTGCGGGTGCTGGACGTGAGCAACCCGAGCGTGCCGCGGCAGGTGGCGTACTACAACACCTGGCGTGAGACGGACGCTGGCCGTGGCGTCTCGTTCTTCGAGGGGCTCAACAGCGTGAACGTTCCCGGGGATGGGTACGTGTACGCGACGGATTCGTCACGAGGGTTGCTCATCTTCCGCGAGACGCCGTGAGCGTCAGGTCGCACCATCGGTTGAGGCGCCTCGTGAGTGAGACGCCTCGCCGGTGTCGTGCGCGGAAGGTGCCGCGTTGTGCGGTCGCCTCGTTCGTGAGCCAGGTGCTTCGCCGCCGTCACGGAGTGAGCAACGAGTTGCCCGTGCCGGACCTGCCGAGGCTGGCGTCACGGAATGAGCAACGAGTTGCCCGTGCCGGACCTGCTGAGGCCGGCGTCACGGCGCGAGCAGGGAGATGCTCGTGCCGGACTTGCTGAGGCCGGCGTCACGGAGTGAGCAACGAGTTCCCGTGCCGGACCTGCCGACGTCGCGGAGTGAGCAACGAGTTTCCCGTGCCGGTCTTGCCGAGGCCGACGTCGCGGAATGAGCAACGAGTTTCCTGTGCCGGACCTGCTGAAGCCGGCGTCACGGCGCGAGCAGGGAGTGAGCCGTGCTGGACCTGCCGAGGCCGGCGTCACGGAGTGAGCAGCGAATTTCCCGTGCCGGACCTGCCGAGGCTGGCGCTGCGAGCGAGGCTGAGTTCGACGCCGGCATCTTGCAGTGCGCGTCGCGCGGAATACGTGTCGCTGCGTCCGGCTGCGT
Source organism: Myxococcus llanfairpwllgwyngyllgogerychwyrndrobwllllantysiliogogogochensis (assembly GCF_006636215.1). Lineage (GTDB taxonomy): Bacteria > Myxococcota > Myxococcia > Myxococcales > Myxococcaceae > Myxococcus > Myxococcus llanfairpwllgwyngyllgogerychwyrndrobwllllantysiliogogogochensis. The sequence goes on along the minus strand of NZ_VIFM01000313.1, from coordinate 9,970 downwards.
CGCGGGCGAGGTTGATCAGGGCACGGGCGCGTTCAGCATGAACGATGACAGTCCCCTGGCCGAACTCGGAGGCGCTGTCGCGGACGCTGGCGAAGGCGCTGTCGGCGATGTCCAGCGCGTTGCCGACATCGTCCTCGCCCTGTTGGAGCGCGGCATCCGCCGCGAGCATCCACTCCCCCGCGCTCTGGATGGCGGCGAGCCGCTGCTGACGTGAGCGCTCGGTTTCGACCGCGCGCTCGCCGAACGTGTCGACTTGCTGCTGCGTGGCCTGGGCGTTCTGTTCAATCTGGGTGTCTCGTGTCTTGAGTTCTTCCTCGAGTTGCTGAAGGCGATTCCGCAGTTGCGTCACCTCAGCGTCCGTGGCGGGCTTGGTGGCCTGGGCCGAAGGATTCGCGGCGGTGTTTCCATTCTGCTGCCCGCTCACGGAAGACTGCTGCTGTGGTTGAGCCGGCGTGGTCGATGTGTCGCCCGACGTGCCCGCGCCTCCCTGTCCATCGAGTTGCTCTGTTTCAGTCGGCCCAAAGCCACCGAGGGAGTCCTGGCTGTCAGGCTGTGTCGTGGTGCTCGTGCCGGAACCACCGGTCGCGCCCTGGCTATCAGGCTGTGTCGTGGCCTCCGTGCCGGAACCACCCGTCGCGCCCTGGTTATCAGGCTGTGTCGTGGCCTCCGTACCGGAGCCCCCCGTCGCGCCTTGATTATCGGGCTGTGTCGTCGTGCTCGTGCCCGAGCCGCCGGTCGCGCCCTGATTATCGGGCTGTGTCGTCGTGCTCGTGCCCGAGCCGCCGGTCGCGCCCTGATTATCGGGCTGCGTCGTGGTGCTCGTGCCCGAGCCACCGGTCGTGCCCTGATTATCGGGCTGCGTCGTGGTGCTCGTACCCGCGCCACCAGTCCCCATGGGGTCCACGGGAGCCGTCGTCCCGCTCGTGTCCGAGTCGCCGGTCGAGCCCTGAGTGCTGGGCTGGGTCGTGGCATCCGTGCCAGAACCACCGATTCCTGTCTGGCCAGCGCTGTCCGTGCCTGAAACGTCGGACGAGTCCTGTCCGCTCTGAAGCGGGGGCTGCGGCGCCGTGCCGGCCGTTCCATCCAGCCCGCCAGCCTGCGATGCCGACGACGGAGCCACGGCCTCGGTGTTCGAGCCACCTGGCTGCGAAACCCGAGCATCACCCGAGTCATCCGAGCCCGCCCCCTGTCCTGTTGTCACATTGCCCGAACCACCCACGCCCGGGGCATCTCCGCCTGTCGTCGCCGAGGCCGTTGATGAAGCATCGGAGTCATCCGTCCCACTGCCCCCCGTGCCTTCCGGCACCTCGGCGGGGATGGGCTCATAGTTCCGATACGTTTCGTCGATAGCCACTTCGCCGGAAGTCGACGGGGCATCGCCATCCGGAAGAGCAGGCGTGATGCTGTAGGGCCCATAGGGCGCCGTCCCATCCGCCATCGGAGATTGAAGGACGTAGTTGGGAGGGAGCCATGCGCCGTCCGCTGCCTCGGCGGCCTGCTCGTTCGCATCCCGCAGGGCCGAAGCCGCAGGGCCTCTGTTGGACGGATCCGTGGGGGAAGGGTAGGGCGCCTCGCTCTGACCCTGCGCGAGGCTCAATCCGGCGGCGATGGCGATCCACAGGTGCATGCCGGAAGGATGTTCACTGCATGAATTCTCCGGCACCTCGTCGGCCCAAGCGCCCCTCGTTGGCCCGCCCGGGCGGCGACCTGCCCCCGAAAACGAAGGACCGCGTCCCCGGGAATAGGAGACGCGGTCCCTGAAACTCCACTGCGCGAGGTGTCCGCGTCAGATGCTGATGCGCAACCCCGCGCCCAGCTCGAAGGTGGGCGCCGCCAGGGTGCGGCCATGAAAGGTCTTCTCGCCGACGACGACGTCGGGCACCGAGAAGCCGAGTCGGAACTCACCACCCTTGTGGCCGTAGTGAACGGCGCCATAGGCCTCGACCGTCAGGTAGCTGAGGGCGCGGTGGGTGACGTTGATCCGACTGATGTACGACTTGTCCGAGAGGTTGCTGAGCGTGAAGAAGTTGAAGGACGTGCGCTCAAGCGACCCGGGCCGGTCCAGGAACAGGTACGCGGCACCATAGTGGCGGCCCAGATACAGCGGCTGGAAGGCGTCCTCCGCGATCAGGTACGGATAGCCGAAGGAGCTCGTGTAGCCCGTCGAGTTGTAGAAGTACTCCACGCCCAGCACTGCGATGTCGTTGTCGCCGTAAGGGAAGCTGTAGTTGGCGCCACCCGTCACCTGGGGCGTGAGCCCCGAGGGGACATAGGCCTCCACCAGCGACGTGTCCTTGATGATCTCCTCGTACGTGGTTCCGGCGGGGATTCGGTACAAGGGGCGCTCGGTGCCCTTCTTGATGCCCACTTCTCCGTAGACATCGATGGGACCCAACGCCGAGGACAGGTCGAACCCGAAGCGCGGCTTGCGGCCCCGCTGTGCCACGGCGCTGGCGCCGAACTCGGCGGGCCCGAGGACGACTTCCGCGCGCAGCGCCCCACCGATACGGCTCAGGCGGTTGACCGGGTCGGCCTCCACGGGGGGCGGAACGCCTCCCGTGTTGTCGAGCAGCGCGCCCGCATCGGTGCCCAGGTCATCCATCACCGCGATGGCATAGAAGTTCCAGCCCTTCGCCTCCCAGGGAACGTGGACCTTCAACATGGACACGCCGGTGCGCAGGTCCACGAAGGCCAGCGGATTGCGCCGCTGCGGTGACAGGAAGTCGGTGGGGTTCCAGATCTGCCCCGTGCCCCACTTCACATGCTGCTTGCCGATGGTGAGGAACAGGGTCCGTTCGATATCGAAGCGGAGCCAGGCCTGGTCCAGCAGCACGCGAGGATTGGACGGCGTGTTGTTGGTCGTGGTGCCCGTCTGCGTGGCCACGGTGGGGTCGTAGCTCAACCGCCCCACCACGAAGCCGCGCAGCCGGTCCATCGGCCGCGCGTCGAAGTACCCGTCCACCAGGGTGGGTGCGGAGAACGACGTGTCACCGAACGACGTCCCCTCCGTCGCCGCCGCGAAGCCGCGCATGTAGAACTGCCCGCCAATCTTCAGCGGGTCGTCCACGGCCTCATCGGAATCGAAGGCGCTGCGCGTCCCCGGCCCCGACAGCGCCTGCGAGTCCCGGTCTCCCGGCTCGGGCGGCGCCGGGGTCAGCGGCGGTTGCCGCTCGGTCGCGTCGCCCGTGTTGCTCGCGTCTGCTCCCGCGGACGGCGCGGGGTCCTCGCCGAACACCTCGTCGTCACTGGGACGCCCCGTCGTGGGAGGCTCCCCGGGCGTGTCGGCCTGGGCGGGCTTGTCGTCCTCGCCCCCGAAGAGGGCATTCTCGTCCGGCCGCTCGGACTGCCCGAGCGCGGTGGTGCCGGCGAGGACCACGGACAGGGCCGTGGCCAGGGTGAGGTTGCGCGGGCTCATCGACTCTTGCTCTCGAGCCAGGCCTTGGTGAAGAGGTTGGCCTCCAGCGGGCGCAGGTCCACGGACTTGATGAGGATGATGGTGGAGTTGGCCTTCTCCACCTCGTCGTAGAAGCGGATCTCCTCGGGGAACCAGACGTCGGCGCCCTTGGACTCGCTGAAGATCTTCTTCCAACGCGGATAGAGCGCGGTGCGCATCAGCCGGCCGGACAGGGCGTAGTCCTCGCGCTTGAGGATGTTGTTCGTGTCCTTGTCTATCCACATCTTGACCAGGGGATAGGCCACATCCACGTTGGGCTTCACCTTCAAGAGCAGCTTGTGGGCGGTGAATTTGCCCAGCTTCGCCTCGCCCTCGTAGGCCGGGTCGAACTCCTCGGCCAGACGGGACTCGTCGAAGTCGGCGCGTCGGCTGTCGGTGCCGGCGATGCGCTCGCGCTCGGTGCGCCGCTCCCACTTGCCCACGTTGGGGTCGTAGCTCCAGAGGTTCTTGTCCATCCTCAGGTAGCCCTTGCCGGCCTCCGTCTTGGGCTTGCTGAAGAGAATCATCAGCTTGTCGTCCGCGTCGCGCCGGTAGACGAACGCCTCGCGCACGTTGTCTGTTTTGTCCTTCTCCTTCTGCTCCATGTAGATGAGCGACTTGTAGTCGCCACCGTTGCGCTGACGGTCATCGATGGTCGCCAGCATCTGCGTCATGGCGGCCGGCTCCAGGGCCAGCGCCACGGGCCCGGACAACATGGCCACGGACAGCGCCGCGGCGGACAGCAGATTCTTGAGGCTCATGGATTTCATCCGATGTGGTGCATCGCCGTCACCGGCTTGAGGCGCGCGGCGAGGAAGGAGGGAATCAGCGAGATGAGCGTGGTGCAGGTGGTGATGAACACCATGGCGCCGACGACGGAGCCCGCGTTCACCACCAGGTGCAGCCGGTCCGACATGATGAACATCGCCACGGCCGCCGGGACGCCCACGTGGGCGGCGTCCACGCCCAGGCAGACGGCCAGCCCGATGAGCGCGCCCGCCAGGGTGCCCAGCGCCCCGAGCGTCATCGCCTCGAACAGGAACATCGCCACCACCCGGGTGCGCTGCATGCCGATGGCGCGCAGCGTGCCAATCTCCCGGGTGCGCTCCCGGATGGCGATCCACAGCGTGTTCATGATGCCCACGCCGATGATGACCAGCAGCACGAAGATGAGGATGCCGGTCAGTCCGTTGAGCGCGGTGAGCGTCCAGGTGATGAACGACAGCTCATCCTCCCAGTTGGTGATGTCCAGCTTCTGCCCGGTCCACGCCTCGCGGTTGACGACCTCGAACTTCATCCAGAAGGCGCGAGGGTCATTGTCCATGAGCTGGTGGCCCGCGTCCGCCAGCACCGTGCGCAGCCGCGCCTGGACGACGGGCACCTGGTTCACGTCCTTGAGGTACAGGTAGAGGGCGCCCGTGGTGTCGTCGCGCAGCTGGTACAGCGAGCGCAGCGTGTTGGACGGGACGAAGACGTTGAAGTCGCTCATCATGCCCACGTCGGTGGCGATGGCGGCGACGCGGACGTCCACCGTGTTGTTGGTGCCGCGCATGGTGGGGGCGGAGATGGTGACGGTGTCGCCCACCTTCACCTGGAGCCGCTTGGCCTGCTTCTCGAACAGGAGCACCGTGCCCTGCTCGTTCAGCCCGTCCAGGTTGCCCTCGTGGATCTGCAGGACCTGCCGGAAGCCCGGCTCGTCCTTCACGTCGATGCCGCCCACGCCCACCTGCATGGAGGCGGACTCGCTGACGATTTTCGCCCAGCCGCGCCCGCGCTGGACGGCGTAGTCCAGCTCCGGCACCTCCTTGCGGACCAGCTCGAGAATCTTGGGGTAGGCCGTCACCACCGGCGCGGCCTGGCCGGCGGTGACCTTGAAGAAGCCGCCCACGTTGACGTGGCCGGTGGCGAGCGTGGTGGCGGAGCGCAGCATCGTCTCCTTCATGCCCGTGGACAGGCCCATGAGGATGACGAGCAGCGCGGTGACGCCGGCGATGGCGCCGCCCAGCAGCAGCGTGCGCCGCCGGTGGGTGCCGAGGTTTCGGAATGCGATGAGGAAGAGTTGGAACATGGCCTTACTCGTCCGTCTGCATCGCCTGGAGAGGCGACACCCGCGTCGCGAGGAACGCGGGATAGAGGGTGGAAATGGCGGACACCAGGAGGACAATCACGAAGGCCGCGATGAGGTTGCCGGCGCTCAACGTGGGATAGAGGCGGGGACCGGAGAAGAAGAAGTACAGCGCCTCGTTGCCGGCGGGGATGCCGGCGCTGCCCAGCGCGCTCATGATGCCGCTGCCGAGCAGCGCGCCGCCCACGCCGAACACGAAGCCGAGCAGCACCGTCTCCACCAGCACCATGCTCAGGATGAAGGAGCGCTGCGCGCCGATGGCCCGCATCGTCCCGACTTCGCGCACGCGCTGGAGGGTGGCCATCATCATCGCGTTGTTGATGATGACCAGCGCGACGATGAAGATGATGAAGACGGCGAAGTAGAGCACCAGCTTCGCCATCAGCACGAACTGGCCGATGAGGCCCGCGGCCTGCTGCCACGACACCACTCGCAGCTTCAGCCCCGCCGCCGTGGAGGCCTGCTTCAGCTCCTCCATCGTCTGCTGGAGCTGCTCGGGGTCCTTGAGGATGATGGCCGCGCTGAGCGCCACGCCCTGCTCGATTTCCTGCTGGGAGTAGACGCGCGAGGCCAGGTCGTCCCGGCGCAGCGAGCCCAGGGCACCCTCGAACGCCTTCGAGTCCTCGATGAGTCCCGGCGTGGCCTCCGCCACCAGCGTGTTGCCGCTCTCCTCGCCGAAGAGCGCTTCCTCGGCGTTGGCTCGGTCCACCGCCTTCAGGCCGCTGTTCTTCTGCAGCTCGGCGATCTCCGCCTTGCGGTCCGGACTGAGGTAGCCGTACAGCTCCCGGAAGGACATCAGGTCCATCAGGTTGATGACACCGGCCATGGCGGACTTCTCCAGCCCCTTGAACTGATAGGTGCCGTAGATCTTCACGTTGATGCTCTGCACGTAGCCGGTGCGCGTGAAGGCGGTGATGGTGAGGTTGTCACCCATGCGCATGCGGTACAGCTCCAAGAGCGGCGCGAGTTCCGCGTAGAACTGCTGGTAGCGCGTGTCGAAGTTGTCGTCGGTGGTGGTGAGGAACTCCGACAGGAGCTTCTCCAGGGAGGCCTCCTTGCTGCCGAGCACCTTCTGCAGCCGCTCCACCGCCTGCCCCGTCTTGATGGGGTCCAGCTGGAAGAGGATCTCCCGTGGCTGCGTCTGGTTCTCCTTCACCCAGCGCTGCAGCTGCGGGTCGGTGTCGATGCGCTTCTGGTTGAGGTCCCGCTCCTGCTTGATGTTGTCCAGCCGGAGCGCCGTCTTCAGCTTGAGGAAGTTCTCGTAATAGAACTTGGACAGCAGCATGCCGCGCTTGCCCTGGGGCACCGGCTGACCGTCGACAATCTCCATGCGGTCGAAGGTGCGCTGGAAGGAGTCCAGGTCCGTGCCCACGTAGCGCATGTCCAGGAGGTCGCCGTCCGGAAGCTGCGGGGCGATCCGGTTCTCCAGGAACTCCAACGAGGCGAACGGGTCCTGCTCGAAGGTGTCCCAGAACGCGTCGGTGCGAGCGCGCGCCAGGGCCTCCACCTCCAGCGGGTCCACGGCGGCGGAGCTGAGCAGCTCGCGGCTCTTGTTGCGCTGCTCCTCCATGAGCGACACCATCTGCCGCACGTGTGACTTGACGCTGTCGAGGTTCGCGCGAAGGGCAGGGGATTCGCCTTCCTCCGCGCGCTTCTTGTAGAGGTCTCTCAGGCGCGCGAGCGTCAGGTCCACGGTGTTGCCGGAGGTGATGAGCGCGCCGCTGGTGCCCATGGGCACCACCGTCTTCACGTTGGGGTGCTTCTCCAGGACGGGCTTGATGCGGCTGAAGTCGTCCAGCACCGCCAGGTCCGGCTCGCCGCTCATGCCGCCGTACAGGCTCAGCTCGTCCTTGGAGTCGTCCGAGTAGACCTGGAGGTGGCCCGCGACGCTGCCGATGATGCTGCGGCTCATCGCGCTGTCCATGCTGTCGAGCAGCGCGCCGCCCACCACCACCAGCAACGTGCCGAAGAAGATGATGCCGCCGATGAGGATGTTGATCTTGCTGGTGAACAGGTTGCGGAAGGCCACCTGCATCAGCAACCGGAGCTGACCCATGTCAGTGACCCTCCGCGCCCACGGCGAGGGCCCGCTTCGCCTCGGAGGGGGTCAGCCGGTCCAGGATCTTGCCGTCCGCCAGACGCACCACGGCGTTCGCGTGGTTCATCACCTTGGCGTCGTGGGTGGAGAAGATGAAGGTGGTGCCTTCCTTCTGGTTCAGCTCCTTCATCAGGTCGATGATGTGCTGGCCCGTCACCGAGTCCAGGTTGGCGGTGGGCTCGTCCGCCAGCACCAGCTGGGGCCGGGTGACGAGCGCGCGCGCCACGGCCACGCGCTGACGCTGGCCGCCGGACAGCTCGTTGGGGCGGTGCTTGGCGTGATGGGCCAGGCCCACCTGCTCCAGCAGCTGATTCACCCGCTCTTTGCGCTGGTTCTTGTCCAGCTTGCGCTGGAGCAGGAGCGGGAACTCCACGTTCTGGAAGACGCTGAGCACCGACACCAGGTTGAAGCTCTGGAAGATGAAGCCGATGGTGTGCAGGCGCAGGTGCGTGAGCTGGCGCTCCGTGAGCTGCTTGGTGTCCTGGCCGGCGACGCTGACGACACCCGACGTGGCCGTGTCCACGCAGCCGATGAGGTTGAGCAGCGTCGTCTTGCCGCTGCCGGACGGGCCGGCGATGGAGATGAACTCCCCGGGATGCACCTGGAGATCCACGCCTCGCAGCGCCGGGACGACCACCTTGCCGAGGGTGTAGTCCTTGGTCACGTTGGTGATGGAGACGATGGGAGATTGCGCGACTGCGGCGTTCATGCGGTGCGTCCTTTCGATGCCTTGGGGGTGCGGGGCGAGGGGCGGGCGCCGCGCGAGGCGCGCCACCGCTCGGCGATGCCGGCCATTTCGGCCAGGTAGAATTCACAGAAGTCCGCCGCCTCGAGCAGGTGCTGCTTGTGCGCGAGCTGCGGCGCGCGGAGGGCCTCCTGGCACACGCGGACAAACGCCTTGACGCTGTCCTCCGCGGTGCGAAGCCGGCTCTCCCAGCCGTCGTTGTTCACGACGTAGTAGTGCTGCCGGTCTCCGGGCACGCTGGCGGGCTCCACCAGTCCAATCGCCATGCTGGCGCGGATGTTGGTGGACACGGAGGCCGCGCTCACCTTGAGCACGCGGGCAATCTGCTGGAGCGACAGCGGTTGGTCCGTCAGCATCAGGAGCGCGTGGATGCGCCCGCCGATGCGCGTGCTGCCCTGCCGTTCGAAGTACAGCCCCATCGATTCGATGAAGCGCTGCTCCGCGGCGCCCAGCTCCTTCATTCCCGGCCTCCGTCTCACCCGAGGAGGCCGCGCGCGACAGACGTCCGCGAAGGGCCAGGGTGGCGCCCGGCATCTAGTTCGTTCAGACCATTCAGTCAATACTGAATGAAGTGAACGCAAGCAGGGCCCGCGACCTGTGGAGGCCGCGGGCCCTGCTCATCCCCGTCTCGGGGGAAGACGTGCGTCACGGGTACGGGTCCGTGGGCTCAGTACGTGTCGGGGCTGGTGCTCTTGTCCCCGGAGGTGCCGGTCCCCATGTCCTTGTTCTTGTCGGTCCCCATGCCGGAGCCGCCGGTGCCTGGCTCCTCCATCGGGGCGCCCGGGTCCTGGGTGCCCGTGTCCGGGGCGGGCTGGTTGATGGTCGGGTCAGGCGTCATGACGTCCGTGCCCGCGCCGCCGGTGCCCGACAGCGAGATGCTCTTGGCCATGTTCTTCGTTTCCTTCACCTCGAAGCTGGCCCGGATCTCCTGGCCCTCCTTGAGGTCCTTGGCCTTCTTGAGCGTCGGGTCGGTGAACGTCGTGCTCTTGTCGATGTCGAGCGTCACCACCGCGCCCTGCGCGTCCTGGACGAAGACCTTGCTGCTCTCGGCCTTCACCACCTTGCCGCTCAGCTCCTTCTGGCCCATGGCGCTGGAGCCCATGGTGGAGCCAGAGCCCCCCATGGAGCTGTCCTGCTGCATGGAGCTGTCCTGCTGCGTGCTCCCGGTACCTGAGGTGCCCGAGCCACCCTGGGCCGCAGGGTCCTGCTGCGGCTTGGTCTTGTCATCGTTCGCCAGAGCCGCGCCGGACCCCAGCAGCGCCATCGCCGCGAAAACCCCAACCAGCTTCTTCATGGGAGAATCTCCTGTGTGAGTGCGACGGAGGGGTGTGCGTGATGCAATCGGTCCCTCCGCTGTTCCAAAAGCTAGGTGCGACCGTGGAAGGGGACAGGGCTGGGGGGGCAAGGTCGGCGCGTGCCCGGCCCCTCCCCTGCCGGTGGGCCATGGGCCGGGTGGACCCGAGGGCAGGCCTCAGGCGGCTTGTGGGCGGACGGGCTTTTCCCCTAGCGTCACACCGGCAAGCGTCCATCGGCCCCCTGGCCGCTGGCCCGACAGGAGACCCCCTCCGC
>NZ_VIFM01000312.1 GCF_006636215.1 Myxococcus llanfairpwllgwyngyllgogerychwyrndrobwllllantysiliogogogochensis | reverse complement strand
TGCGCTTCTCAGCGCTCCCTTGCTGGTGCCTTCTCAAAGATTGACTGCGGTTTCCGCAATCCTTCTCTTCTTCTTGGGCTTGCTATTTGGTTTTCAAAGACCGAGCCGCTTGTTTCATCCGCGACTTTTTGCTACTTTGTTTCCGTCTGCTGCTCGCCGTTTCCTGCCGGCGGGTCGCATCTTTTATTCAGGTCCGCGTCAGCTGTCAACTTCGCTTTGCGTCCCTTTCGGCGTCCTCCGAAGTCCTCAGCGCCGCCCAGTGGCTTCCGCTGTTTTCTTCGTGAGGGGCGCGGCTTCTATCTCTCCGCCGCATCCCGTGTCAACCGTTGCTTCGTTGACTCCCTCGCCGCCTCCGCCCTGCTTCTTCCGGGCTTCTTCGTCGGGGTCGCGGCTTCTACCACCGCCGCATCTTCTGTCAACTCGCTTCGCTGACCGCCGTATTTCCAATGTCGTTCTGAATCCACACGCCGAAGTGCTTCGCGCCAGTGCGCGGGCTTCGTCATGAGGGGCGCGGCTTCTACCACCGCCGCATCCAGAGTCAAACCGCTTCCGAGCCCCACCCCACCGTCAGCCCCAGCTCCAGTGCCGTCTCGCACGAGACGACCTCCAACCCCACCACCGCGACGCCCACCGGACCACTTCCTGCTGGCTGACCATCTATGGAGCGCTCCGGAGAATGTCAACTCGTGGTCACGAGCCGCTCCGGACACTCGAAATCCCACGAAGGCCCCATCCAGGGAATCCTTCAGGGACCCACGGTCCTATTCTGCGTGGTTCAGAGAACCCCAGCGCCATGCGCGCTGATTCCGAGACTGTTGCTGACGGAATCCACGGCTGCCTGCTCGTCGCGGAGGGCTTTTGGCCGCCCGCGCCTCGCCGTGAGGTGGGCGGCTTATCCACCAAGCGAAGGGACGGCGCAAGAAGTTTGCTGATTGTCACTTCAGCACCCTTCCCTGCCCCCTGCGCTCAGCTCCCTACGCCCAGCTTCAACCTCGAGACGTCCACCCGGCCACGACGACACCCCTCGGCCACCACCACCGCGCGCAGCTCGCTGTACGCGCGCTCGAAGTCATCGTTCACGACGATGTAGTCGTAGGAGGCGATTCCCCGCTCCATCTCCGAGCGAGCCGCCAGCATCCGGCGGCGAATCGTCTCATCGGAGTCCGTCTGCCTGTCCCGCAGCCGGCGCTCCAGCTCATCCATGGAGGGCGGGAGCACGAAGATGGTGACCGCGTCGGGGTGCTTGCGCTTGATGGCCTGCCCGCCCTGGACGTCGATGTCGAAGATGGCCACGCCCCGACGGGCGCGCGCGACATCCACCGTCGACTGGGGGCTGCCGTAGAAGTGGTTGTGGACCTCCGCCCACTCCACGAACTCGCCCCGTTCGATCTTCTCCTGGAAGGTGGCCACGTCCACGAAGTGGTAGTCCACCCCTTCCTGCTCCTTGCCTCGAGGGCGGCGCGTCGTGACGCTGATGGAGAAGTTCGCCTGCGGCGTCTCCTTGAGGAGCCGATGGGCAAGGGTGGTCTTCCCGGCCCCAGAGGGCGCGGAGAGGACGAGCAGTAGACCGGGCTGAAGGATGGTGGGTTCGCTCATTCGACGTTCTGCACCTGTTCGCGGATGCGCTCGACCTCGGCCTTCATCGAGACCACGCGCGCGGAGATCTCCGTGTGCTGGCTCTTGGAACCGGTCGTGTTCACCTCGCGGTGCATCTCCTGCACAAGAAAATCCATGCGACGGCCAGCGGGCTCGGTGCTCGCCATGAGGGCGCGGAACTGCTCGAGGTGACTCGCCAGGCGCGTGACTTCCTCGGCGATGTCCGTGCGCTCGGCGAAGAGCGCCACTTCCTGCGCCAACCTCTGCGGGTCCACCGCGACGCCCCGCGCGAGTTCCGCCACGCGCTCCGTGAGTCGCTGCTGGTAGTCGTGCACCGCGCGGGGAGCGAGGTGGGCCACTTCGCGGCTCCAGCCCTCAATCAACTTCAGTCGCGCATCCAGGTCGGCGTAGATCGCCTCGCCCTCGACGAGCCTCATCTTCTCCAGGGCTCCGAGCGCCTGCTCCAGCGCCTCCGTCACCGCGGGCGTCGCCGACTCCAGATTCACGCCCTTCTCCTCCAGGCGCACGACGCCCTGCTGGTTGGCCACCTGGGACCAGGCCACGTCCGCCGGGAGGCCCAGCTCCTTGGCCAGCTCCCGGAAGGTGCGCAGGTACTCGCGCGCCAGGTTCAGGTCCACCGTGGGCACTGTTCCCGTCGTCGTGGAGGACTGCCGCTTCACCAGCAGCTCCACCGAGCCACGTGCCAGCCGGTCCTTCACCTGCTTCGTGACGCTCGGCTCCAGCGAGGTGAGCTCTCGAGGCAGCCTCGCCTTCACCTCGCAGAACTTGTGATTGAGGGAGCGCAACTCCACGGAGACTTCTTCGTCCCCCACGCGCGCACGGCCCGCGCCAAACCCGGTCATGCTCTTCAGCATTGGGCGGTTGCTAGGGGCTTTCCGTCCGCAGGTCAAGCAGCGTGCTTGCACGCCTTTCAGTTCTGTGTAGGGTCCGCGCCGCGATGGCCTGGCACAAGCGGCTCGAGTTGTGGGCGAAGCTGGCGCTGGCGCTCGTGGCGTCCGTGTTGTTCTGGCGCCCCGGCCGCCGGCTCCGTCCCGGAAGTTCCCTCCCCGTCCCCCGGAAGGTGCTGCTCGTGCGGCCCGACAACCGCGTGGGCGAGGCGCTCCTCACCACCCCCCTCATGCGCACCCTCAAGGCCCATGTGCACCCGGTCCCCGAGGTGCACGTGCTGGTTCATGCCAAGGTGGCCCGCGTCCTGGCGGGGCACCCCGACGCGGACCAGGTCATCGCGTTCGACCGCCGGCGACTCTGGATGGGCCCCCTGGCCCCGGGCATCCGAGCCCTGCGCCGCGCGGGCTATGACCTGGTGGTCGACTGCGCCAACTGGGAAGCCCCCTCCGTGACGAGCGCCCTCGTGGCACGCCTCGCCGGCCCGCGCGCCGTGGTCATCGGGCCGAGCGTCTGGCCCGTGACTCGCCTCCACTCCCTGTCCGTCCCGGCCCGCGACGACAGCAGAAGCGAGGCGCTTCAGCGAACCCACCTGCTGACCCCTGTCACGGGCGGAACCCTGTCGCGGGGACTCTCCTTCCGCGAACCCACCATCAGCGCCCCGTTCCGTGCGTTCCTGGAAACGGACGCCACCACGCCCCGCGCTGTCATCAACCCGGGTGGCCGCCTGGGCCCTCGGCGCATTCCTCCCGAGGCCTTCGCCGCCGCGGCTCGCGCGCTCCTCGAAATCGGCCGCGTTCCCATCGTCACGTGGGGACCTGGCGAAGAGGAGCTTGCCCGCGCCGTGGTGGCGGCCGCGCCCGGCTCGCGGCTCGCACCCGCCACCAACCTGGATGAGCTCGCCGCGCTCATGCGAGCCGCCGGACTCACCATCTGCAACAACACCGGGCCCATGCACCTGTCGGTGTCCGTGGGCGCTCCGACGCTGGCGTACTTCCTCCGCATGGACATGGAGCGGTGGGGCCATGCGTATGCCCCGCACCGGATGGTCGACCTCACCAGTCTCGTCGATGGCGCGGGAGGCGAGGGGCTCGAGGCTCGTGCAGCCGAAGAGGCCCGCACCTTCGCGGCACAGCTCACTCGTCAGGCGCGTCCCACCTAGACATCCGCTCCTGGAGGAGGTGGGGCACTCCCTCTTCCACGGGCCACTCGCACCGACACCGGGGACAGCGGGCCTTCACCTGCTCTTCGTACGAGAGCACCGTGAGAGGCCCCTTGCACTGGGGACAGCCCAGCACCGCCATCAACCCCTCATCCAGCGCGGGCATGTCCTACTTCGCGCTCTCACGGCCGAGCCGGCGCGCCAGCTCCGTGGTGCTGTGGTCCTTCGGGTCTCCCGACACCGCCGTACGCCCACCGTAGGCACGCACTTCGTCGCCCTCGGGGATGCTGTCCGGCGTGTAGTCCGTCCCCTTCACATGCACATCCGGCTTCAGCGCTCGAATGATGACGCGCACGTTCGGCTCGTCGAAGACGATGACCCGGTCCGTACAGGCGAGCGCGGCGACCAGCTCCGCACGCTCGCCCTCGGGAATGTGTGGCCGTCCAGGCCCCTTGTACGCCCGCGTCGAGGCGTCCGAGTTCACCGCCACCACCAGCACATCCGCCAACTCGCGGGCGCCTTCCAGATAGCGCACGTGGCCCACATGCAAGAGGTCGAACACGCCGTTGGCGAGCGCCACGGTGCGGCCCTCGGCCTTCCAGCGCGCCCTCGCCTCCACCACCTGCTCGAGCGACTGAATCTTCTCCAAGGTGCTCATCGCGTGCTCCGCAGCTCCGCCAGCAGTTCGTCCCGGGACACCGTCGCGGTGCCCGACTTCTGCACCACCATGGAACCGGCCACGTTCGCCAGTCGCGCCGCTTCCCCGAACGAGGCTCCGGCCGCCAGTGCCAGCGAGAATGTCGCAATCACCGTGTCGCCCGCCCCCGTCACGTCCACCGCCGCCTTCGCGCCATGCACCGGGATGAGGTCCACCCCACCGTCAGCGTCGAAGAGCGCCATGCCGTGCCGCCCCCGAGTCACCAGCAGCGCACGACACCCCAGCCTGCGCACCGCCTCATGCCCCGCCGCCAGCAAGTCCTCCTGCGAGCGCACGGGACGTCCCGCCAACGCCTCCAGCTCCGGCTCGTTGGGCTTGCACACCGTCAGCCCCGAGAACGACGACAGCGCATAGCGACTGTCCACGCACACCGGCAGCCCATCCGCCGCCAGCTTCCGCAGCACGGCGCGCACCTCGTCGCTCAGCACTCCAGCGCCGTAGTCCGAAACGACCACCGCGTCCGCGTCCTTCGCGGCCTCCGCCACGTGCTTCGCCAGGGCCTTGCGCACGCTCGGAGGGAGCGAGGAGCGCTGGCCACGGTCCAGGCGCAACATCTGCTGCCGCGTCGTGCTCACGCCGCCCGCGAGGATGCGGGTCTTCGTCTCCGTCGCCAGACCGCGCCCACCCACCGCGTGGAGGCGTACCCCTGACTCGGAGAACAGGCGACGCAGCTCGCGGCCCATCTCATCCGCACCCAACATTCCGACGGCCGTCACCTGCCCCGTCAACGCACGGACATTGGCCGCCACGTTCGCCCCGCCGCCCAGCTTCACCTCGGCGGACTCGTAGCGGACGATGAGCACCGGGGCCTCGCGGCTCACCCGGTCCGTCTGCCCGTAGATGTAATGGTCTGCGACCAGGTCCCCCACCAGCAACACCCTGCGGCGCGCGAACGCGTGCGGCAGGCGAGAGGGCGGAGGCGACGAGCGAACGGGCGAGACTGCGGCCATGGCGGCGGTTTGTCCCACAGCCCTCCTCGTCTCACAAGTCGGCAGACGCACCCGACAGGCCAAGCGCTCGACGCAGATGGGACTCGCCCTCCAGCACGTCCACCCCCAGCCGCACCTTCCAGGCCGAGAACCCCACGGGCAGACGCACCGCGTCCTTCTCCGTCGTCACGACCTTCACCGCGCCCAGCTTCGCGGCTCGAGCTTCCACATCGCGAAGCTCGTCCACGGTGAAGCGGTGGTGGTCTGGAAAAAGGGCCGCATCCAGGACCTCCACGCCGAGGGACCTCAGGGTCTTCAGGAAGCCCCCCGGCCGACCGAGCCCCGCCAGCGCCAGCACTCCCTGACCACTCAGTGCCTCTGTCGGATGGAGCCCCCCAGAAGGGTCCACCCAGGCCGAAGGTCCATAGCGTGCGCGGACGCGGGGGATTCCCTCTCCCTCCGCAGGCAACCCCAGGGCCCGTGCGTCGAACGGTGCTCGGGGTGCCTCGCCTGCGCGCGAGACGATGGGGGACGCCGTGGCACCTGGGGGCGTCGACGTGCGGACCCAGAGCAACGTGGCTCGCCGGAGAGAAGAAGCCGGCTCTCGCAGCGGCCCTCTTGGCAACATGTGGCCATTGCCGAGTCCCACGGCTTCGTCCACCACGACGAGGTTCTCGTCCCTCGCGAGCCGCCGGTGTTGAAAGCCGTCGTCGAGCAGCACCGTGTCCAGACCGTAGTCGTCTCTCGCGCGCCAGGCGCTGGAGACACGGTCCGCGTTCACGAAGATCCTCACACTCGGGCAGCGGCTCGCGAGCAGCAACGGCTCGTCCCCCGCGTCCTCCACCGGAGGCAATGACTCCGCCCCCGTGAAGGTAAGGGGCTCTTGTGAGCGACGCCCATAACCTCGCGTGAGGATGCCGACCTTGCGGCCCTCGCGCACCAGCAACTCCGCGAGGTGGAGCACCGCGGGCGTCTTCCCCGTGCCTCCCACGTTGAGGTTGCCTACCGAGATGACGCGGAGGCCCTCCACTCGCTCGGCGCGAAGCATGCCCAGGTCATACAGCGCGCCTCGCAAGCGCACCGCCGCGCCATAGGTCCATGACAACGCGGTGAGAGGGGACAGCAAGGCTCGCCGTCCCCAGGGCTCGGGCGACGGCGGATAGAACACCCGCTCGATGGCGGTGGGTGACTCGGGAGCCTGAGCGCTCAAGACCTGGAGGCTCCGCACAAGGCGTGTCCCGACACGAGTCGCCGGGCATCATCAAGGGTCAGCATGCGCCCGCTACGCTATCAGCCCGCGCCATCACGTACGACCCGACACGTCAGCGCGGGCTCACCGAGCGCGCGTGCTCGCCACCTGCGCATACAACGCAAGGACATCGGCGGCGATGCTCGCATTCGTCGGATGAGCCACGGGGGCCCGTTGCCCCGACAGTGACGCGGCCACCACCGCCTCGGGCGTCGGCTCGACGACACGTGCATCCGCCAGCTCAGGCAGCGCGCCCTCCTCCACCGCCACGACTCGCACACCACACGCCCGGGCTTGAGCCGCCGCCCTCGCACTCCAGTCGTTCCCGAGCCCCAGGAGCCAGACCTCGTCCAAGGCCCTCAACCACCGCGCGAAGTCTTCTCCTTGCTGGTAGCCCGTGAACACCACCGCATCCGTCAGCCCCAGCGACGCCACCTGACTCCGCGTCGCCTCCAGCAACGCGCCATCCCCCACCAGGACGAACCGCGCATCCGGCCGCTGCTCGCGGTAGAGCGCGAAGGCCTCCACCCCCACGGCGTGCCGTCGCGACGGCTGGAACGTGGAGACCATCCCCACCAGGGGCGCGCCCTTCAGTCCCAACTCGCGCCTCGACGCCTCGCGGTCCGACTCAGGGCGAAAGCGCGGGTCCACCAACGCGGGAAGCACCCGAGCCGTCCTTCCTCGCTCCAACAAGCGAGGCAAGAGCGAACTCGCCGGCACCGTGTACGCATCCGCCGCGGGCAACGAGGAGCGGATGGAGCGCGGCGCATGAAGCGAACGGACCAACACCGCCCCCTGGGGCCGTCCCCACCTCGCCAGGAAGTGGTCATGGCTGAAGTGCGAGTGCACCACGTCCACTCGCCGCGCACGCAGCCGGCGCAAATCACTCCACACCCGCCAGGGCGGAGACTTCACCGACAACTCGAGCCCCTCGTCATCCAGCAGGCCCAGCGCTCGCAGCCGAGGCACCGCGGGCTCCTCCGCCGGCATCTCCTTGCGCCGACGGTCCACCGCCACCGTCACCTCGTGCCCGGCCTCCCGCTGCGCCAGCGCGAGCAACGCGACGTTCTCCGCCGGACCACTGAAGAAGGGACTCGCCAACAGGTGGAGGATTCGCATCCGACTACCGCCCGACCAGCGTGCGATACAGCGCTTCCAGCGCGTGCGCCTCGTGCTCCACGCCGCACCGACGACGTGCCTCCTCGGCCGCGTTGCGCCCCACTTCGCGCGCCCGCTCGGGCTCTCGCATCAGCATGTCCAGCAGCTCGCGCAACGCCTTCACGTCCCCTGGCTCGAAGAAGAAGCCCGTCCGGCCATGCTCGATGAGCGTGTCCAGATACGGCAACTTCGACGCCACCACGCAACAACCGGACGCCATCGCCTCCACATGCACCAGCGAGTACCCCTCCGCATAGGACGGGTGCACCAGCACGCTCAGGCCTCGATACCAGGGCTCGATGACCGACTGCTCCCCGGCCAACGAAACGCGGGGCTCGATGCCCGCGCGCAAGCCGTTCACCCAGTCCAGGTCCGCGCCCTTCGCCAACCCCACCAGCACCGCCTGCCACTCGGGGTGCTCGGGCAGCAACGGGCGCACCGCATCGAGGAAGTCGCCCTGCCCCTTCTCCTTGCGGATGCGGCCAATGACGCCCACCCCGAACCGTCCACCCTGCCCCAGCTCCTCCCACGCCCGCGCCCGGTCCTCAGGGGGATGGAAGCGCGTCAGGTCGATGCCATGCGAAATGACGGTCGACGGGAGCGCGATGACCTCCGCCACCTGCCGCGTCAACGACACCAGCGCGTCCGCGCCTCGCGCGATGAAGCGCGTGAAGCCGCTGGGCGCCACCGACGTGTGCCGCGTGAAGACCAGCCGCACCTGCCGACCCACCAGCTTCAGCAACATCCCCGCGAGCAGCTCGTTGTTCCGGTGGGCATGCCACACCACCGGCTCGGAGCGCGCCCGACGCAACAGCTCCGGCCAGGTGATTCGCGGCAGCCCGTCGCTCAGCCCAGAGCCGATGACTCGCGTCTCCGAGCCCGTGTCCTTCACCAACGCGGGGACCACCGACTCGACGTGGCGCGTGACGCCCGTGTACCGATTGTGGAAATGCGGGTGGACGATGAGCGTCATCGCGGCCCGGCCCTCCCATGGGGAAAGAGCGTCGTCATCGCCTCGGCGTTGCGCTCACTCGCGCCGGAAATCCGCCCCACCGTCTCCAAGGCCCGCGCACCCAGCTCCGCGACTCGACCCGGCTCTTCCAGCAACTCCGCGAGCCTCGCGTACAGCGCCTCCGCGTCCGCCACCAGGATGCCTCCCTGCCCCGCGAGCACCGCCACGCTGTCCTTGAAGTTGTCCATGTGCGGACCGAACAACACCGGTTTCCCCTGCCCCGCGGGCTCCAGGATGTTCTGCCCGCCCCGCTTCGTGAACGAGCCGCCCACGAAGACCACCGTCGCCAGCCGGTACGCCCGCGACAGCTCGCCAATGGTGTCCAGCACCACCACCTGCGCTCGCTCGGGATTCCCCTGGGAGCGAAGGCCGACACCCAGTCCCGCCTCCCGCGCCAGCGCCACGACGCGCCCAGCCCGGTCCACGTACCTGGGCGCAATCACCAGCCGCAGGTCCGGCCACCGCGCGAGCAGCCGCCGATAGACGCCGAGCAGCACGTCCTCCTCGCCCTCGTGCGTGCTGCCGGCAATCCACACCCGTGCGTCCACCGGAAGCCCGAGCGCCTCGCGCAACACGCCGTCCTCCGCCGCCGGCCCCGAAGCCAACGAGTCGAACTTCGTGTTCCCCGTCACCCGCACCCAGTCCGGCCGCGCGCCGAGACTCCGCGCCCGCTGCGCCTCGTCCTCCTGACGCATCAACATCAGGTCGAAATCCTTCAGCGGATTGCCGATGAGCCTGAACAACCAGCGGTAGCGCTCCACGTTCGCCGGAGAAAAACGGCCGTTGGTCATCACCACGCGCGCCCCACCGCGCTTCGCCGCGCGAATGAGGTTGGGCCACACCTCCGTGTACTCCAGCACCAACACGTCCGGCCGGAGCGCCTTCACCGCCCGGCGCGTCGCGCCCCACAAGTCATAGGGCGCGTACACCACCCCATCGATGTCCTTGGCGAGCCGGCCCGTCGCCATCGCATGGCCACTGTCCGTCATCGTCGACAGGATGAGCTGGCAGCCCGGGAAGCGAGCCCGCAAGGGACCAAACATGGGGGACAGCGCCAGCAGGTCTCCCGCACTCGCACCGTGCAACCACACCACGGGCCCGTCACCTCGCGGGGGCAGCGAGCCTCGCCCGTAGAACCCCAGCCGCTGCCATAGGCCATGACGCGTCTTCCGGTGCACGCAGAGCGCCGGGAAGAGCAGCGGGAAGAGAAGATACGTAGCGAGGATGTACAGGAGTCGCATGGACGGCTCCCCGGCCCTCTATCAGATGCCAGGCCCCCGAGGCAGTACACGCACGGGGCTCGGGACAATCCATGGTCGCCACTCGGAGCCAAAGAAGCGCCCAGGCCCCTTCACCCACACCTCCACCCGCACCACGCCTGGCCCCGTCAGCTCCACCGAGGTCCCGTCCTGCCCCAGGCGGCCTTCTCCCCACACCTCGACCCGGACCGTGTCCACGTCCGGAATGCCAGGCAGGCGCACGCTCAGCACGTCCCCCACCCGAGCCTCCCTGCGCTCCGGGTCCACCCCTTCCAGCACGAAGCCCTCGGGTTCCCCCAGGGCGCGGAAGGAACACAGGGCCCCCCCACTTCGCAGCGCCGCCGTCACCAGCGCCGCAGCCGCCTTCGCATCCGAGGGCAGGGGCGAAGGGACCCGCGCTGGCGGCAGGTACATCGCGAGGGAGCGAAACACGGACTCGTAGGACGGCAGGCCGTGGGCATCGTGCGCGCAGAACGCGAGCTGGGGCTGCTCGCGCGCGAGTTCCATGAAGCGCTCCCCGGGCTCGGGCTCCGGCGCCACGAGCACCATCACCCCGTGCATCGGGTTCGCGAGATAGGCGCCCACCGCTGGGAGCAACCGGCTCATCGGATTGCGCATCGCGTGCCGGAAGAAGGTGTCCGCGGAGTACAGCTCGAAGCCCTTCGCCTGACTCGCGCTCTCCGAGTCGGTCCATGGGTTGTGACGCTGCACCGGGTGCGCGAGCACCGTCGTCCCTCCCGCCGCGTGCACGGCGCGCACAGCCTCGCCCGAGGGCATCCACCGCTGCATGCCCTCCAGCGGGCGCTCCATGCCAAAGGCGATCAGGTGTCCCGCCGACGTGGAGATCTCCACGCCTGGAACCAGCAACACTCCGTCCACCCATGTGGGCGCCGGCGGGGTGAAGTCGTTGTGGTCCGTGAGCAGCACGAAGTCGAGACCGGCCGCCTTCGCCGCGCGCGCCACCGCCAGGGGACTGCCCCGTCCGTCCGAGCGCGTAGTGTGCACGTGGAACGCGCCTCGGACCCACCTCGGCGCGCCCTCGTTTGGCGGAACGACCGGGTACGTCGCGTACGAGGCGGGCAACGCGAAGAAGCCGCAGAGCCCCAGCACCAACGAGATCAGGCCCGCCAGTGCCTGGACAGCCTTGCCCGCGCCCTTGCGAAGTCGACTCATCCTCGGTACCGCCCGAGCACTTCGTCCCGTGCCCACATGAGCATCCCCGCTGCCTCGCGATGCGGGCTCGTCTCCGCCTCCGTCCGAGCGTGCCACAGGGCGGAGTACTGCTCGGCACTCGCCTGGCCCCGCGCGGGACGCCTACGGCGCGGGTTCATCCTCGCCACCGACCGAGCCCGGGACACATGACGCCGCTTACGACCCGCGTCCCGCTCACGCGGCGCCTCGCTCGACAGGTCCCTCCGTCTGCATCCGCCACAGTGCCGCGTAGCGCCCACCCTTCTGGAGCAGCTCCGCGTGCGTGCCACTCTCCACCGCGCGGCCCGCTTCCATGACGTGGAGCACGTCCGCGTTCACCACCGTCGACAACCGGTGCGCGATGACCAGGGCCGTGCGTCCCGGAAGCACCGCCGCCAGCGCGGCCTGCACTTCACGCTCGCTCTCCGGGTCCAGACTGCTCGTGGCCTCGTCCAGCACCAGCACCCGCGCACGCGCCAACACCGCTCGCGCGATACACAGTCGCTGCCGTTGCCCACCGCTCAGCGTCACGCCCCGCTCACCGATTCGCGTGTCGTAGCCCTGAGGCAAGGCCCGGATGAAACCGTCCGCGTTCGCGACCCTCGCCGCGGCCTCCACGTCCTCGCGCGTGGCATCCGGCCTCGCATAACGCAGGTTCTCCAACACCGAGCCCTGGAACAACAGCGGCTCCTGCGTCACCAGCGCGAGCTGCTCGCGAAGACTCGCCGCCGTGTACCGGTCCATGTCCACGCCATCCAGCAACAGGCGCCCCGCTTGGGGTCGCTCGAAGCGCAGCAGCAGCGTCGTCACCGTGCTCTTGCCACCCCCACTGCCACCCACCAACGCCGTCACCTGGCCCGCCTTCAGCTCCAGTGTCACCCCATCCAGCGCGGGGCGGTCACCGTAGGAAAAGCGCACGTCTTCCAGGCGAATGGACTCCGACAGGGGCGGCGCCGGCACCGCGTCCGGCGCATCCAGCACCGGGTGCTTCAAATCCAGCAGCGCGAACAACCGCTCACCCGCGGCCCCCGCCTGCATCGCGAACTGCGTCACCCGGCCCAGGTCCTTCACGGGCTGGTACACCAGGATGACCGCCG
The DNA here is from genome assembly GCF_006636215.1 of Myxococcus llanfairpwllgwyngyllgogerychwyrndrobwllllantysiliogogogochensis. Classification (GTDB taxonomy): domain Bacteria; phylum Myxococcota; class Myxococcia; order Myxococcales; family Myxococcaceae; genus Myxococcus; species Myxococcus llanfairpwllgwyngyllgogerychwyrndrobwllllantysiliogogogochensis. The sequence continues at coordinate 244 of NZ_VIFM01000312.1, read as the reverse complement.
TCAGCAGCGAGAGCAGGGCCTCCGGCTCCATCAGTCGAGCACTCGCCGCGTAGGCCAACGCCCCCGCCAGCGCCGCCGCCGCCAGGACCTCCATCACCCCCGGCACCGCGCCTCGCGCCCACGCCGCGCCCACCACCGCGTCCTCGTGCGCCTTCGCGTGCGACGCGAAACGCGCCAGCTCCGCCGACTGCCCGTTGAAGGCCTGAATCGTCCGCAGCCCGCCCAGCCCCTCATGGAGCTGACC
>NZ_VIFM01000311.1 GCF_006636215.1 Myxococcus llanfairpwllgwyngyllgogerychwyrndrobwllllantysiliogogogochensis | reverse complement strand
CCGGGCGCCTGCCCCCCGACCTCCCCCCGAGGATGACGTCCCGTTCTAGTTCGTGCGGGACGCGCACACCGGCATGTCGAAGCCGAAGATCACCATCGTCGACGATGACCGCGACACGCGGGAATTGCTCGCGGCGGCCCTCGAGGACGAGGGCTTCGAGGTCACGCTCGCGGCCAACGGCCTGCGGCTCATCGCCTCGCTGCAGCTCCACCGCCCGCAAGCCATCCTCCTGGACGTGAACATGTCCTGGATTGACGGCTTCGAGCTGTGCAAGGCGGTGAAGAAGAACGAGCACTTCCGGGACATCCCCATCATCTTCATCAGCGGGCGGGGAGACTCCGACGACAAGCGGCGAGGTCGCGAGGTCGGCGCCGCGGACTACTTCGTCAAGCCCCTGGACACGGAGAAGCTCGTCCGGCGCATTCGGGAGCTGGTGACTCCACCGGCTCCCTAGTATTCCAGCAGCGCAAGGAGCACCGACGCTTGGCCCACTTCGACCTGGACACCTTCCTGCGCACCCAGCAGGCGCGGGTGGAATCGCTGTTGCTCGAGCGCGCGGACCGGCTCGCGCCCTCTGGTGCGCCTCCCCGGCTGGTGGAGGCCATGCGCTACTCTCTACTCGCGGGCGGCAAGCGGCTGCGGCCCGTGCTGTGCCTCACCTTCGCGGACACGGTGGCGCGCGCTTCCCTGGTGTCTCCCGTGTCCGGTGACGCGGCCTGCGCGCTGGAGTACGTCCACACGTACTCGCTGGTGCATGACGACCTGCCGGCGATGGATGACGACGACTTTCGCCGCGGCCGGCCCACCAACCACAAGGTGTACGGCGAGGCGATGGCCATCCTCGCGGGCGACGCGCTCTTGACGGAGGCCTTCGTGTTGCTCGGCGACGGGCCGGAGCCCGTGCGGGGCGCGCTGTGCCGGGAGCTGGCGGTGGCCTCGGGCGCTTCGGGCATGGTGGGTGGACAGGTGCTGGACACCGCGGAGGACCGTCCCGCCGTCCTGGACTACCTGGTGCGGATGCACCGGCTGAAGACGGGGGCCCTCATCCGCGCGGCGTGTCGCATGGGCGCGCTGGCGGGCGGTGGAGACGCGGAGGCGCTGGTCCGCGCGCAGCTCTACGGTGACGCCGTGGGGCTGGCCTTCCAGATCGCCGATGATGTGCTGGACGTGACGGCCACGCGCGAGCAGCTCGGCAAGCCGGCGGGCGCTGACGCGGAGGCGGGGCGCCACACGTTCCCCGCCGTGGTGGGGCTGGACGCCTCGCGGCGGATGGCCGAGGAGCAGGTGGCCCTGGCGGTGGAAGCAGTGCGTCCGCTCGAAGGCGAGGATGGACCGCTGGCGGCGCTCGCGCGCTACGTGGTGGAGCGGAAGTCCTGATGGCGCAGCAGTTGCTGGCACGCATCGCCTCTCCGACGGATGTGCGGGCGCTTCCCGAAGCGGACCTGCCCCAGCTGTGTGAGGATCTCCGGGAAGACATCATCTCCATCTGCGGGAAGGTGGGCGGCCATCTGGGCGCCTCCCTGGGCGCCGTGGAGCTCATCGTCGCGCTCCATCGCGTCTTCCACTCGCCCACCGACGCGATTCTCTTCGACGTGGGTCACCAGACGTACGCGCACAAGCTGCTCACCGGGCGGCGCGAGCGCATGCACACGCTGCGGCAGGCCGGTGGCGTGGCGCCCTTCCTGGACCCTCGCGAGAGTCCGCATGACGCGCTGCTGGCGGGCCACTCCTGCACGGCGGTGTCGGCGGCGCTGGGGCTGCTGGAGGGCCGCAGGATGCTGGGCCACCGGGGCCACGTGGTGGCGGTGCTCGGGGATGGGGGCCTGACCGGAGGGCTGACTTTCGAGGGCCTCAACAACGCGGGAGGCAGTCACCTGCCGCTCGTCGTCGTGCTCAACGACAACCAGATGTCCATCAGCGCCAACGTGGGCGCGATTCCCTCGCTGCTGCGCACCCGGGGCGCGCGCGACTTCTTCCAGGGGCTGGGCTTCACGTACCTGGGGCCCGTGGATGGCCATGACCTGGGCGCGCTGGTGCACGCGCTGCGCGAGGCCCGTGCTTCGTCCCGGCCCGTGGTCGTGCATGCGCTGACGCTCAAGGGCAAGGGGTTCCCTCCCGCGGAGGCGGACGCGCAGACGCGGGGCCACGCCATGGGCCCGTACGAGTGGCGCGACGGCAAGCTGGTGCGCTCGCGCGGAGGCCACCGCACGTACAGTGAGGCGCTCGCGTGGGCACTGGAAGAGGCGATGGCGCGCGACTCGCGCGTCGTGGCGGTGACGCCCGCGATGTTGGAGGGCTCCGCACTCAATGCCCTCAAGGCGCGCTTCCCGGACCGCGTACACGACGTGGGCATCGCCGAGCAGCATGCCGTCACCTTCTGCGCGGGACTCGCCGCCGCGGGGGCTCGCCCCGTGTGCTGCATCTACTCCACGTTCCTGCAGCGCGCGTATGACCAGATCATCCACGACGTGTGCCTGCCGGGCCTGCCCGTCGTCTTCGCGGTGGACCGCGCGGGACTGGTGGGCGCGGACGGCGCCACGCACCAGGGCACCTACGACGTGGCCTCGCTCCGTCCGCTCCCGGGCCTCGCGTTGTGGGCGCCCGTGGTGGGCGAGGACTTCGCGCCCATGCTCGCCACCGCGCTCCAATCGTCGCGGCCCTCCGTCCTCCGCTTTCCTCGGGGCACGCTGCCCGCGCTGCCTCCCGAAGTGCGGGTGGAAGAAGCGCCCGTGCGGGGAGCGCGCTGGCTCGTTCGCGCCGAGCGTCCGGAGCTGACGCTGGTGACCCTGGGCCCGCTGGGCCTGGCGGCGCTGGAAGCCGCTCGGAATGAGCCTGGGTGGAGCGTGCTCGACGCTCGGGGCCTGTCGCCGCTGGACGAGGCCGCGCTGCTGGAAGCCGCCTCCCACGGGCCTGTCGTCGTGGCGGAGGAGGGGACGGTGCGCGGGGGCTTGGGGAGCGCCGTGCTGGAGCTCTACGCGGAGCGCGGTGTCCACGCGCGGGTGCGGGTGCTGGGCATGCCGGACACCTTCATGCCCCACGGGGACGCGCGGGTGCAGCGCGCGGAGCTCGGGCTGGACGCGGCGGGGCTCCGGCGGGCAGGACTGTCGCTGCTGGAGAGGAGCGAACCGTGAAGCCTCGCAAGGAGCGGGTGGACGTGCTGGTGGTGGAGCGCGGCCTGGCCGAGTCGCGCACCAAGGCCCAGGCGCTCATCCTCGCCGGGCTGGTGGTGGTGGATGACCAGCGCGTGGACAAGCCCGGCTCCCTCATCCCGGTGGAGGCCGAGCTACGCCTCAAGGGCGAGGTGCTTCCCTATGTCTCTCGCGGAGGGTTGAAGCTGAAGGGGGCCATCGACCGCTTCGGGCTCGACGTGCGCGGGAAGGTGGCCGCCGACATCGGCGCGAGCACGGGAGGCTTCACCGACTGCCTGCTCCAGCACGGCGCGGTGCGGGTCCACGCCATCGACGTGGGCTACGGCCAGCTCCACGAGAAGCTCCGGAAGGATGACCGGGTGCGCTCGCGTGAGCGCGTCAACGCGCGCTACCTGACGGATGAGGACCTTCCGGAAAAGGTGGGCGTCATCGTCATCGACGTCAGCTTCATCTCGCTCACGCAGGTCTTGCCCTCGGTGCTGCGCTTCCTGGAGCCAGGCGGACTGCTGGCCGCGCTGGTGAAGCCCCAGTTCGAGGTGGGGCCGGACCGGGTGGGCAAGGGCGGCGTGGTGCGAGACGCCGCAGCGCGCCAGGATGCCATCGACACCGTGACGGCCTTCGTGCGCGAGCAGGGCCTCACCGTGCGGGGACTGATGGACTCCCCCGTGCCGGGGCCCGCCGGCAACGTGGAAGCCCTCCTGGTCGCCGAGCGGCCCTGAGTCCGCCTGTGCTCGGATGGGAAGGGCGGAGCGTGTGCGCCGCGCCCTTCCCGAAGGTCCTTACGGCCGGGCGCTGCGGTACTGCGAAGAGGGCTGGAGCTGGAGCAGCTTGAGTCCGGTGCGCATCCAGAGCCGGCCGGTGTCGTCGAAGGCGGCGCCCATGGAGACGGGCACCTGGTAGCGGAAGAGCTCGCGACCTTCGGCCACGCTGCCCGAAGATTGATCCACGCCCACCAGCTCCACCGGCAACGTCACCGTCTGTCCCTGCGCGGCCGGCCCGTTGAGGAAGAACAGGTCCGAAGAGGGGTTCGCTGGGAGCAGGAACTTCACGTGGAGCGCGCCGTTGGCGTCCACCGAGCGGCCCCCTCGATTGCGGATGACGCCCGTGGTCGCATCCAGCAGCCACACGAACTGCGTCGTCGCGGCGGCCACGCGGTTGCCGTTGGCGTACGTGGCGATCTGCTTCACCTGACCGTTGAGCACGCCCGTGGCCCACTTCGACGCGGCGCCCTCGCAGCCATCCAGGGTCGCGACGCACGCGAGGACCTGCGACTTGTCCTCGGGCAGGGCGAAGCCCAGGTACAGGATGCTGCCATCCGGGCTGAACGAGCCCACCGGAAGCGGCGTGGAGGTGTTGGACGTGAAGAGCTGCCGGATGATGCGCGTGGCCTGCAGCGTTCCGCCCGCGGAGTCCGTGCCGCCGTCCAACTCCTCGACGATGACGTCCGAGCGGTTCTCGCTGTAGGCGATGTGGCTGGCGGCGAGCACCCGGCCGTCACTGCGCACCACGAGGTCACCAATGGGGTCTCCGACCGAAATCTCCCGCGTGTACTTCCACCGCGTGACGCCGATGCCTAGGCCGTCCGCGGTGTCGTGGGTGATGCGGTAGATGGGCCCAGGCACGGAGCGGATGACGGCGTCCCCGTTGGGCATGACGGTCAAATCCTCGACCTCGAGGTCGATGGGCGTGCGCGACGAAATCTTGAAGTCGTCGCCGACGGCGAAGGCGCCGTAGCCCGGCGTCCAGACCCAGCGCTTGCGAGTGACAGCGTGGCGCGGGGTGATGACCGTGGACGCGTTGCAGAGGGTGGGAACCTGGAGGGCGGAGGCCCCGCTGCCCGCGGAGTTGTGGCGGTACATCGTCTCCAGGCCGCCCGTGGTCGTCTTGGCGCAGCTCAGGAAGGTCATCCCGGCGCCCGTGCCGTCGATGGCGAGCGGGGTGGAGTAGACCTGGGCGCCCTGGGGATCCTCCACCACCCGGGCCACCGGGAAGAACGTGGCGGACTGGGGCAGGGACGTGTTCTTCCGCCCGTCGTCGCACACCACCTCCGCGGTGAGCGACAGGCTGGCGGCGATGCCGACCAGCGGGTTGGCGTAGGGGATGTCCGACGCCAGCAGCTCCACGGGGGTGGCGCCGCTCCCATAGGGGAACGCCTTGAGGAAGGTGGTGCGGTCGTACATGTTCAGCGTGGCGACCTTCTCGCAGCCGGACACGGTGACGCTGAGCTTGAGGGACGTCCCCGCGGAGTTCCCCTCGAGGACCGTCAAGGCGACCTGGGGGGGATCCGGCGTGGGCGGCGGCGGATCATCGCCGCAAGCGGTGGCCAGGCTGGAGACGAGAACGAGGGCGGTGCGCCATGCACGCCGAGTCACGGGAGGGTGGAGCATGGCACCGCACTCTACCTCGCTCGCACCATTCCCGGCATCATCCCCCCTCCCGAAACGCTTCCGCAGGCCGGGGCAGGCGTCGATTGCGGCCCTTGACAGGCCCGTGACGTGATAGCCGCCGATACTCCGTACGTGGAGGCCGGTAAATCCGCGAAGCCAGGGTGATACGGAAACGGGTGGGAGCAAGCGATGAGGGCCGGATGGATGCTTGAATGGACGGCGCCCGACCGGGCGACCGGCGCTGGCGCGTCAAGGACCTGGGAAGGTTCTTCGCCCGGCGCTGTTCCGCGCGCCCATTCCACTCGGAGCACCCGGTGGGCGCGGCGCGGGAGCCCGCGAGGAGCACCTTCGACGTTCGTGCGGGAAAGCCACGATGGGCGTGGCGCCTCCGCGTCTCCACTCACAGTTACCGCCGTCTCCGGATGTGCGCCGCTCTGGCCCACGGACGTGATCAGCGGCATGATCGGGATCCGAACCATGAACCCTTACGCACTCAACGGGTTTTTGCAGCCTCCCCATCGAGTCCTGGTCCGGGCCCGGTTGGCGAGAGGTTCACTGTGAGAGTCGAGATGCAGGCGGATCAGCGGGGACGCGTGCTGGTGGTGGCCGGGAAGGAGTCCGGCGACGCCTTGATGGAGCGGCTGACCGCGAGCGGCTACCACTGCGCGTCGGCCGAACGGGAGAGCGGGCTCGCGGAGGTGGCGGATTCGCTGCAGCCGGAGGTCGTCCTGCTGTCGGTGACGGCGAAGCGCGCGGCGGAGCTGCTGGAGTCCCTGCGTCGGGTGGAGCGCCTTCAGCGGTTGCCGGTGCTGGTGGACCTGGGGCGCAGCCGGTCCGCGGAGGCCTTCAAGCGCCTGGCCGTGGACGACTGGATTCGCGGCGCGGACGAGGTGGTGCCCCGCCTGGAGGCCGCGCTGCGGGCGGGCCGGTTGAGGGACCGCGAGGAGCGCGTCCGCCTGCGCATGGGGATGCTGCTGGAAATCACCCAGGCGGCCACCAGCTCGCTGGAGCTGGAGGAGATCCTCCGCATCGCGGTGGACAAGGTGGGGCGTGTCACCGGGACGGACCGGTGCTCGGTGGTGCTGGTGGAGGGCAGCCATGCCCGCACGGGCCGGGTGGTGGCCACGCAGGAGGACCCGAGCCTCGTGCAGTTGGATATCGAAGTGGCGCGCTATCCGGAGCTGCGCCGCGCGCTGGAGACGCGAGAGCCGGTGCTCATCGAGGAGGCGCAGCGAGATCCGCTCATGGCGGAGGTGCGCACGTCCCTCGTCCCGCTGGGCGTGAAGTCCATCCTCGTGCAGCCGCTCATCTGTCAGGACGACCTGCTGGGCGCGCTGTTCCTGCGCGTCTCGCGCATGGACGCGTCCTTCGGTCGCGACGAGCAGGAGTTCACCCAGGCCGTGGCCGGTGTGCTGGCCAACTCCATCCGCAACGCCAGGCTGCACACCGCGGTGAAGAAGAAGCGCGAAGACCTGGAGATGGCCTACGTGGAGCGCTACCACGAGCTGCTCGAGGCCAACCGCCGGCTCAAGGAACTCAACCGCCTCAAGGATGAGATCATCGCGGTGGTGAGCCATGACCTGCGCGCCCCGCTCCAGGTGCTGCTGGGGCACGGCCGGCTGCTGCTCGAAGGTCCGCTGGAGTCCCAGCAGAAGCAGTCCGCCGAGGCGATGATTCGCCAGGGCAAGAAGATCCTCGGCCTCGTCGAATCGCTGCTGGAGAAGGGCAAGGGCGAGGCGGCGCGGCTGTCCATCGAGCCTCGCGTGCTGGACGTGGCGCAGCTGTGCCGCGACGCCGTCAACGAGCTGGAGATTCTCGCCGCCGAGCGCGGCGTGTCGCTGCGGGCGGACTGCCCCGACAGCCTGATGCTCATCGGCGACGAGGTGAAGCTGCACGAGGTGCTGCAGAACCTCATCACCAACGCCATCCACCATGCGCGGGACGCGGGCGAAGTCGTCGTGTCCACCCGGCGCCTGGGACGTCCCGACGGTGACGCGGCGAAGGTGTGCGTGCAGGACGACGGCGTCGGCATTCCGCAGGACGAGCTGCACCTGGTGTTCGACCGCTATCGCCACGGTGGCAAGGGCACGGGGCTGGGGCTCGCCATCTGCAAGGAGTTCGTGGAGCTGCACGGCGGAGAAATCTGGGCGGAGAGCCCGCCGGAGCATGGCTGCCTGTTCGTCTTCACCCTGCCGCTCGCGCAGGAGGCGCCGCGCAATCCGCGTCCGCCCGTCGCGGCGACCAGCGTGCACGAGCAGCCGCGCGTCCTCGTGGTGGAGGACGAGCCGGAGATCGCCGCCGTGTTGTCGGAGGTGCTGCGCTCGAAGTACCGCGTGGAGGTGGCGAGAGATGGAGCGGAGGGCCTGGCCCGGGCGCGCGCACAGCGGCCGGACCTGGTGGTGATGGACGTCTTCCTGCCCAAGCTGGACGGGCTGGATGCGGCCATGGCGCTGAAGTCGTCGTCCGACACGGCGCACATCCCCGTCATCCTGCTGTCCGCGCACCAGGGGGTCGCGGAGAAGGTCCGCGCGCTCAACCTGGGCGCGGTGGACTACATGAGCAAGCCGTTCAACGCGGTGGAGTTGCTCAACCGCACGGACCGCGCCCTCAAGCTGAGGCAGGGCGAGCGCGAGCAGCAGGAGCGCTCGGGGTCGCCGCTCCAGCGTCGCACCGGGAGCGACCCGACGACGGGGCTGCATGACCGGCGGGGCCTGCTGCTGCGACTGGAGCAGGAGCTGGCGCGCAGCCGTCGCTACCACCGGGCCCTGAGCCTGGCGGTGCTGCGGCCGGAACGTCCGGTGGAACCCGTTCCCGGCAACATCGCGGACGTCATGCGCAAGCGGGTGCGTCACCCGGATGCCATCTCCCACCTGGGCGGGGGCGTCTTCGTCGTCGTCCTGCCCGAGTGCAACGCGGAGGCCGCTCGCACCGTCATCGGCCGGCTGATGCCGGATGTGGAGAAGGCGACGGACACCGAGTACCGCTCCGCGGTGGCGGACGTGAGCCAGGACAGCGACCCGGTGGAGAAGCTGCTGGAGAAGCTGGGGGCCCCACCTCCCGCGGAGGGCTGAGGCACCTGCACGGCGGTCGGGGCCGCGCTAGACTTCGTCTCGCGTGAGCCCCTCTCGCCTCCTCGCCGTCGTCCTGCTCGCCGCCCTGTGGGGGCCAGGTGCCCTCGCGGCGGCGCCCCCGTCCCGCCGACCGCGCGTGGACCGGGAGGCGATGCGAGAGGCCATGGACGCGGCGGCCACGGATGAGGGGGCCTTCTCCTCGTCGGCCAGCTACTCCCACTACCTGCGCTCGCGGCTGTTGCACCATGCGGGGGACCACCGCGGCTCGGTGGACGCGCTGCGCCTGGCCCTGGCCACGGATGACGGACACCCGCTGCTGCTCACCCGCCTGGCGGAGGAGTACGCCCGGCTTGGAGACCTGGACAAGGCGGAGAGGGAGCTGCGCCGCGCCGTGGAGCGTGCTCCCGCGTACTACCCGGCCCACGTCCTGCTCGGGCGCGTGCTGCTGGAGTCGGGCCGCTTCACCCGCGCCCGCCTGCACCTGCGCCGGGCCATGTCGCTCAAGCCTCGCGAGCCCGAGGCCTACCTCGTCCTCGCGCAGCTCTACCTGGAGTCGGGCTCCCCCGCCGAGGCGGTGAAGGTGGTGGAGTCCCTCGCGCGAGCATTGCCGGGCGAGGCCTCTGGATACCGGCGCCTGGGGCTGGCCCTGGCCGAGCGCGGAGACACCCACCGGGCCGAGCGGCTGCTGACGGAGGCCGCCTCCAGGGACCCCGGTGACGTGGAGGTGCTGGGCACGCTGGCGAAGCTGTACGAGGAGACGGGGCGGCCCGCGCGCTCCGAGGAGACGCTGGCCCGGGCCCTGGAGCACGAGCCGGACAGCCAGGAAGTGCTGCTGGCCGCGGGCCGCTCGGCGCTGAAGGCGGGCTCCGTGGTGCGGGCCCGGGCGTACTTCGACCGGCTCCTGTCCCTCTCCGGAGAGCCGGAGACCGCGGTGCGGGTGGCCTTCAGCTACCTGGCCGAGCGTGAGCACACGGCCGCAGTGGAGGTGCTGGAGTCCGCTCGCGCGGCCAGCGGTGATGAGCCCCGGCTCGCCTATTACGCGGGGCTGGTGCACGAGCGGATGCGGCGCTTCGCCGACGCCGCGGAGGCCTTCGCGGGAGTGCCCGAGAGCGCGGACGTCTTCGCGGATGCCCGCGTGCGCCGTGCCCGGTGCCTGTCGCTCGCGGGGCAGCATCCCCGGGCCCTCGCGCTGCTGCGCGACGCGCTTCAGCAAGCCCCGTCGGACCTGGAGATTCGCGCGCAATACGCCCGCGCGCTGGAGCGGGGAGGGGCGCCGGCGCGAGCCGAGTCCGTGCTGAAGGAAGGGCTGGCACAGGGGCCTTCCGCCTCGCTCTACGACGCGCTCGCCGGAACGCTGCAGCGCCAGAAGCGGGGCGCGGAGGCCCTGTCCCTGCTGCGCGAGGCGGTGGCGCGCGCACCGAAGGACCAGGCCCTGCTGTACGTGCAGGGCGCCGCCTTCGAGCGCCAGGGGGACGTGGCCGGCGCTCAGGCGCGCATGCGGGCCGTGCTGGAGGTCGAGCCGGACCATGCCGCGGCCCTCAACTTCCTGGGCTACCTGCTGGCGCAGACGGGCCGGGACCTGGACGAGGCGGAGCGGCTGGTGCTCCGCGCGCTGGAGCTGCGCCCAGACACCGGCGCCTTCCTGGATTCCCTGGGCTGGGTGTACTTCCGGCGGGGGGACTACCCGCGCGCCGTGGAGGCGCTGGAGCGCGCGTCGTCGCTGTCGCCCGACGAGCCGGTCATCCTCGAGCATCTGGGGGATGCCTACCAGCGCGCGGCTCGGAGCGCGGATGCGGCGGGTGCGTGGCGCCGGGCGCTGGAGGTGCTGTCGTTGGACCCCGAGTCCGCCGAGCCCCCGGGGCAGCGGGAGGCGCTGGAGCGCAAGCTCAAGGCGCTATCCATGGGTGCGGCGGGCCGCTAAGTTGCTGGGCCTATGGCTCGCCACGACGAGGGCTATTTCACTGGCCGGGATGGGACGCGGCTCTTCTGGAAGACGCATCTTCCCGACGCCGAACCGCGAGCGCATGTCGCGGTGGTGCACGGCTATGGCGACCACTTCGGCCGCTATCAGTACGTGACGGACGCGCTGCTGGCGGACGGCTTCGCGGTGCACGGCTTCGACTACCGGGGCCATGGCCGCGCGGAGGGCCGCCGCGCCTACAGCGAGAAGTGGCAGTACTTCGTGGACGACCTGGAGGTCTTCTGGGAGCGGGTGCGCGGCGCGGCCGGTGGCAAGAAGACGTTCGCGCTCGGCCACAGCCATGGCGGGCTGATGGCGGCGCACTGGGCCGGTGGCCGCAAGGTGGAGGGCCTGTCCGGGCTGGTGATGTCAGGCCCGTACTTCAAGCTCGCGTTGACCCCGCCCGCCGTGAAGGTGATGGCGGCGCGCGCGGTGGGCTCGCTGGTGCCGTGGCTGGGCCTGGCCTCCGGACTGAAGATCGAAGCCCTCACCAAGGACCCGGAGGTGCAGCGCGCCACCCGGGAGGACCCGCTCTACCTGTCCATCGCCACGCCTCGCTGGTTCATCGAGTCCACGAAGGCCCAGGCGGAGGCGATGCTGTTGGCGCCGAAGATTCAAGTCCCGCTGTTCGTGCTCTGCGGAGCCGAGGACGGGGTGGCGGCGCCGGCGGCGGCGCGGGTGTTCTTCGAGACGGCGGGCTCGGCGGACAAGAAGTTCAAGGAGTACCCCGGCATGAGGCACGAGCCGCTCAACGAGGTGGGGCGCGCCGAGGTGTTCCGGGATATCTCCGGCTGGATCTCCGCGCATCTCTGACATAATCAAAGCGCTCGGCTCCTCGGAAGGAGCGGGCTCTGGGTGAGGTCACCGCATGGCAACGGGTGAAACGGGCATCATCGGTAAGGGCATCGTCATCAAGGGGAACCTCACGGGCGGTGGGGACCTTGTCATCGAGGGACGGGTGGAGGGGCAGATTGCCCTGAAGAACCACCTCACCATCGAGAGCACCGGCAAGGTGCAGGCGGACATCCGCGCCGAGGAGTTGACCATCAACGGCGAGGCGAGCGGCAACATCGACGCCTCGACTCGCGTGGCCATCAACGCTTCGGCCAAGGTGGCCGGCGACATCAAGGCGCCTCGCATCGTCATCGAGGATGGCGCCGTGTTCAACGGCTCCATCGAGATGGACGTCCGGCTGCCAGACGACATCTGAAGCTCACGCCGCGGCGCTGACGGCGCGGCACACACCTTTCTAGAGGGCGGACAACACTCATGGCGAATACGGTCATTGGTTCGAGCATCGTCATCGACGGAGAGATTTCCGGAGACGAGGACCTGGTCATCCAGGGCACCGTGAAGGGGAAGATCTCCCTCAAGGAGAGCCTCTACGTCGAGGGCAGTGGCGTCGTCGAGGCGGACATCGAAACGCAGAACGTGGAGATCGCCGGCCGGGTGACGGGCAACATCGTCGCCAGCGACAAGGTCGAGCTGAAGACGGACTGCCGTGTCGTGGGCGACATCAAGGCGCCCCGCATCCTCATCGCCGATGGTGCCTCCTTCAAGGGCAACGTCGACATGGACATGAAGGAGCGCTGATTCGTGGCCACCCCGAAGGAGTTGAGCGGTAACAACGACGTCAACAACACCGTGGTGGGGCCTTCCATCCTCATCAGCGGTCGGTTGACGGGCGATGAGGACCTCACCGTCCGGGGCCGCGTCGAGGGCGAGCTGACGCTCAGCCGCACCCTCATCGTGGAGCCGTCGGGCGTGGTGAAGGCCAACGTGGCGGTTCGCAACGCCATCGTCAGCGGCGTGGTGGTGGGCAACATCAACGCCACCGAGAGCGTGGAGCTGACCCGCGAAGGACGCATGGTGGGTGACATCCACGCACCGCGCGTCATCATCGTGGACGGTGCCAGCTTCCGTGGCCGCGTGGACATGGGTGACGTGGAGCCCGGCCGTCTGCCGTCGGAGCGCCCCGTGGTGGCGCGTCCCGCCGCTCCGGTGACGCGGCCCACCGCGACGCCTGCCCGCCCGAGCACCCCTCCCGCGCGTCCG
>NZ_VIFM01000310.1 GCF_006636215.1 Myxococcus llanfairpwllgwyngyllgogerychwyrndrobwllllantysiliogogogochensis | reverse complement strand
TGGCGCGAGTGATTGCCTCTTGGTTGCCGCGCTGCCCCACCTGCCACCGCACCAACCCCCACCGCGACTCACGTCTCCTGCTCGGCCTCCCCGTCCACCCATCGGGCCCCTGACGCAGTAGTGCTAGCTGCGGCGCGGCCCTACGCGAGGCCCGCGCCACGGCGCGGCGGACTACTGGATGGTGACGAGCCCGCTGATGTGGTCCATCGCGCAGGCGTAGCGCAGCGTGCCCGACTCGCTGGGGGTAAACTCCACGGTCACTGGCGTGTCCAGGGGGAGCGGCTGGTTGATGCCCAGGTCGGCCACGACGATCTCCGTGGCGCATGTCTTGTCCGTCTTGCGGGTGACCACGAGGCGGACTGGCTGGCCGGCCTTCACCTTCACGTTCGCGGGCTCGAAGCCCTTGGAGGTCACCGTGAGAGCCACGGTCTGGAGGCCGTTCTTGGCGGCAGGGGCCGAGGTGGGCTTCTGCGTAGGCGCTGCGGCCTTGGCCGTGCCTCCGTGTGCGGAATGCTCGCCGTGCTTGGCGTGCTCGCTCTGCTTGGCGTGCTCCTCACACGCGACCGCAGGGGCCGCGGCGAACAGGGGGAGGGCAGCAAGGACTCCCATCAGGCTCTTCTTCATCGGTTGGTTGCTCCGGAGTGAGGATGCCTTCGGGGACGTCCGGCATCCTGTGGGTACGGCTCGCTAGAGCACAACGCGTGCCGGCAGCTGAACGCGCCCGTTCAGGCGGAGTTGTCTTGGCGAGGCCCCTGTCCGGAGTGCCCAGACGGGTTTCGCTGTAACCGGCTCGGTCACAGGTGGAACGTGAAGCGGCCTCGTTGCACGGAGCCGTGAGGTTGTGAACCCCATGGACTACTGGGGCATCGACATGGGTCCTCTTCCTGGATGCTATCGCGGCATGTCCCCAAGGTCCCCCATGCGCCGAACCCTCGTTGTGCTGGCGAGCATCCTGTCCTTCGCGGCCTGCGTCTCCGAGCCGAAGAGGCCACCCGCCGCGATGGATCCATCGAATCCGGATGCCCCCGAGGCTCCACCTGCTGCCCAGCCGACCGCATTCGCGGCCCCCACTCCGGAAGTGCCCGCGCCCGCCAAGGCGCCAGAAGGCGCGGGGCACACCCAGCACGGGGCATCCTCTCCGGACTCCGCCCCGGATGCGGGAGCCACCGTCTACACGTGTCCGATGCACCATGAGGTGCGGTCCAGCAAGCCGGGCACCTGCCCGAAGTGCGGCATGAAGCTGGTGCCGGAGAAGCCCTCGGGCGCGGAGGCCACCGATGCGGGGCAGCCAGGCTCAGCGCCTGCGGGCCATGAGCATGGACACGGAGGGCATCCGTGAGGCTGGCCGTACTCGCTGGCGCGGCGCTGATGGCGGGGGGCTGCGCGTCCATCCAGAAGGAGCGTGGCCACGCGGAGGTGGCGGCCCTCGTCGAGGAGCGGCTGGGCCGGAAGACGCGCTGGAACCAGGGCACCCCGGAGGATGCCGAGGTCGCCCGCCATCTCGATGCGCTCCTGAAGGAAGACCTCACCTCGGACCATGCGGTGGAGGTGGCCCTGCTCAACAATCCGGCGCTCCAGGGCACCTACGAGGAACTGGGTGTCTCGCAGGCCGACATGGTGCAGGCCGGGCTGCTCTCCAACCCGACGTTGGACGGGAGCTTCGGTTTTCCCATCTCCGGAGTTGGCTCCAAAGAGTACGAGGTCTCGCTGGTGCAGGACTTCGTGAACCTCTTCACGCTTCCCCTGCGCAAGCGCGTCGCCCGGGAACAGTTCATGGCCGACACGTTGCGCGTGGCGCATGAAGCGCTGGCCACCGCGGCCGAGGTGCGGAAGGCTTACAGTGAGGTGCAGGCACTCAAGCAGCTCGTGGAACTGCGACGCATGGCGCTCCAGGCGGCTGAAGCGGCGGCGGACCTCGCTGTGCGGCTGCGCTCCGCAGGTAACATCACCGAACTGGACCTTGCCAGTGAGCAGGCTGCTGCCGAGGAAGCCCGGCTCGAGCTGTCGGAGGGTGAGGTCGCGTGGGTGGAGGCCCGGGAGCACCTTAACCGCCTCATGGGACTGTGGGGCCCACGCACGCAGTGGACCGTGTCCGAGAAGCTCCCGCCGCTGCCCGAGCAGGAAGCCCCACTGGAACACCTGGAGTCGCTTGCCATCCGCCAGCGGCTGGACATCGACGCAGCCCGGAAGCAGGCCGCGCTGCTCTGGAACGCGCTGGAGTTAGCGCGGAGTACGCGCTTTTTCGGCCGGGTGGAAGTGGGCGTCCACACGCACCAGGACGCGGACGGCCCGAGGCTTTTCGGCCCAACCTTGTCCCTGGAGTTGCCCATCTTCGACCAGCGCCAAGCCCTCATTGCCCGCCTGGAGGCCCAGCACCGCCAGGGCGAGCGGCGGCTCACGGAGCTGTCCGTCAACACCCGCTCGGAGGTCCGCGCCGCCTGCGCCCGGCTGCTGGCGCTCCGCGGGGTGGCGGACCGCTACCGGCGGGTGGTCCTGCCGCTGCGCGAGAAGGTCGTCGAGCAGTCGCAACTCCAGTACAACGCCATGCAGATTGGCCTCTTCCAGTTGCTCTCCGCCAAGCGCGAGCAGGTGGAGGCGTACCGAGGCTACATCGAGGCCGTCCGCGACTACTGGATGGCGCGGGCCGAACTCGAGCGGCTCGTAGGCGGCCGGCTTCGGGAGGGTCGTGCGACATCGACGCCATCGCCCACGCAGCCGGTGCAGCCCGCCCCACCAGCGCAGCCCGGGCCGCCCATCCAGCCCGCGCAACCCTCGCAGCCAGCACAGCCTGGGACGCACACCGGGCATGGACAGGACACCGCCAACGGCACGGAGACTCCCCATGAGAACCCGCACGATTGAGACCGAGCACGCACCGGGCCGCGAGGATGACGCTCCTCGGACTCCGGAGCGCAGGGGCCCCCCTGGAAACCTTCCCGAGACTGGAGCCGAGGGAACGCTGACGCGGCGGAGCATGCTGGCCACGGCCGGCGTCACGCTCACGGGAGGCGCGCTGCTGCTGAGCGGCTCTGCGGCTCGCGCTCAGTCAGACGTCCCAAGGGCCCAGGGGCCCCGCGAGGGCTCCGCCGCAGACATCGGCCAGCGCCATACGCGGCAGGACTGGCTGCGCCCCGGAATGCCCAACCGGGACTACCGACCCGTGGTGGTGCCCAATGGCTCCAAGCTGCCATGGAGGGTCGTGGACAGCGTGAAGGTCTTCCACTTGGTGGCCGAGGAGGTGGAGCACGAGTTTGCTCCGGGACTGAAAGCCTTTTGCTGGGGCTACAACGGCCGGGTCCACGGACCCACCATCGAAGCGGTGGAGGGTGACCGAGTGCGCATCTACGTCACGAACCGGCTACCAGCGGCCACCACCATCCATTGGCACGGCATCCTGCTTCCAAGCGGCATGGACGGCGTGGGGGGCCTCAGCCAGAAGTCCATCCCCCCGGGTGAGACGTTCCGGTACGAATTCACCCTGCGCCAAGCGAGTACGAACATGTACCACTCGCATCATGACGAGATGACGCAGATTGGCCTCGGCCTGACGGGGATGTTCATTATCCATCCTCGCCAGCCTGCGGGGCCCCGCGTCGACCGGGACTTCGCAATCCTGTTGCATGAATGGCGCATCGACGTCGGCACGGGGCGGCCCAATCCGAACGAGATGACGGACTTCAACGTGCTCACCATGAACGCGAAGGCGTTTCCAGGCACGGAGCCGCTCGTGGTGCGCCAGGGCGAGCGGGTGCGCATCCGGTTGGGCAACCTGAGCCCGCAGAACCACCATCCCATCCACCTTCACGGCCACCACTTCCGAATCACTGAAACGGACGCCGGACGCGTCCCCGAGTCTGCGCGGCAGCCGGAGGGGACGGTGCTTGTCCCCGTGGGCAGCACACGTGTCATCGAGTTCGTGGCGGACGCGCCCGGTGACTGGGCCCTGCACTGCCACATGACCCACCACATGATGAACCAGATGGGCCATGAGTTCCCCAACATGATTGGCGTAAATCCGGGGACTCTGGACGCGAAGGTACGCTCGCTGCTGCCGGGCTACATGACGATGGGACAGACGGGCATGGCGGAGATGGCCGAAATGGGGATGCCCGTTCCACCCAACTCCATTCCCATGCTGGGGGCCCGGGGCAAGCACGACTACATAACCGCAGGTGGTATGTTCACCGTGCTCAAGGTTCGCGAAAGGTTGGAGAGCTACGCGGACCCGGGCTGGTACGACAACCCGCCCGGTACACTGGCGATTGCGGCCGGCACGGACGAGCTTCGCCGGGACGGAATCGACGTGAATGCACCGGCACCGGTCGAGCCCGGCTCATCCTCGTAACGCCATTGACACCGGCTTGCGGGACACGTCGGTCTATAACGTGTCCCTCTCCGTGGCGTAGAATTTGACTCTTTACCCCGAGACTCCTGCACCGAGGCCTTGCGAGTGCCAACGAGTGGCCCTTTGGGGCAGGAATGTTGTCGCCCCCGTGGACGCGCCAAGCCGACAATGCTCTCCACGCGCCTCGCTGGACCATGATGATACAGGTCCTCGCGTAGCCTTGACGCTATCGAGGCGCAGCAATCGAGGTTGGTCGCTCCGCCCGCCAAATATAGGGTCCCTCCGCCGTGGATCTTCCCTGGAGCAGTGCGCTTCAAGGGTTCATTTCTTGAGCGGGACGCTCCCCCAATCAGTGGAAACAGGCGTCGCGGTAACCCGTGGGTGGCAAGGAGAATGTTGGGAAGGTCGAGTGGACTAAACCCGTTGGGTTGCATTTATGGGTGCAAGGGGAACTTCTCGTTGAAGGAACTTGCCGTCTTGGGGCGGGGTAGCTGTGCTGCGGCTCCCCATGTCCGACTTCCGCGAGGCCGTTGAATCGATTTCGGAAGCCCAATGCTCCGAGCACCCAGGCTTCTCCGTTGCCGGTGCCTGTACCCGTTGCGGCACCTTCGTCTGTGCCTTCTGTGCCTTGTCCTGGGCGGGCCGGTGCTTCGGGTGCCTTCACGCCGCTCCTGAGTTGGCGACGCGCAGGGCCCGGCTCGCGGCAAGCCTCGTCGATGGTTCCGCGCTCCTCTTGCCGTCCCTGCTCCTGGGCGTCCTTCGGTGTCTGGCCATTCCGGACGAGGCGGCGATGAAGGCTCCGGTCGTCTACGCCCCGGCGCTCCTCGTGTTGTTCGTGCAGGCGAGCCTGATTCGAGGGACGGGGGCGAGTCTCGGCAAGAGGCTCCTGGGAATCCGCGTCGTCCGAAGAGATGGCCGTCCAGCGGAGGTGTGGAGGATCGCCCTGCTGAGGAACGCGCTCCCGATTGCGCTCTGCGGCTACTGCGGGTGGTTCGGCCTCGTGGACGCGCTCTTCTGCGTTGGAGAGGACCGGCGGTGTCTTCACGACTGGATGGCCGGCACCCGCGTCGTGAAGGCCCCTCGCGCACAGCGCTCCTTCGCTGCGCGGCTCGTGACTGGCTGAAGCGCTGGGTTCGGAGTCCCTTCACCGCGAAGGGAGAATGAGAGGCGATGACATGGAGGGAGAGGTGAGGTCCGGGCGCCCCCGCTGGCTGGCTGGGCTCGTGTGCGCGGTGGTGGCGCTGTCGCTGGGGTGTGCCCGGCAGGCGTGGAGGCGGGACGACGTCATGACGTGGGAGGGCTGCTGCAAGGGGGCCGACGCGTGCCTTGCGCTCCTGCAGGAAGTCCACGGCCCAGACAGTGGGGAGCGATGGCTGCCGCCGGAGCAGCAGTGTGCTGCGTGGAAGCTGGGGCGAGAGGGGGAGGACGTCGTCCCCCGGCTGATTCCGCTTCTTCGCCATGGGGAGCGTCGGGTCCGCGGAGGTGCAGCACTCGCGCTGGCGTCGATGGAAGAGAAGGCCAGGCAGGCTGTGCCTGCGCTCCTCGAAGCCTATGAACGCGAGCCCGGTGGAATGGCTCTGCACGCGCTCTCCTCACTCGATGACGCGCGAGCAGCTCCAGCCATGGTGCGACACCTCATGGAGTCGCCCACGTCGACACTGGAGCACCTCGGGCCGAGATTGGTTCCGGTGCTGCTGGACGTGCTGGAGAACCCGGAATCGAACTGGGAGGCGCTGGTGCGGGTGCGCTACGTGCTCGCCCGGAGCGCCTCCATGCTCACTGAGAATTTCGTCCCGCGCCTACGGACGCTCCTTGCGCGAGAGCTGGCGGAGCCCACTCTCCGGCGCCCGCCAGGGATGTCCTGCCCGGCAGCTCCAGCGCCAAGTTGCGAGGCCATCTTCGACGGGTGTACCCCGCGAGCGGCCTACGTGGCGTCGGTGTTGGCGGCCTACGAGCGCCAGGGGGCGAAGGCCGAGCCCGAGGTACTCCAGGGGCTACAACGGGCGGACGTGCGCCTCACGCCCGTGGCGCTGCAGGCGCTGGTGGCCTTCAACAGCCCTGCTGCGGTGCCCGAGGTCCTCCAGCAGCTCGCCGTGCTTGAATGCCGCGCCCGGGCCCTCGCGAGCCTCGCGTCCCTGGGGCCGGTGGCGCGGCCAGTCGCGACGGGGCCGCTGCTGCGCCTGCTGGCCACGGGGGAGGAGGGGTGGGAGCGCGCGCGGGCGGCGGAGACTCTTGGACGCGTGGGAGACCCAGTCGCTCTCAATGCGTTGCGCCAGGCGGTGTATGCGCCGCACAGCGAAGTTCAGGCCGCTGCTGTCCGGGCGCTGGGCAGCTCCACCTTCCGGGCCCATAGGGAAGAGTTGGAGCCGCTGTTCCATCAGGTGCTGACGACGCATGCCTCTCCTGTGGCGCGGAGCCACGCGAGGTGGGCCCTGCAGGCTCTCTCCGGTGATGAGGTGCAGCCGGCGTCGCCTTCTGAGCCCCCCAGTGTGCTTCCAGGGCGCGGCCCGGATTGGCAGATGTGCCAGAGCCCCACGTCCATCCATTTGCACTGGGACAAGCCGAAGGCGCCGTCACGAGAGGGGCCATGCGCGCACGTACCTGGAGCGGACTTCGCGTCCGTCCTCGAAGCCATGGGGGAGGCCTGCCTCGTCGGCCGGGACTCCGGGGAGTTTGGCGGCACGCTGGAAGTGCACGAGGCAGGGCGGGTGACGGTGCTGGAGGAGCCACATGCCAACCCCCTGCTGGCCGTGCGGGTGCACGGCACCCTCGTGGTGGTGGAGGGACTCGCGCACCTGTTTGGTGGAGACGGGCGTCTGGTGCGTGTCGAAGCGTCCGAGGGACGGTGGCGCGCCACGCCTTGGGTGGAACTCCCAGGCGCGCCGCTGGCACACGCGCTGGATGAGGCGGGGAACCTCGTGGTGGGGACGACGAATCAGAGACTCGACGAAGTCTTCTGCGACCGGGCTGGTGTGTCCGCGCCCGCCCACGTGCTGCGCGTCACGATGGACGGGCGCCTGACCCCCGTCGAACCGGACGGGCGGCCCTGACGTCACCGCGCAGGAAGGGCGCCCCTCCTGGGGCAGGAGGGGGCCTGGCGCGGACGGGGCCGCTTCAGGCGCGCCGCTTCCCCGAGCGGAACTCGCTGGCCCAGCGCTGGACGGTGGCCTTGGCGCGCTCCTGCTCCGAACTCGCGTTGGGTTGCCCGGCTGGCGTGGGCGCCCCAGGGCCGGCGGCGCCGTCCGCCCCCGTTGCCCCCTTCTTGCGCACCCACATGCGAGGGGCAGGGGTGACGGCGGGAGCCGGCGTAGCAGGCGCGGCGTCAGCCCTGGGCCTGCGCCCGCGCGGCAGGATGACTTCGGGGATGCTGTGGGGCGCGGCGTCCTCTACCCATGCGGCGTGCAGGCGCCCCGTGGCCAACATGAGGCGCCGCTTCTGGTAGTGCGCCCCGCAGTAGCCCTGGCTGCGGTGGGGGCGCTTGCAGCCGATGACGGCGCATGCCCTGGCTGTAGGCGTGGGAGGCGGGAGCGGAGGCCGGTGCTGTTGTTGCGCGGGAGGCGGGAGCGGGGTCCGGCGCTGCTGTTGCGTAGGGGGAGGACGCCTCGCGTCGGGGCCTGGGCGCTGGCTCGGCACTTCCTGCTGGGGCTCCGGGGCGAGGCGCCTCGCCACCCCGGCCAGTCTCGCGACAAGGCTGGCGAGTGGGCGCGCCAACTCCTCATCAAGGGCGGAGCGGAAGGCCGACTCAAGAGAGCCCGTGGACTTCGGAGCGGACGAGCGGAGCGGCTCCCTCGTGGAAGAGGATGTGCCGTGAGCCTTCGAAGCAGGAGTGCGTGGGATTTTGGGCATGTGTGGCTTTGCTCGCATTGCTGTGTATTCGGGGCGAATGCGCGTTGGGACGGCGGGTAATGATTACCATCCTCTGGGCATGTGTCGTAGTCGAGCAGTGCTTGAGTGGAGGAAGGGAGCGCCCGCCTCTGGTGACAATACGAAGCGACCTCACGGAAATGGTTGTTGGCATGCGTCGCCCGGCGAACTGGCACGTCGCGTGCTGTGGGGAGTGCGGATGACGATGAGCGAGCGGGAGGCCCTCGCAGAAGCACTGCGGCGGGTGGAGGTGGCGTTGCAGCGAGCGTACGCGACAATGGACGGGAGTGCCGAATCACGGACGCGGATGGCCAGGGCGAAGGCGGAGTACCGAACGGCAGAGGCCGCGGCGCTGCACGCGCTGGGCGCCGAGGATGCGTTGAGGCTCTGGTGGAGGCGAATGACTCAGCGTGCGCTCACGCCCCGGAGCAGGAAGCACTGCGGGAGTGGGTTACTCGCGGGGCGAGAGAGTTGCCCCTCCGCAGTGGCGAGCACCACGCATGAGGGGCGCGACTCCTGGACGTGCGTGAAACATCAGGTGAAACAGGGCGCTTCGGCAGGCGGACGGGCCCGGGCCGCATGGGCATACCCTGAGAGGCATGCCATACCGGCCCGGCTCACCCTCGCGTCGCCAGGCCCTCGCGCAGCATTTCATCCACGAGTGACGCGGCCTTCTCCTCGGCGGTTGCGCCCTGCACGCGCAGCGCGACGGACTCGAAACGCTGGGTATTGGCAACCACCCAGTCGATGTACTCGGGAATGGAGAGGCGCTCCACGCCGAAGGCGATGTCCTGCATTCCCTTCACGATTTGGACGGCCGTGCCCTGGAAGACACGTCCGTCGCGCATGACGATTACCATGGTTTCCTCTCCTTCAGGTGTCGACGCCAGCAACCGGACTCGATGATGGGGCGGCCAGCCAACCGCCCCTTGGGAAACAGGTATGCCTCGACGCGGCCCGCACCGTCGAGGGCAATGGACGTGCGCTGGTAGAAGCGAGGGTGGCCCTCGAGCCTGTCGAGCGCCGCCAGCATGAGCGCGTCGACTTCGTAGACCTCTCCCTCGACAGCGTGCTTGCCCCTGGAGGCGAGGGCAGGGAAGGGCCCGTAGTCGTAGAGGGTAAAGCGGGGAAGTGTCCGCGCTAGTCCGACGAGGCGTGCGCCGCACAAGAGTCTGTGGTTGGGTTCGCCGGACAGCAGCGTTCCGTAGACGAAGACGCGCGTCGACTTTGAGGCGCGCTTCATGCCGCACTGCCCAGGGCGCCCGCGAGCGCGGCGCGGTTGAAGCCCAGTCGCCCGTAGGCGTGCCAGAGGACGCGGAAGTAGCGGCCAGCGGGCGGCCAGGTCTCGAAGCCAGTCTCGGGCTGGAGGTACACCAGCGCGCGGCGGCGCAGGCCTGCCCTGTCACTCACCAGTCGGGTGGCGCGCCGGTATGCGACGGGGTGCCCCTCGAAGATGTCGAGGGCGCGCAGGTCCTCGGGCGTGAGGCGGTACAGCAACCCCTCGACGTGAGCGCCGCGCACGCGCTGGACGCTGGCGACCGCGCCGCCCCAGCGGCGGCTGTAGCCGCCAAACACCAGGGTGTGGTCGGGAAGGGTGGCGCGGGCTTCGACAGTAGCGCCGGGGCAACGTGTGCGCATTTGGGCCCTGTCGAGGTTGGAGCCGTAGGCGAAGTAGAGCATGGGGTTTCTCGCGTTGAGGGCGGGCGCGCGGCCCGCCGTTGACATTGGCCAGCCAGGGCCCCGAAGGGCCCCGGCGTTGAGTCCGCTTCAGGCGGCCAGGGCCTCGTTCGTGCCGCCCTGGGCGCTGCCGCTGCCGCCCTGCGCGCCTTCGCTGCCGGGCGTGCCTTCCCCACCCGGCCCGCGCCCGTCGCGACGCTGGCCCTTCCAGGCGGCGCTGCCTTCCAGGTGCTTGAGAAGGTGCAGGCGCGCCGTTTTGAACTCCTCTCCAATCAGGCCCAGGTGGAGCAAGAACACCCGGAAGTCGTACTTGGCGGTGGCGGGGTTGAAGTCGCGGCGCTTGCTGGAGGCGGCCTTCGAGGCCAGGGCGCGGGCGGCGAGGGCCAACACCAGTTGGACGTAGGCCTTCACCTCGCCCGCGTGCACCGAGCCGTTGAAGTATCGGAATTCAATCGTGCCCCGGAAGAAGAGGCTATTGAGGTTGAGGCCGTGGTAGCGGCTGGAGTCGTAGCGCTGCGGGGCGAGGTTGCGGCGCCCGTACCAAGCCTCATTCACGTCCTGGAGGGTGCGCGGGCGCCGGGCCTCCAGCCGCTGGAGGAAGGCCCCGTCGATGGGCTTGCAGAAGCGGTTCAGCCGCGCGGCGCTCACCCCGAGGGCGGTCTCCAGGAGGCGCTCCTGCTTGTGCACCATTTTGACGAGGTTGGTGACGCCCTTGGCGTCGAAGCGGCTGCCATCGACGTGGATGTGGATGCCGGTGGAAGCGTCGGCGCGGGCGCCGGCCTCGCGAGCGGCGCGCACCACCTGCTGTAAGGCTTCCAGGTCCTGGTAGGTGAGGATGGGGGAGACGATTTCGCCGCTGTACTCGCCCCCACTCAGCGAGCCGTCCGGCACCACCTTCCAGGCGCGGCCCTGGGAGTCCGTCACCTGCCAGCCCCGGTAGTCGCCGGAAACGTGCCCGCCCACCGCGCCCTGAATCGCGTGGGCCAGCTTCTGGCGGCTGGCGCCAACCGTCTCAATCTCAATTCCAAACCGGAGCGTCTTCATGGAGTTTTCCTCTCGCGTTCGCGCGGGCTGTGGCGCCCGTCGCGAAACACATACACGCTCTTGTGTGTGAATGAAGCAAGTCCACTTCGACGGCCGGAAGGGCGGATTTGGGCGTCTGGAGTATTCGCGAGAATACGCGGGGTTTCTCGTCCGCTCTCGACGGGTGGCGCGTGTTTCAGGCGCTTGGGTTGCGGCTGGTGGGGGAATTTCAGTGTGTGTGATTGACTGGGTGGGGATGGACGGGGAAACCTGCGCGGTGCTGCGGCGCGGACTCCCGCTGACCTCTCCGCTCAGCCCAGCAGGGTGTTGAGGAGCATCATCCCGCGCATGGCCTCGGCATGGTCCCCCTCGGCCAGCTCCAGGTAGATGCGGCCATGGTTCGGCTCCGAGAGGCGCTCGCTCTGCACGATCCACCGCTCGCTGGCGGGGGTGCTCAGCTCCAGGCTGGCGGCGAAGGCGTGGAGCAACGCGCTCATCTGCCGGTGGGTTGCGCTGGGCGGAAGGAAGATGTCCAGTTGGGGCTGGGCCGTGCCGTACCGGCTTTTGCCGAGGTCGAGGCTCAGCTTGGCGTTGCTGAAGTCAATCACCTTCATCGGGATAACGTGAAAAGGGATGGCCGTCGCGCTCATGGTCGGTATTCCTGTGGGATTGTGCGGTGCTTTTGTGCCCGTCGCGAGGGGCATACACGCTCTTGTGGGCGGGCGTATCAAGTCCTCTCTGCTGTCTTTGGGGTGTATGTTCTGGGGCGTTGGCGTTTGGCTGGGGCGCTGTTCCCGATGGAGCGTGTGTCTGGTGGTGAGGCTGGGCGTGCGCGCTTGGGGCCTATTTCGGCCGCTTCGAGTGGCTTGCCGGACGTGCCTGTCGCAGCCCGGCAAGGCCCTCGAATGGCGAGGGGCTGCGGCTAGGTTGCCTCCTTGGCGGTCGGCGTGGGCTTCGTGTCCTCCCGCTCGGCTCGAATCTTCATGAGCTTGTCGATGATCTTGGCCTTCTTGGTTTCCCCCAAGTAGGGGAAGCTGTTTCCGGTGTCGATGACGTAGCGGCGCAGTTTCTTGACGGTCATCGTTTCCAATTCTTCGCGTGTCTTCATGTTGTTCCCGTGGGGACTGCGTTGAAGGAGGGGCCGGTCGAAGGTCTCGGGCGGTGTTTCACTTCACGGCGATGTTGGCGCCCGCCTCGCGTGTGGACGGCGGGGCGGAGCGCGTCCGGGTTGGGAGGGCCTCTCAGCCTATTAGCTGTCCTGCTGGGGCGAGTGGATGCGGGCCTCACTCCTCCTCTTTCGGGGCGAAGCGCGCGGCGGCTTCGGTGGCGCCCATGGCCGTGAGTTCTCGGTGGACCGCGCGCATGAAGAAACGAGTCCGGCTCGGGATGCCCGCGTCGCGCCAGGCCTTGTCCAGGGCCGCCAAGTCCTCCGCGTCGAAGGAGAGGGGGATGACGCGCTTGCCGTCCTCGCGCACCTTCACCTCGCGCTCGGGACGGGGACCCACCGGCACGCGTCCGGCCTCCGCCTCCCGAATCTTCCACTTGAGGTAGGGGATGTCGCTGCTGCCCGTCGGGCGCCCCACGACTTCGCGGTACTTCGCCTGCAACGCTTCCAGCGACATGCCGGCGAAGCGCCCGCGCTGGTTGGCAGACTGCGTGCCCTCGACCGACGTGGGGGGCTGTGCGGCAGGCGCCGGAGGCGCGCTGGGGGTGG
>NZ_VIFM01000030.1 GCF_006636215.1 Myxococcus llanfairpwllgwyngyllgogerychwyrndrobwllllantysiliogogogochensis | reverse complement strand
CACCCCACCCCCGCCCCGGGAGGGACGCGGCAAGCGCAACACGGTGAAGAACACTCCGAAGAGCAAGCCCCGGGCGCGCGTCACGCGGACGCCGGAGGAACTCGCGGGTCCGCACTACCTCTATGGCGTGGTGCGCACCGAGGGCCCGCTGGACTTCGGCCCCATCGGCCTGGGGATGCCGCCGGCCCACGTCCACGCGGTGCGCGAAGGAGCGCTCGTCGCGCTGGTGTCGTCAGCCCCCGCGCGCGTGGTGGACCCGACGCGAGCCAACCTGCTGGCCCACCAGCGCGCCGCCGAGGTGATGCTGCGTGAGCACACGCTGCTGCCCGTGGCCTTCGGGACGGTGCTGGGCTCGGAGGCCGAGGTGCGGCGGTTGCTCCGCTCCGCCCAGGACGCGCTCACCCGGACCCTGGTGGCACTGGAGGGCAAGGTGGAGCTGGGGCTCAAGGTGCTCTACCACCGCGAGCACCTGGCCCGACGCATGGAGTTCGAGGACGCGGGCCTGCGTCGCCGGGAGAACGAGCTGGAGACCGAGCACGAGCGACGGCTGGGGCAAGCCGTGGAGCTGCGCGCGTCGCTGGACATGGCCGCGATGCTGGAGGGCCTGCACCCGCTGGCCAGCGCGACATGCACAGACGCGCCCGTGGGCGAGCGGATGCTGCTCAACGCGGCCTTCCTCGTCGCCAGGGACGCGGTGCCCGCCTTCGAGGCGAGGGTCCGGATGCTCGCCGCGCGCTCGGACCTCTACGCCTTCCGCTTCACCGGCCCCTGGGCGCCGTACAGCTTCGTCGACGTGAGACTGGGGCTGGATGACAGCCCCGAGCCGCCCGATTCACGGCGCGCCCGCTGACGACACCGGCGTCGTCACACGCGCGGCCTCCGCGGCCAACGGGTCCACGCCCGCGTGGAGGCGGACCCAGCCGGGGGTGTGCTCGGTGCGCGCGAAGAAGCCGTCCGTGCCCCGCGCCACCGTCAGCTCGCCCACGGACTTGCCGCCGCGCCGGTACTCCACGCGGAAGGCCTCCTTGGGCTCGCCTCCCGTCGGCTGCTCGTCGCGGCCCAGCAGGTCCAACGGCATCAGGCGCCACACGCGGTCATGCCAGTTCCGGGTGAACTCGTCCGGCTTGTCCGGCGCCTCTTCTGGCGCCAACGCGACGGGGTTGGGTGCCTTGCCGGTCGCCGTGAAGGTCCGCGACGCGCCCCCGGAGGAGATGACCACCGCGTCGAAGTCCCCCAAATCAAACGTGTGCAGCCGCCGGTCCACCAGCCGGCTGTTCGCGTTCTCCAAATCCGGCAGCAGCGCGGGGCCCAGCAGGAACACCTGGCCGTCCGACTCGCGACGCAGGTAGGGCGTGCCCCAGCCTCCCGTCGTCGAGGCGAGCGTGAAGGTCTCCACCTTGCCCCCCAGCGTCAGCGTCAGCTTGCGCTGCGACGTGGTCAGCCCCACCTCTTCCAGCTTCTTCGCCTCGAGCACGCCGAGCGCCCGCGTGGCCCGCAGCGGGGCGAAGCGCGGGAAGAGCTTCGCCGCCACCTCGTTGGCCCGAAGCTCGCGCGGAGGCGGCTGCGGCGGCGTGGCGGCCAGGGGCGGCGTACCCGCGTCCTGTCCACCTTGAGCCACGGTGCCGGAAGCCCCGCCATCCGTGCCCGGCGCGGAGCCCGCATCCGTGCCCTCCGCCGCGGGGAGGCCCTTCGAGGGCTTGTAGCCCAGGCGGACCCACAGCATGTCCCGCGACTGCGCGTCGCGATACAGCTCCACGTAGCGCGCCTCGTCCTCGTAGCGCACCTTGTCCAGGGCGCGCGCCGGCAGCTCCACCACCGTCACGTCACCGGGAGCACCCGCGGGCGCCCGCTGCCACACGAGATAGGCGGCCACCAGCGCCACCACCGCGAGGGCGCCCTGGAGCGCCAGGTCCCGCGCCTTCATTGCTCACCTCCCGCCGCCACCGGGGCGCGCGGAGCACGACGGCCTCGCCGCCGCGTCGTCACGAAGCCCAGCGCCAGCACCAGCGCCGGGGCCACGAACACGGTGGCGTAGAACCACGCCACGTCCTGCTCCCGCGTGTGCTGGATGGGCACGTCTTCCTCCGAGGACACCGCGCCGGACACGGACTCCTCGCCCGTCAGCCACCGCAGCGTGTCCACCGCGAGGTAGGCATTGCCCATGTTGGACAGCACCACGTCGCTCACCACGTCCGCGTCCGCCATGACGACGGCGCGCATCGACTCCTTGCCGGCGGCCGCGGGCTGCTCCACCGCCACCACCAGCGGCCACGTGCGCCGCGTCTCTCCGGCGTCCGGGGTGAAGTTCCCGTTGGCGTCAGCGAACGTCGCGCCATGCGCGCGCACGGAGATGTCGTGCATGACGCCGTTGGGCAGCGGCTGCACCTGGTCCAGCGCACCCGCGCCCAGGAAGGCCACCGGCGACTGGCCGCCCATCGCCGACAGCGACGTGACGGACGGATGGGAGCTGAACGTCGCCGTGCCCAGGTTGCCCCGGTCGCTCTGCTGACGCGTGGTGCGGAAGTACACCTGGTCATTCGCCAGCGGCGTGCCCGCGTACTTCAAGCCCAGGGGCTCCAGCAGCTTCTCGAAGCGAGGGCCCTCCGGCTCCAGCGCCACCCACAACCGGCCGCCACGCTCCAGGTATTCGCGCACCGCCGCGAGCTCCTCGGGGAGGAAGTCGCGCGTGGCACCCACCACCACCAGCGCCCCCGCGTCGCGAGGCACCTCACGGCCCAGTCCCTCCGCGACCCCCAGCGACCGCACGTCTACGTTCTGCGCGCGCAGCAACTCCTTGAACTGGGCCACGGACGGCTGCGGCATCTCACCGGGCACCGGACGCGTCTCCGCGCGCTCGCCATGGCCCGCGGTGAAGTAGACGACGCGTCGGGGCTTCGCCACCGTCAGGAGCCGCCGTTGGACCTCCTGGTCCAGCCGCTGGAGCTGCCCTCTCGCGCGGTCCAGCTCCAATCCCACCGTGAAGGGCTCCTTGCGCTCACCCCGGGCCACGACGACGGTGCCGTTGTTGTGCACGCCCAGCGTCCTCGCGCGAGCCGGCTCCACCGCCTGGTCCAGCCGCTCCACGTTGAGCAGCTCCGGGCTCTCCACGGACAGGTCCTGGAAGTACTGGCGCACCGCCTCTCCCACCTCGTTCGCGGGCGGGAAGAAGAGCGTCACCTGCAGCGGCTCGTTGAGTCCGCGCACCACCTTGCGCGTGGAGTCGCCGGGCTTCGCGGTGCGGAAGTACGACAGGTCCCACGTCGTGTTCGCCTGCGTGACGACGTACATGGTCGCGAAGGCGAAGATGAGCACGAAGGACAGGCCCAGGCCGGAGAACAGCGCGCTGCGAGCGCGGCCCGTCTCCAGCACCGGCGCCCGCGTCATCGCCTGCGCCGCCGTCTCCACCAGCGCCAGCGGCACCAGGCAGCACGTCAAGAGCGCGGGGAACAGCGCCGCCAGCATCACCGCCAGCTTGGGCGCCTTCTGCGACAGCGGCCCACCGAAGAGGGCCGTGCCCACGTCGGACTGGAGGAAGTAGAGCGCCAGCGCGAGCAGGCCCAGGCCGTAGAGGCCCAGCACCCAAACATCCACCGTGCGCCGGTCCGCGCCCGTGCCCCGGGAGCGCGCGAAGCGCCAGATGACCGCGCCCACCGCCGCCACCGCGCCCAGCCCGGAGAAGGCCGCGCGGCCCGTCCCCACGCCCAGGATGCGCTCGCCGATGAAGACCGCCACCAGCCCCGCCACGAAGACCAGCGTCGCCGCCAGCCCATTGCCCACCGGACGGGTGCTCATCGCCACCTCCGCGCTTCGAGCACCCGGGTGGCCGCGAACAGCGCCACGTAGGTGACGACCAGGTAATAGACGACGTCACGCACGTGGATGAGCCCCGATTGGAACGGCGGGAAGTGCTGGTTCCACAGGGACATCGCGCTGAAGACATCCGACAGCGGCTGCTCGGTGATTCGCGCCAGCAGCCAGCAGAGGATGAGCGCCACCAGCATCACCGCGGAGGTAATCGCCGCGAGCAACTGATTGCGTGCCAGCGCCGAGCCGAACGTGCCGACGGCGAGAGAAGCACTGCCCAGCAGCAGCAGTCCCAGATAGCCCGCCGCCACGTGGCCGAAGGACACCTTGCCGTTCACCAGCACCAGCACCGGCATGTACAGCGTGCACAACACGTACAGCGACAGGAAGGCGAGCCCCGCCAGGAACTTGCCCAGCACGATGTCGCGGTCTCGCAGCGGCGACGAGTACAAGAGGGGCAGTGTGCCCGTCTGCCGCTCCTCCGCCAACAGCCGCATGGAGATGAACACCGAGGCGACGATGGTGAAGCCGCTCGAGTAATAGAAGAACTGCGACAGCACCTCGGCGGAGCGCTTGCTCGCGCCGCCCAGGGCGTACGCGTTGAAGAACAGGCCGTTCAACGCGAGGATGACCGCGATGACGACGTAGCCGCTGAGCGTGCGCAGGTAGCCGGACAGCTCGCGACGGGCGATGAGCAGGGCCTTCACGCGCGCACCTCCTGACCGTGCGTCAGCCGCAGGAAGATGGACTCCAACTGGCCCGCGCCCTGGTCCAACCGCAACAACTCCAGCCCCGCGCCCACCACCGCCTGCGCCACGCGCGGACGCTCGTCCGGAGAGGCCCGCAGCGTCAGCGACACCACGCCGTCCGCCGCCCGGTCCACGTCCACCGCGCCAAACGGCTTGAGCACCTCGAGCGCACGCGCCCGGTCTCCCCGCACCTCCACCTCGATGGAGCCGCCGCCGCCCATCTTCCGTCCCAGCTCCTCCTCCGTCCCCTGCGCCACCAGCGTCCCCTTGTGGATGATGAGGAGCCGGTCACACGTCTGGGAGATTTCCGGGAGGATGTGGCTGGAGACGAGCACCGTGTGCGTGCCCTTGAGCCCGCGGATGACGTCGCGCATCTCGACAATCTGCCGAGGGTCCAGGCCGCTGGTGGGCTCGTCGAGGATGAGCAGCGCGGGCTTGTGCACCAGCGCCTGCGCCACGCCCACGCGCTGACGGTAGCCGTGGCTGAGCGTGGAGATGAGCTCGCCGTCCACCTCGCGAAGGCCCGTCTTCTCCTCCGCCTCGCCCACGCGCGCGGTGGTGTCCCGGGCCGTCACGCCGCGCAAGCGCGCGACGTAGGCCAGGTACTCGCCCACCGTCATCTCCTCGTAGAGCGGCGGCACGTCCGGGAGGTAGCCAATGCGCTGCCGCACCTCGTGGGCGTTGCTCACCACGTCATGGCCGTCGATGACGACACGGCCGGCGGTCGGCAAGAGCACGCAGCCGAGGACCTTCAACGTCGTCGACTTGCCCGCGCCATTGAGGCCGAGGAAGCCGATGACTTCACCCTGGCCGATGGTGAAAGCCAGGTCCCGGATGGCCGCATGCTCACCGTAGTACTTGGTCAGCCCTTCGACCTGAATCATAGGGGGCCATTCCATCAGTCCCCCCAGGGGGCATTGTCAAGCGCCGAACCGCTCAGTCATGGCGGAACTCCGGCCCCGCCGTGGTGCGGCCGAGCGTGAAGCGCAGCGCCCCTTCCAGGTCCGGCAGGAGGAAGGAGTAGCCAAGCCGCTCGGCGGTGGAGGGAAGCACCCGGGCACCCGCCAGCAGGGCCTCCTGCCCCATCTGCCCGAAGAGAGTGCGGATGACCGCGGCGGGCATCGGCAGGAAGGCAGGCCGTCTCAGCACCCGACCCAGCGTCTTCGCGAAGTCCGCCTGTCGCACCGCTCCCGGCGCCACGGAGTTGATGGGGCCACGCGCCGCCTCCGTGAAGAGGCTGAAGTGGAAGAGCCCGAGGATGTCCTCCATCGACACCCAGCTCATCCACTGGCGACCGGAGCCGATGGGTCCACCGCCGCCCGCGAGGAAGGCGGGCAGCATCTTCGCCAGTGCGCCATCGCGAGCGTCCAGCACGGGGCCGATGCGCAGGTGCACCACGCGAATGCCGGCGGCCTCCGCGGGCGCGGTGGCGGCCTCCCAGGCGCGGCACACATCCGCGAGGAACCCGGTGCCCGGCGCGCTCTCCTCGGTGAGCGGCTCGTCGCCCCGGTCGCCGTAGATGCCGCTGCCCGCGGCGCACACCAGCACGCGGGGCTTCTTCTTCATGCGCGCCAGCGCCTCCGACAGCGTGAGCGTGCCCTCGGTGCGGCTCTTGAGGATGGCGTCCTTGTAGTCGGGAGACCAGCGCTTGCCGGCGACGTTGGCGCCCGCCAGATGCACCACCGCGTCCACGCCCTCCAGCGAGGCGATGTCCACCTCGCCCTTGTCGGGCACCCACGCCACCTCGTTGCGCGAGGCGTCGGCGCGGCCTCGCACCAGGCGCTTCACGTGGTGGCCGCCGGTGGTGAGGAACGGCACGAGCGACGAGCCAATCGAGCCCGACGCGCCGGTGATGGCCACGGTGAGGGGGCCGGCTTGCGCGAAGGCGGCGTGGCGCCGCAGGTCTTCCAGTGTCACCCGGTGGCGATAGGCGAACATCCGCTCCAGCGTGCGACGCGCGGTGCCTCCACCGAAGAGGCTGCCCAGCGGGCCCATGGGCAGGACGTACTCCACCTCGTCCTCCAGGACGGAGGAGTTCGTCGCGGGCTCGGGCCACATCCGGTGGGTGTGGACCCACTTCGAGAACGGGCCGGACACCTGCGTGTCCTGGAAGAGCGAGTCCTGCACGTACGCCGTGTGCTCGGCCACCCAGCGGCGGGGGAAGGGGCCCAGGCGCATCCGCATGGTGACGCGGGCGCCGGGGTGGATGCCGTCGCCCGAGCGCTCCAGCAACTCCATCCGCTCCCAGGGGGGCGTCAGCCGTGCGAGCGCCCCTTCCCGGGCATGCCAGGCGAACAGCTCGGAGGCCGACACCGGCATCCGACTGCGCGCATCGAAGACGTGCGACTTGCCCATGCTTCCTCCCGGCGCGACAGTGCGGCCACGCATGCTAAATCCGGAGCTCGTCGAGCGCGCGGTGGAATTGCTGCGGCACGGCGGTGTCATCGCCCTGCCGACGGAAACGGTGTACGGCCTCGCGGCCAACGCCGAGGACGAGCTGGCGGTGCGCCGTGTCTTCGCCATCAAGGGCCGCCCCGCCACCCACCCGCTCATCGTCCATCTGTCTGGCGCCGAGCACCTGTCTTCCTGGGCCCGGGACATCCCCGACGCCGCGCACCGTCTCGCCGAGGCCTTCTGGCCTGGACCGCTCACGCTCGTGTTGCCTCGCACGCCCCGGGCCACGGACGCCGTGACGGGCGGCCAGGACACGGTGGCGCTGCGCGTGCCGGGACATCCGGTGGCGCTCGCGGTGCTGAAGGCCCTGGGCGGAGGCGTGGCCGCGCCGAGCGCCAACCGCTTTGGCCGGGTGAGCCCCACCACGGCGGAGCACGTGCGCGCGGACCTGGGCGCGGACGTGGATCTGGTGCTGGACGGTGGACCGAGCACCGTGGGCGTGGAGTCCACCATCGTCGATTTGAGCTCCGGCGCCCCCGCCATCCTGCGCCCTGGTGGCCTGTCCGCCGAGGACGTCGAGCGCGTGCTGGGACATCCGGTGCCCGTGCGTGCCGTATCCAAGGTCCGCGTGTCGGGCTCGCTCGCGTCGCACTACGCGCCGCGCGCGGGCGTGGTGCTCGCCGAGCCGGGAGAGGCCGGAGCACGCGTGCGGGCATTGAGGGAGCAGGGCCTGCGCGTGGGCGTGCTGGGACCGGAGAGCCTGGAGCTGCCGCCGGACGTGCCTCGCTTCGACGTGCCCGAGGACCCGACCGGAGCCGCGCGCGTGCTCTACGCGAGGCTGCGTGAAGCGGACGAGCGGGGACATGACGTGCTCGTCGTCTGTCTCCCCGCCGCCAGTGGGCTGGGCATCGCGGTGCGAGACAGACTCTCCCGCGCCGCCGCGCCTCGCGACCCTCAGCCCTGAACAGCAACGGAAGGCGAGGTATCGCGTCGAGGGGCCCGCCTCCCGAGCCTCCACGCGAACACGGAGTCTCGCGCGCCCCCATCACCGAGCAGCAACGGCCGCCGAGCAATCGGCTCGAGTTGGGTCCTTCTCGCGCGCCCAACGCTTGAGCGACATGCGCGGTGGAGGTGTCGCGACGCCAGCCGCCGGCTGGCATGCACCGAAGGGGAGTTACCTCGTGACTCCAGGCACCACGCGGCAACGAGTGCTCGCCCAAGGCGATATGCCCCGAAACATCCCTCGTTGTTTTCGCTGCACCGCGCGCACGACTCCCTTTGCGTCGCGCGGTCCACTCCAGCGGACGAGGCGACGATGATGGTGCGGAAGCAATGGCTCGCGGCAATGACGAGCATCGTGGCGGCGTTGTGCTTCGCGGGATGCGCCGCCCCCCAGAAGGTGCTGTTGGAGCGGACCAGCAGCCTCGTCGTGTATGACCTGCCGGCCATGGAGGTCATGAAGGCCGCCGAGAAGGTCATCGCGGACCGTGGCTATGACCTGCTGCCGAGCACCGACCCCTACTTCCTGCAGACCCCCTGGAAGGTGACGGGCAGCTTCGACATCGGCACGCGCTGGTCCCGCCTGTACGTCGAGGGGCACATCCGCGCCGATGGCCGCTTCTCCGTGCGCGCCTATGAGATGGCCGCCACGACCTTCGGCCGGACCCAGGCCCTCCCCGGCCTCGTCCACACGGGCTACGACACCGTGCACAACACCCCCAACGCCACTCCCGCCGCCCTGGTGGGGACGGAGCCGGAGATGCAGACGCGCTCCGCCCGCCCCAACATCCGCAGGCTCCTGGAGCTGGAGTGGAACATCCTCGAGCGCCTCAACCCAGAATTCGCCGGGCGCGTGAAGGAGCAGGTCGACTTCTACGTGGCGCACGCGCCCCAGTGAGCACCCGGGCGCGACGGACCTGAGTGCGCCGGCGCGCCCCTCGACTCCACGACCGCGAGGAGTCCCGGGGCGCCAGCCACCTCGCATGACGCACCCGGCCACAGAACGCGATGCAAGGAGTTGGTGCTGCAAGGGATGAGGCCGGGCACCGCAACCCCGACTTCATCGGGCGCGTCAAGCGAGCCCGTGGAGGAAACTCACGCAAGCATTCGACAGACGCGGCCGGGTGACGGACTTGAAATGCCCTCCTGGGCTCCGGTATCCCGCATGTCCTCGCAGAGGAGCGTCCCCGCGTGATGCGAAGCCTGTTCGGCCTGGTCGTTGCCCTGTCTTTGTTCGCCTGCAAGGAAGAGCCCCGAGGGCAGCTCGAGCCCATTCCCCGGCCTCCGGGCCTGAAGGACACCCCCAAGGAGGCGGGTGCCGCCCAGCCCGCGGCCGCGCCCACGGCGGACCCGTCCAAGGTGGTGTTGCGCTGGAAGCCCGCCGCCGGTGCGCCCGTGGCCTACCGCCTCACCC
Organism: Myxococcus llanfairpwllgwyngyllgogerychwyrndrobwllllantysiliogogogochensis; assembly: GCF_006636215.1. Taxonomy (GTDB): domain Bacteria; phylum Myxococcota; class Myxococcia; order Myxococcales; family Myxococcaceae; genus Myxococcus; species Myxococcus llanfairpwllgwyngyllgogerychwyrndrobwllllantysiliogogogochensis. Next base: position 58,732 of record NZ_VIFM01000030.1, on the reverse strand, counting down.
TGGACCGAGCGGGCTCCGCGCCCGCCGCCGTCGAGGAGGTGGAGGAGGCCAAGCCCGCCAAGGGCAAGAAGGGCCGCGACAAGGAAGCGCCGAAGCCCGAGCGCGCCGCCGCCCCCTCCCCCGCGTTCCCCAGCGCCTTCACCTATGTGCTGGAGCACGGCGACTCGGGTGACTTCCGGCTGCGCGTCATCCCGGAGGGCACCAACGCCGCCGAGGACACCGGCACCGTCAGCGAGCGCGGCTTCGTGCTCGACGGCCTCCAGGGCATCACCCGCAACACGGCCTCGCTGGTGCTGGAGCTGCCCCTGTCGGCGGTGGGCCCCAACGACACCTGGGCGCTGGGCACGGAGCTGCTGACGCACGACGCCCTGGGCCCCACGTTCACCATCGTCAAGACGGAGCGCCGCAACCGCGTGAAGCTCACCGCGCTCACCCCCGCGGACGGCGGCGAGCAGGTGGCCACGCTGGAGTATGACTTGCTGGACCAGCTCGCGGGCAAGGTCGCCACCCGTCGCGCGATGCCCGCCGTGCCCGCGCGCGCCGCCATCCCGGAAGAAGGCGGAGACGAGCCGGAGGGCGCCCCGCCCACCGCGACGGACGCCAGCGCGGAGGTGCGCATCGTCGGCCGTGGCGAGTTCCTGGTGAAGGCTGGCAAGTGGCGCTCGTGGGAGGGCAGCATCACCTCGTCGACGCGAGGCACCGTCTCCCCCACCGCGCTCCAGGTGCCGCCCGGCACGGTGAAGCTGAAGCTCACCGCGCTGGAGTCGGCTCCCGCTCCGGCCGCGCCCCAGCCGACGGCGAAGCCGCAGCAGTAGGCGCTCCGTCGGACTCGCGCACCAGCCGCACCACGGCGTCCACCCAGGCCGGGTGGGCGTTGAGCGAGGGGACGAGCGTCAACGACTCGCCCCCCGCCTCGACGAACTGCTCGCGGGCCCGCAGGCCCACCTCCTCCAGCGTCTCCAGGCAGTCCGCGACGAACGACGGGCACATCACCGCCAGCCGCTTCACGCCCTGCTTCGCCAGCTCCGGCAGCACCAGGTCCGTGTAGGGCTTCACCCACGGCGTGCGCCCCAGCCGCGACTGGAAGGACACCGTCCACCCGCTCGCGGGCAACCCCAGGCGCTCGGCCAGCCCTCGCGCGGTGGCGAAGCACTGGGCCCGGTAGCAGTGCCGGTTGGCGTCCGTGAGCGCGTCACAGCAGCCCGCGGAAGCAAAGCAGTGCTGGCCCGACGTGTCCGTCTTGCGCACGTGCCGCTCCGGCACGCCGTGGAAGCTGAACAGGACATGGTCCGCGCGCGCCTCGGCAATCACCGGCCGGGCCACCACGGAGAACGCGTCCAGGAAGGACGGGTGCCCATGAAACGCGGGCACCGCGCGCACGTTGGGCACGTCCCAGCCCTCCGTCATCACCTCGTACACCCGGGCCAGCGACGAGGCCGAGGACGACGTGGCCTCCTGCGGGTACAGCGGCAGCACGGTGAAGTCCGTCACGCCGCGCGCGCGCATCCGAGCCACCGTGTCGGGGATGGACGGGCTGCCGTAGCGCATGGCCAACTCCACGTCGTACTCCCCCGCCAGCTTCTCGCGCACCGCCGCCTCCAGCTCCCGGCTGTACACCAGCAGGGGCGAGCCCTCCTTCATCCACACCTTGCGGTACGCCTCCGCGCTCTTCGCGGGCCGCGTCGGGAGGATGAAGAGGTTGAGCAGCAGCCAGCGCCCCACCGGGTGGATGTCCACCACGCGCGCGTCACTCAGGAACTCGCGCAGGTAGCGCCGCACCGGCCCGGACTCGGGCGCGTCCGGCGTGCCCAGGTTGATGAGGAGCAGCCCCCGCTTCGGGTCCGGAGTCATCATCAGTGCAGGGCGTTGGGCAGGGTGAGGGCGAACTCCGCGATGCGCGCCTCGAAGTGCGTGCCGTCCGGCCGCTCCATCTCATAGCTGCCGCGCATGGTGCCGAACGGCGTGCGCAGCATGGCCCAGCTCGTGTACTCGAAGCGCTCGCCCGGGGCCACGCGGGGCTGACGGCCGACCACGCCCTCCCCCTTCACCTCTTCCACCTTCCCGGTGGCATCGGTGATGACCCAGTGCCGCGACTTCAGCTGCGCGGGCGCCTCGCTCTCGTTGACGATTTCCACCGTGTACATGAAGGCGTACTGCCCCGACTCGGGCGAGCTTCGCTCCGGCCAGTAGGCCGGCTTCACGGTGATGCGGAGGCCATCAGTGGTGGCGCTGGAAGACATGCCTCCACATTTGAAGGCAAGGCCCCCGGGTTGCAAGGAAAACCCCGGAGGCCGTCCGTCTGGGTTCAGGTTTTCGCGCTCTCCCGGTCATGACCGGGCTCCGGGCTCTTGGGCCAGATGAGCGACGCGACGATGGCGGCCAGGAGGATGCCGCCAATCACACCCAGCGACAGGGCGATGGGGAGGTGGATGTCAAAGTACGTAATCAACATCTTCACGCCCACGAAGGCCAGGATGCCGCTCAGCCCCAGCTTCAGGAAGTGGAACTTGTCCATCAGGCTGGCCACCACGAAGAACAGCGAGCGCAGGCCCAGAATCGCGCACACGTTGGACGTGTAGATGATGAACGCGTCCTGGCTGATGCCCAGCACCGCGGGGATGGAGTCCAGGGCGAACAGCAGGTCCGTCGCCTCCACCACCAGGAGGACGATGAACAGCGGCGTCACCTTGCGGCGGCCATCCTCGGTGAGGAAGAAGCGGCTGCCCTCGCCCAGCCGGGCCACTGGCAGCACCCGGCGCGCCAGCTTGACGATGCCCTTCTGCTCCGGGTCCATCTCCTCGTCCTTGGAGACGAGCATCTTCACCGCGGTGAAGACGAGGAAGGCGCCGAACAGGTAGATGAGCCAGTGGAAGCGCTGCACCAGCGCGGCGCCGGCGATGATGAGCACCGCGCGCATGATGAACGCGCCGATGATGCCCCAGAACAGCACCCGGTGCTGGTGCTCCGCCGCCACCCGGAAGTAGCTGAACACCATCAGGAAGACGAACAGGTTGTCGACGGAGAGCGAGTACTCCACGACATACGCCGTCAGCCACTGGAGCGCCGGGGTGCTCCCCGAGAAGTGCCAGATGCCCCCGCAGAACGCGAGGCTGATGGAAATCCACACCAGCGTCCAGATGCCCGCTTCCTTGGGCGTCACCGCGTGGTCCTTGCGGTGGAACAGACCAAGGTCCACGGCGAGCATCGCCAGGACGAAGAGGTTGAAGCCCACCCAAAGCGCGACTTGCGTATTCACGTATGAATCCTGTTTCAGAAACAGCCGGCGCACCCTAGCGGTGGCGCGTCCGGGCGTCGACACTTCCGTACAACCAGGGCCCCTCCCACCTTCAGGGGCCCGGCCACCCCATCACTCCGTCGCGGGTCGGCGCAGCACCATCAGCGAGCGCCCCGCCACCTGCACCTTGCCGCCAGCGGGTGTGTGTGTGTGCTGGGACTCCGCCGCCGTCGAGGTGTCCACCACCTGCTCCCAGTCGGCGCCCCACTCCAGGGCGGGCAGGAGGAAGGAGATGGGCTCGTGGTGCGCGTTCATCAGGACGAGCACGGTGTCGCCGACAATCCGGTTGCCCTCGTCATCCGGCGTGGCGATGGCGTCGCCGCCCAGAAGGAAGGCGAGGGAGCGGACGTAGGGCTTCTCCCAGTCGTCCTTCTTCATCTCCTTGCCGTCGGGGCGGAACCACGCCAGGTCCTTCAGCTCGCTGTCCCACATGTGCGCGCCGCGGAAGAAGCGGCGCTTGCGCAACACGGGCTGCTCGCGGCGCAGGCGGGTGAGGCGGCTGGTGAACTCCAGCAGGGAGCGCTGCGTGTCGTTCAGCTCCCAGTCCACCCACGACAGGGCGTTGTCCTGGCAGTAGGCGTTGTTGTTGCCCTTCTGGGTGCGGCCCATCTCATCGCCGGCCACCAGCATGGGCACGCCCTGGGACACGAAGAGCGTGGCCAGGAAGTTGCGCTTCTGCTGCTCGCGCAGGGCGTTGATCTTCGCGTCGGTCGTCTCGCCCTCCACCCCGCAGTTCCAGGAGTGGTTGTCGTTGGCGCCGTCGCGATTCTCCTCGCCGTTGGCCTCGTTGTGCTTGTCGTTGTACGTGACGAGGTCGTGCAGCGTGAAGCCGTCGTGCGCGGTGACGAAGTTGACGCTCGCGGTGGGCTTGCGGCCGGACAGCGCATACAGGTCCGAGCTGCCGGTGAGCCGGTAGCCAATCTCCGCCGCCTGCCGGTCGTCACCCTTCCAGTAGCGGCGGATGGTGTCGCGGTACTTGCCGTTCCACTCGCTCCACAGCACCGGGAAGTTGCCCACCTGGTAGCCGAAGTCGCCCACGTCCCAGGGCTCGGAGATGAGCTTCACCTGGCTGAGCACCGGGTCCTGGTGGAGAATCTGGAAGAAGGCCGCGCGCGTGTCGTAGCCGTGCCTGTCGCGGCCCAGCGTGGTGGCCAGGTCGAAGCGGAAGCCATCCACGTGCATCTCCTCCACCCAATAGCGGAGCGAGTCGGCGACGAGCTTCAGCGCGTACGGGTGCGTGGCGTTCCACGAGTTGCCCGTGCCGGTGACGTCCAGGTAGTAGCGCGGGTCCTTCTCCGTGAGGCGGTAGTACGCGCCGTTGTCCACGCCCTTGAAGGACAGCGTGGGGCCCAGGTGGTTGCCCTCGCAGGTGTGGTTGTAGACGACGTCGAGGATGACCTCGATGCCGGCGCGGTGAAGCGCCTTCACCATGGCCTTGAACTCGTCCACCTGGCCGCCCCGGGAGCCCGCGGCGCTGTAGCGCGAGTCCGGCGCGAAGTAGCCCAGCGTGCTGTAGCCCCAGTAGTTCGTCAGCTTCCGCTCGGCGAGGAAGGGCTCGTCGACGATGTGGTGGATGGGCAGGAGCTCCACCGCGGTGACGCCCACCTTCTTCAGGTGTTCGATGACGGCCGGGTGGCCCAGCCCCGCGTAGGTGCCCCGAAGGTCCTCCGGCACGCGCGGGTGCAGCTTGGTGAAGCCCTTGACGTGCAGCTCGTAGATGACCGTCTGGTGCCAGGGCACGCGGGGATGGGTGTCGCCCCCCCAGTCGAACGAGTCCGCCAGCACCACGCCCTTGGGCACGGCCGCGGCGTCGTCCTGCTTGTCCTGGACCAGGTCCTCTTCCTTGCCGCCGGCCACGTACCCGTAGATGGCGCCGCGGTAGTCCACGCCGCCGTGGATGGCGCGGGCGTACGGGTCCACCAGCAGCTTGTGCGGGTTGAAGCGCAGGCCCTTCTTGGGCTCGAACGGCCCGTGGACCCTGAGGCCGTAGAGCGTCCCCGGCGTCAGGTCCGGCACATAGCCGTGCCACACCTGGTGCGTGTTCTCCAGGAGCGGGAAGCGGCGCGTCTCCTTCGACGGCTCGTCCGCGTCGTAGAGGCAGATCTCCACCTTCTTCGCATGCTCACTGAAGACCGCGAAGTTGACCCCATGCCCGTCGTACGTGGCGCCCAGGGGGAACGGCTTCCCTGGAAGCACCTCGGCCCTCCTCATCCAGTGCTCCTCTCCAGCAGCACCACCGGGAACCCCGACAGGAGCGGCGCGAGAGGCAGCACCACGCCACCCGACCCACGCTCGGGCCGTACCTGTCGCCCGGTGAAGACATCGCGGAACATCATGCCCGCATATGCCTCCGGAAGGTCGAGGAACGTGTTCTCATACGCACCGGCCAGCCCCTCGGAAGACTCCAGCGCGGACAGGGTGTAGCGCGGCGAGCACACCAGGATGACGGAGTCCTCCAGCTCACGCACGAAGGCCACCGCCGCCTGGGCCCGGGGCCCGGACAGCTCCAGGGCCTTGTAGCCTCCGTTGCGGAACAACTCCGCGTGACGCTGTCGCAGCCGCAACACGCGCGACAACAAGAAGAGCTTCGCCTGGCCGTCGTCCAGGGTCTCCACCAGTCGCGCGCACAGCCCCACCCGGTCCTCCTTCGCCCGCGCGTCCAACGCGTCCAGCAACTGAGCGCGCACGGCGAAGTCCACCGGCCGGCGGTTGTCCGGGTCCACCAGCGACAAGTCCCACAGCTCGCAGCCCTGGTAGGTATCCACCACGCCGGGCGAGGCCAGCTTCAAGAGCAGCTGGCCCAGGGCGTTGTGCTGTCCCGCGCGCTCGATGCGGCGCTTGAAGCGGCGCACTTCCTCCAGGAAGGTGGCGCCCTTGTCCCCGTCGAAGCAGGCGTCCACGAAGCCGGCCACCGCGTCGTCATAGGCGCCGTCCGGGTTGGTCCACGAGGTGCGGACCTTGGCCTCCTTGATGGCCTTGGCCATGTACTCGCGCACCCGGCGGTGGAAGTCCTCCATCGCCTCCGGTGACTGGGACTCGCCCATGGGCCATGCGCCCACCACCGTCTGGAGGAAGAGGTAGACGTCATTGGGGCTGGGCGCGGGTCCGGAGGGCAGCGGCGTCACGAACTTCTCGGTGAGGCGCATCCACCGCCGCGCCAGCTTGCGCCAGTCCTCGGGCACCTCCGTCACGACGTTGATGCGGGCGCGCACGTCCTCGCTGCGCTTGGTGTCGTGGGTGCTGGACGTGAGCTGGCTCGCGGGCCAGTGCTCCGCGCGCTCCTGGTTGCGCAGGTGGAAGGTGTTGGCTCGCACCCCGAAGCGCTCCGGCTCGCCGCCCACCTCGTTGAGGCTGACCAGCCGGTTGTAGATGTAGAAGACGGTGTCCTCCAGGCCCTTGGCCATGACGGGCCCCGTCACCTGCTGGAGCTTCATCGCGAAGCGGAGCATGACGGCGCGCTCGCGCTCGTCGGACTGCTCCGGGTAGCGACCCAGGATGATGTCGCGCAGGAAGTCGAAGATGGAGGCGTTGGTGGTGGCGTTGCGCTCCTTGGCGCGCTGAATCGTCCACTCCACGTACTGCACGTCGCGCGCGTCCAGCCCCGGCCGCCAGCCATCCACGTAGGTCCGGTACACGGGAAACAGCGCGACGAACTCCACCAGCGCGCGCCGCAGCGAGTTGAGCGTGAAGTCGCGCGTGCGCCGGCTCATCTCGGAGATGCGGTTGAGCTCGTGGGCCAGCACGTTGATTTCACTGGCCATGGACACGCGCATGATGAGGAGCTTCTTCTGGTAGACGAGCTCCGCGAAGTCGCCCTTCTCCCCGGTGAGCCGCTCGTACGTCTCCGTCAGGTGTGTCTCCGCCGCCGGGTGCACGAAGAGGCCGCTCACCGCGTTGGCGAAGCGGTAGCCGGTGGTGCCGTGCACCGCCCACGCCTCGGGAATCCGCTCGCGACCGCCTTGTATCTTCTCCACCACCACGTACAGCGCCTTGCGCAGGGGACTGGACGGGTTCTCCGTCACCTCCGCCCGCCAGCGCTCGCGCAGCGCGGCCTCCACGCCGGGCCAGCGCGTGTCGTCCCCCGCCTGCTCCTGGAGGAACAGCGCGTGCGCGCGCTCCACGAAGTAGCGCTCCTGCAAGTCCAGGAAGTACGCGGTGGGGTCGAACAAACCGTCCGGATGGTCGATGCGCAACCCGGTGACGCAGCCCTCGCGCAGCCAGCGGAAGATGAGCGCGTGCGCCTCCTGGAAGACTTCCGGGTCCTCCACGCGGATGGCGGCCAGCCCGTTGATGTCGAAGAAGCGCCGGTAGTTGATCTCCTCGCCCGCCACCCGCCAGTGCGCCAGCCGGAAGCTGCACGAGGCCAGCACCGCGTCCAGCAGGTCGAACGAGCGCGGGTTGCCCGGCTCCCCGTTGAACACGCGGACGTTGTCCTCGATGTACAAGAGCGCCTCTTCGCTGGACGCCGCCACCGCGGCCAGGCGCCGCTTGATGACCTCCTTCTCGCGGTGCCGCTCCACGACGCGGGCGCGCTCAATCTCCGTGCGCAGCGGCAGGTGGTCTATCGCGGTGAGGATGGAGAGCAGCTCCACCATGGGCGCGGCCTCGGTGCCCAGCCGGGCCTCCAGTCGCTCCAGGCCGTGGCGGAGGATGCGGCCGTACTGCCGGGGCGCCACCGGCAGCAGGTGGTCGTAGTAGTGGATGAAGAAGGCGCCCTCGCGGAAGGACAGCTTCAGCTCCCCGCGCTCCAGGACGATGCCGTATTGGTCTCCCAGAATCGGCAGCAGCACCTTGTCGTGCAGCTCGTCCTTCACCGGCGACCAGTCGATGTCGAAGTACTTGGCGTAGACGGACGAGGGGCCGTTCTCCAGCACGTCGAACCACAGGCGGTTGTCGCGCTCGATGCCCATGTGGTTGGGCACCACGTCCAGCACCTGCCCCAGGCCGTGCTCACGCAAGCTGGCGCACAGGGCCGCGTGGTCCTCCGGCGAGCCGACCTCCGGATTGAGCCGCGTATGGTCCACGCAGTCGTAGCCGTGGGTGCTGCCCGGCGTCGCCTTGAGATAGGGCGAGGCGTAGAAGTCGCTCACGCCCAGGCGGGCCAGGAACGGCACCACCTCTCGCGCCTGTTGGAAGGTGAACCCGCGGTGCAGTTGGACCCGATAGGTGGACAGCGGCGTGCGGGGACGCGGCCCCAGCTCCTGCTTCACGCGAGCGAACAGTCCCTCCGCCAGGGACTCCGCGCTCAGGGTGGCACCCGACGCCCCCGTGGGAGCGGTTCCCTCTTCTTCCAGTCCGTCGAGCAACATGGGGACCAGAGGTAGGGCTCCCGCGCGCCTGACGCCAGCGTGGGGTGTGACTTCCGCCCTCTATCCAACGCTCCAAGAGCCTGGATTGACGTGCGCACGGCACACGCGCGCGCACCAAAAAGCAGAGGGCTCGCCGAAACTTCCGGAGAGCCCTCGGGGATGCAACTGCCGGGTGGCCCCGGCGACGGTGTCAGCTCAGCTGCTTGTTCACCAGCGAGGTCATCTCGAACATGGTGACGTTCTTCTTGCCGCCGAAGATCGGCTTGAGCTTGTCGTCGGCGTTGATCTGCCGCTTGTTCTTCGCATCCTGGAGGTTGTTCTTCTTGATGTAGGCCCAGAGCTTCTTGACGACCTCGGTGCGCGGCAGCGGCTTGGCGCCGACAATCTCAGCCAGGGCGGCGGAAGGAGTCATCTCCTTCATGAACGACGCATTGGGCGCACGCTTCTTGGCAGCAGGGGCCTTCTTGGCGGCGGGAGCCTTCTTCGCAGCAGCTTTCTTGGCGGCCATTCGTCTTGAGTCTCCTCCCCTCCGAAGGGGACGTTGTGCGGCCTCGCTTGATTTTAAGCCAGTGCCGGTGGGGCGTAGGTAGCACGCCCAAGCCCGAAAAACAGCCCTCTCCTGCGTTTTTCCCTCTAGAAACGCCCTACGCAACGCGTTTCATGCCCGAGAAACCGGCTCCGCAACACGGTTCTCGCTCGGACGCCCCCCTCTCGCGGCGCATCCCGCCCCGAGAATCCGGCCCCAGCGCCACTTTTCCCTCGGGAAGCGCCTCGCGGGACGACTCCGGAGGCCGACCATCCGGCCTCGCGCAGTGTCCTCCCTCGCGGGTTCGCGACAGGGGACGTGGGATTCCTCTTGCGGACGAGGTGTACTTTTTCGGATGAAACGACCCATGCGAGCCCTCATCACCGGAGCCGGTGGCTTCCTTGGAATCTGGTTGGCCCGTGCCCTGGCGGCACGCGGCGACACCGTGACGTGCCTCTTGCGCCCTCGGGGAGACGCCTCGGGACTGGCCGGCATCTCCTATAAGCGCGTGGAGGGAGACGTGACGGACGCGGCCTCGCTGCGCCCCGCCGTGGAGGGACAGGACGTCGTCTTCCACCTCGCCGGAGTTCGCCGCGGCGCGACACGCGAGGACTTCATGCGCGTCAACGCGGAGGGCACGCGCCTGTTGTGCGACGCCATGGTGGCCTCGGGTCACCGTCCGCGCCTGGTCCTCGTCGGCTCGCTGGCGGCCATGGGGCCCTCCTCCCCCACCCGCCCGCACGTCGAGGAGGACGCCTTCCAGCCGCACGAGTGGTACGGCGAGAGCAAGGCGGAGGCGGAGCGCATCGCCTTCTCCTATGGAGACCGGCTGCCGGTGACGGTGTCCCGCCCGCCGCGCATCCTCGGCCCCGGTGACCACGAGAACCTCACCTTCTTCAAGCTGGTGAAGAAGGGCATCCGCCTGGAGCTGGTGGGCGGCCCCCGGCCCCTCACCATGGTGGACGTGGAGGACGTGGTGGACGCGCTGATTCTCCAGGCCGAACACCCCAACGCCGTGGGCCAGGCCTTCTTCTGCGCGGGCCCGGGCGCTCCTCTTTCCCTGGAAGCCGTGCAGGACCTGGGAGCGAAGGCGCTGGGGCTTCAACCCCGCACGGTGCGCGTGAGTCCCTGGGCGCTGAGCGCCCTCGCCTCGGCGGCGGACGGCGTGTCGCGGGTGACGGGCAAGATGCTCCCCCTGAATCGGAAGCTGGCCCGACAGCTGCTCGCGCCCGCCTGGACCTGCTCCAGCGCGAAGGCCGAGCGCCTTCTGGGGTTTCACCCTCGGAGGGATTTGGAGGACTCCATCCGCCGCAGCGCCGAGTGGTACCGCGAGCAAGGCTGGCTCTAGCCATGCTAGCAGGGGTGGGGGAGCCTTCCCCCGTCCCAGCGTCGTTGACCTCACCCCCCTTGGAGTGTCAGGAAGCCCGCTGCCACATGCCCTCGAAAGCCGCCTTTTTCGATGTCGACGGGACGCTCGTGAAGACGAACGTCGTCCACGTCTACGCGTACTACGCGATGAACCGGGGCTCCGTGCTGGGCATCGCGGGACGGACCTTGAGCACCGCCCTCAGCGTGCCCCTCTTCGGTGCCATGGACACGCTGGACCGCAAGACGTTCAACGAGTTCTTCTACCGTTATTACGCGGGGTTGACCGAGGACCGCCTCGTCACCATCGCCGAGGACATGTTCGAGGACGTGCTGCAGCCCGCGCTCTTCGAGCAGTCCCAGGACCTCATCGACCAGGCCCGCCGCAGCGGGTGCAAGGTCGTGCTGGTGACGGGGGCGCTGGACTTCACCATGCGTCCGCTCGCCCGGCACCTGGGCGCCGATGACCTGATCGCCAACAAGATGCAGTTCGTGGGCGGCAAGGCCACCGGCAAGGTGATTCCGCCCATCATCGAAGGCGCGAACAAGGCCAACTCCATCCGTGCCTATTGCGCCAAGGAGGGCCTGACGCTGGACAAGTGCCACGGCTACTCCGACAGCGCCTCCGACTACGCCATGCTCGCGGTGGTGGGTCGTCCCACCGCGGTGAACCCGGACCTGCGGCTGCGCTCCATCGCGCGCGCCTACAACTGGCCCATCCTCGACCTCAAGTAGTCCCCTTGCCCGCCATGCGCCCGTTCAAGACGCTCCAGAAGCTGTACGACGAGGAAAGCCAGGTCGTCATCACCGAGAAGGGCAGCCCTCCGCGCGCCCTCTTCTACGGTGAGGGCTTCCTCCAGGAAGACCTGCCCGTGGGTACCCGGGTCATCTTCCCCCGCCCCCCCATGGCCGGCGTGCCCAACGTCAAGGCCGCCATCCGCTGGGCCATCAACCACCCGGACGGGATGGACCCGCTGCACGCGCTGCTCAAGCCGGGCATGCGACTGACGTGCGTCATCGACGACATCAGCGTGCCCCTGCCGCCCATGGTGACGCCGGACGTGCGCCAGTCCATCCTGGAGGTGGTGCTGGAGCTGGCCGCCGACAGCGGCGTGGATGACGTGCACCTGGTCATCGCCAACGCGCTGCACCGTCGCATGACGGAAGCGGAGATGAAGCGGATGGTGGGCGAGAAGATCTACGACGCCTACTACCCGGACCGCTATTACAACCACGACGCGGAAGACCCGGATGGCATCGTCGCGCTGGAGCGCACGTCCCACGGCGAGGAAGTCTCCGTCAACCGCCGCGTCGCGGAGAGCGACCTCATCGTCTACGTGAACGTGAACTTCGTGCCCATGAATGGCGGGCACAAGTCCATGGGCACCGGCGTGTCCAACTACGCGTCGCTGCGCCACCACCACAATCCGAAGACCATCCGCGAGTCGGACAGCTACATGGAGCCGAAGGCGAGCGCGCTGTATCGCAGCAACGAGCGCATCGGCCGCAACATCGACAAGCACCTGAAGGTCTTCCACATCGAGACCACGCTGAACAACCGCATGTTCGGCGCGCCCACGGACTTCCTCGCCAAGCGCGAGGAGGACTACACCGAGGGCGACCGGCTGAAGTTCCAGGCCATGCGCTACGCGTTGTCCAAGCTGCCGCGCGCGGCGGCGCGCAAGATTCTCAACGCCGTCCCCGCGCCCTACGACGTCACGGGCGTGTTCGCCGGAGCCACCGAGCCCGCGCACGCCAAGACGCTGGAGACCAGCTGGAAGCAGTACGTGGTGCCGGTGGAGGGGCAGAGCGACATCGTCATCTTCCCCATCCCCTTCGTGTCTCCGTACAGCGTCAACTCCATCCTCAATCCGCTGCTCGTGCAGGTGATGGGGCTGGGCTACTTCTTCAACCTGAACCGCGGCGTGCCGCTGGTGAAGAAGGGCGGCGTGCTCATCCTGCTGCACCCGGCCTACGACGAGTTCGACCCGGAGCACCACCCCAGCTACATCGAGTTCTTCCACCGGCTGCTTCCCGAGACGCGTGACTCCATGAAGCTGGAGCACAAGTACGAGAAGGAGTTCGCGGAGAACCCCAGCTACGTGCACCTGTACCGCAAGAACAACGCGTACCACGGCGTGCACCCCTTCTACATGTGGTACTGGGGCGAGAACGGTCGCCAGCACGTGGGCAAGGTCATTGTCGCGGGCGCGGAGAACAACCACGTCCCCGCGCTGCTCGGGTGGGACCGCACCGACACGCTCACCGAGGCCATCGAGGAAGCGCGCGGCTTCATGGGCCGCTCGGCCACCATCAGCCTGTTGCGCATTGCCCCCACGGTGATGGTGGACGTGAAGTGAGGCCGGACATGTCACCGCAACCCGAGCTGAACGTCTCCCAGGTCTTCACCGGCAAGCGCCTCTTGTTCGCGGGCGCCACGGGCTTCGTGGGCAAGGTGACGCTGTCCATGCTGCTGCACCGCTACGGGCAGGAGCTGGAGCGGGTGTACGTGCTCGTCCGCAAGGGCAGCGCGGCCTCCGCCGAGCGTCGCTTCTTCGACAAGGTCGCCACCAGCGAGCCCTTCCAACCCCTGCGCGACACGTACGGGGAAGAGGGCGCGCTCGAGTTCCTGCGCAAGAAGTGCCACGTCCTCGACGGCGACATCACCGACCCGTGGGTGGGCCTGGAAGAAGCCCAGGTGGCGGAGCTGACGGGCAAGGTGCACGCCTTCGTCAACTGCGCGGGCCTGGTGTCCTTCAACCCGTCGCTGGAGGTGGGCCTCAACGTCAACACCCACGGCGTGAAGTACGCGGTGGAGCTGGCGCTGCGCTGGGCGGTGCCCCTCATCCACATGTCCACGTCCTTCGTCGCGGGCAACCGCAGCGGGCTCGTGTTCGAGGACGAGGAGGTCCGAGGCTACTTCCCGAAGAAGGAGGAGCTGGACGGGCGCGACTTCAGCCTGGAGCAGGAGCTGAAGGACGCGGAGCGCATCGTGGCGCGGCTGCGCGAGCAGGCCGATGACCGGGCGCTGACGTCCACCTTCCGCAAGAAGGCGTTGGACCGGCTGGCCGAGGAAGGCCGCGACGTCAACGACGAGAAGACGCTGCGGCTCGCGGTCGGCCGTGAGCGCAAGCTGTGGCTGAGCGGCGAATTGGTGCGCGCGGGCATGGAGCGCGCGGCGCACTGGGGCTGGCCCAACACGTACACGTACACGAAGTCCCTGGGCGAGCAGGTCATCGCCGGCACGCCGGGGCTGCGCTACGCGATTGTGCGGCCCTCGATTGTGGAGAGCGCGCGGCACTTCCCGTTCCCGGGCTGGAACGAGGGCTTCACCACGTCCGCCCCGCTGGCGTTCGCCGGCATCAAGGGCCCGGGTGGCATCCCCGCGGGCGAGAACACCATCCTGGACATCATCCCGGTGGACCAGGTGGCGGGCGCGACGATTGGCATCACCGCGCAGTCCATCGACGTGGAGGAGCGGCGCGTCTACCAGCTTGCTTCCGGCGACGTGAATCCGTTCTACGCCAGCCGCTCCGTGGAGCTGGTGGGCCTGTACCGGCGGCGCTACTACCGGAACAAGGAGTCGGGCAACAAGGTGCTCAACTCGCTGCGCTCGCGGCTGGAGCCGCAGCCGGTCAGCAAGCTCGAGTTCGAGTGGATGAGCGCGCCCATGCTCGTCCGGGGCGCCAAGTTCCTGAGGAAGGCCATCGACGAGGTGCGGCCCGCGTGGGGCGCGCCGGCCGTGCAGGCGATGCTGGACAAGGCCAAGGTCTCGCTCGAGGAAGTGGAGACGAGCAACGCGGGCCTCATCGCGATGACGGACCTGTTCCTCCCCTTCCTCTACGAGAACCGGTACGTCTTCCGCTGTGACAACACGCGCTCGGTCTACACGCGCATGGTGCACTCGGACCGGCTGAAGATTCCGTGGGACCCGGAGCACATCGACTGGCGCGCGTACTTCATGGAGACGCACCTGCCGGGCCTGGAGAAGTGGGTGTTCCCCGGCCTGGAGGAGGAGCGCGAGAAGCGCACCGTCATCCCCGCGCACAGAGACTTGCTGGAGCTGTTCGAGGCCACGGTGCATGCGTACCGGCACCGGGTGGCCTTCCGGATGGTGGCGGGCGAGAAGGAGGAGCGCTTCACCTTCGGCGAGGTGCACCGCTATGCCGCGCGCGTGGGCAGCTTCCTGGTGCGCTCGGGCGTGAAGCCTGGAGACCGGGTGCTGCTGGTGTCGGAGAACCGGCCCGAGTGGGGCACGTGCTTCTTCGGCATCCTGCGTGCGGGCGCGACGATGGTGCCGGTGGACCCGGGGCTGAGCGAGGCGGAGGTCATCAACATCGCGAAGCGGGCGGAGGCGAAGGTCTGCCTGATGTCCGAGGACGCGACGCGGGACTTCTCCGGCCTGCTCGGCGCGCTGGGTGACAACGTCATCATCGCCAGCCTCGCGGAGGCGATGACGGGCGACCCGGCGTACCCGGAGGACCGCATCGGGCCGGTGCGCAAGTCCGCGTCGGCGGATGACCTGGCGAGCCTCATCTTCACGTCGGGCACGACGGGCACGCCCAAGGGCGTGATGCTCACCCACCGCAACTTCTCCTCGTTGGTGGCGAAGCTGGCCGGCGTGTTCAACGTGGGCGTGGGTGACGGCGTGTTGTCCGTGCTGCCCCTGCACCACACGTTCGAGTTCTCCGCGGGTTTCCTCACCCCGTTCTCACGGGGCGCTGAAATCACGTACATCGACGAGCTGACGTCGGACCGGCTGGGCGAGGTCTTCGAGACGGGCCGCATCACCGCGATGATTGGCGTGCCGGCGCTGTGGCAGTTGCTGCACCGGAAGATGACGCAGGAGTTCGCGAGTCGTCCGCCGCTGGTGGAGCAGGCCATCAAGGCGATGATGGCCACGCACGGCGAGCTGCGGAACCGCGCCAACGTCAACCTGGGCAAGCTGCTGTTCTGGCCCGTGCACCGCAAGTTCGGCGGGCGCATCAAGGTGCTGGTGTCCGGTGGCTCGGCGCTGCCCGAGGAAGTGCACAAGGCCTTCCACGAGCTGGGCTTCAACATCACGGAGGGCTACGGCCTGACGGAGGCCGCGCCGGTGCTCGCCGTCGCGTCGCCCGGCAACAAGCGCACGCCCGGCTCGGTGGGCAAGCCGCTCACGGGCATCGAAGTGCGCATCCTCCATCCGGACAACGACGGCATTGGCGAGGTGCTGGCCAAGGGCCCCAACGTCATGGCGGGCTACTTCGGAGACCGCGAGGCGACGGAGGCGGTGCTGAAGGAAGGCTGGCTGCACACCGGCGACCTGGGCCGCGTGGACGCGGAGGGTCGGCTGTACCTGGTGGGTCGAGCCAAGGACGTCATCATCGACCACAACGGGAAGAACATCTACCCGGACGAGCTGGAGGAGCTTTACCAGGAGCACCCGCACGTCAAGGAGCTGTCCATCGTCGGGCTGCCGGACGACGCGGGTGGCGAGAAGGTGGCGTGTCTGTGCGTGCCGGACTACGGCGACCGCCCCCGCGAGGAGGTGCGCCGCGACCTGGAGGAGCACTTCCGCAAGGTGGGCGCGGGCATGCCCTTCTACCGGCGCATGAAGGTGCTGCGCTTCTGGGATGGCGAGCTGCCGCGCACCTCCACGCGCAAGGTGAAGCGCAAGCAGGTGGTGGAGGAGCTGCAGCGGCTGGAGCGCGTGGCGGCCAGCGCCACCAAGGCGCGCGAGAAGGTCGCCGCCACGGTGGCGGGCACCGGCGGCGCGTCCGAGTGGCTCTACCCGCTCATCGCCGAGGTCTGTCACAAGCCACTCGCGGACGTGCGTCCGGAGACGCACCTCACGGGGGATTTGGGCTTCGACTCGCTGATGCTCACGGAGCTGTCCTCCGCGCTGGAAGGCGCGGGTGTGCCGCTGCCGGCGATTGAGGATTTGACGCAGGTGCAGACGGTGGAGGACCTGCGCAAGGTGGTGGTGGCGTCGGGTCGCAGGCCGTCCGCGGAGACCCGGGCGAAGGAGATCTCCAAGGAGAACGCGAAGGCGGAAGAGGTGGAGATTCCGGTGCCGGACGTCGTCGCGGACGTGGGCCGGCAGCTGCTGTCCTTCGGGCAGAAGGTCCTCTACGGCGGCGTCTTCGACGTGAAGGTGACAGGCCGTCCCTTCATCCCGATGAACCGCAACTTCCTGGTCATCGCCAACCACGCCAGCCACCTGGACGCGGGGCTGGTGCGCGTGGTGCTGGCGGAGCAGGGAGACCGGCTCGTCTCGCTGGCCGCGCGCGACTACTTCTTCGACACGCCGCTCAAGCGCGCGTGGTTCGAGAACTTCACCAACCTGGTCCCCATCGAACGGCACGGCTCGCTGCGCCAGTCGCTGCGCCAGGCGGGCGAGGCGCTGCGTCAGGGCTTCAACGTCCTCATCTTCCCGGAGGGCACCCGCTCGCCCACCGGAGAGCTGCAGGAGTTCAAGTCCACGCTGGGCTATCTGGCGTTGACGTACCGGGTGGACGTGCTGCCGCTCTACATCCACGGCGCCTTCGACGCGCTGCCCAAGGGGAGCGTCTTCCCCAAGTCCAAGGACCTCAAGGTGAGCATCGGCCCCGCGCTGGGACACGAGGCGCTGCGTGCTCGCACGCAGGGCATGGCGCGCTCGGAGAGCTACCGCTACGCCACCCGCATCGCCGAGGACGCGGTGCGCGAGCTGCGTGACGGACGCGTCCTCAACCTGGGCGGACCGCCCTCGACGGACGTGGATGTCCTGCCCGCGCTCCCCTCGGGAGGGAAGAACTCGTGAAGCTGCTCGTAACCGGAGGCACGGGGTTCCTGGGCACGCATCTGGTGCCCAAGCTGGTGGCAGCGGGCCACACGGTGCGCCTCATCGGGCGCTCGCGTCCGACGGGGCCGGCGTATGCGGGCACGGAGTACGTCGCGGGTGACTTGAAGGACCGGGACGCGGTGCGCCGCGCGCTGGACGGCGTGGAGGGCGTCTATCACCTCGCCGGGCTCGTCTCCTTCCAGCCGAAGGACGCCCGGAAGATGTTCGAGCTGCACGTGGACAGCACGCGAGAGCTCTTGCGCGACGTGCGCGAGGCGGGCGTGAAGCGCGTCGTCCTCGCGTCCACGTCCGGCACCACGGCGGTCTCGAAGGAAGAGGCGGTCTTCGACGAGTCCGCTGACTATCCGATTACCGTGGTAGCGCGGTGGCCGTACTACATCTCCAAAATCTACGAGGAGAAGCTGGCGCTGGAGTACTGCCGCAAGCACGCCATTCCGCTCGTGGTGCTCAACCCCAGCCTGTTGATGGGGCCGGGGGATGACCGGCTGTCGTCGACGTGGACGGTGGTGAAGTTCCTCAACCGGGAGATTCCGGCGATGCCGGGTGGCGGCATCTCCTTCGTGGACGTGCGCGACGCCGCGGAGGCGTTCCACCAGGCGCTCACCCGGGGCGAGCTGTACGGCCGCCACCTGATGGGCGTGAACATGACGACCCGGGAGTTCTTCCAGCGGCTGGAGCGCCTCACCGGCGTGCCCGCGCCCCGGCTGCGGCTGCCCGCGCAGATGAACATCCTGGGCGGCCAGTTGCTGGAGCGCTGGGCGAAGCTGCGCGGCACGCCCGCGCCGTTGGATCCGCAGGAAGTGGAGATTGGCGAGCACTACTTCTGGCTGGACGCCGGCAAGGCGGAGGCCGAGCTGGGCTTCCGCGCGCGCGACGTGCAGGAGACGCTGGTCGACACCGTGAAGCACATCTACGGGAAGCTGCCGCCCGGGAGCCTGCCCGGCACCAAGGGCCGGCTCGGCGACCTGCGCGAAGGCACCTGAGCGTTTCGCGCACGGTGAGGAGCGCCGCCCCACACGAAGGGCGGCGCTTCACCCATCTCCGGTGTGGTGCCCCGGACGGACGTTCCGCAACGTCACGGCCGCGAGCACCGAGAGCGCGAGGAAGACCCCCGCGCCAATCGCCGCGGCGGTGTTGAGTCCCACGGTGAAGGACTCCCGCGCGGCCCCCAGCAGGGAAGCCTGGAGCAACGGTGGGAGCGAGGGCACCACGGCCGCCGTGCCAATGAGGCTCTCTCGGACGCGGTCGGCGACCTCCATCGGGATGTCGGGCATCACCACCGTGTCCATCCGCTTCCGGTAGATGAAGGTGCCCAGGCTGCCCATCAGCGCGACGCCCAGGGCGAAGCCCAGCTCATTGGCGGTCTCCGAGGCCGAGGCCGCGGAGCCTGCCTTCTCCGGGGGCGCCGAGCCCACCACCAGGTCCGTGCCCAGGACGGCCATGGGCGCGAAGCCGATGGCCGCCACGACGGTGCCGACCACCAGCAACATGCCTCCACCCACGCTGTCCGCCTGGGTCATCACCGCATAGCCCAGGCTCGACAACATCAGCCCCGCGGCCATGATGAAGCCCGGGCGCATCCGCCGGATGATGAAGGGCCCCAGCAGTGAGCTCGCCATCATCCCCACCATCTGCGGCACCATCCGCAGCCCTGCGTCCAGGGGCGACAGCCCCGCCACCAACTGGAAGTACATGGGGACGAGCAAGGCCATCCCGCCCGAGCAGATGGCCATGAACAGCATGATGACCAGCGTCGCGCTGAACGCACGGTTCGCGAACAGCCGGGGGTCCAACAGGGGATGGGCCAGCCGCCCCTGACGCCGGACGAACACCACACCCAGGGCGAGTCCTCCCAGCAGCACGGCGGCGGGCAGCGGATGCCAGCCATATCGGGCCAGCTGCTTGAGGCCGTAGACGGTGGGGAGAATCGCGGCCAGCGACAACACCACGCTGGTCAGCTCCACACGGCCTCCCGCGGGGTCCTTGTACTCGGGGAGCAACAGCGGCGCCGCCACCAGCAACACCCCCATCACCGGGACGCCCATCAGGAACGCGGCGCCCCACCAGAAGTGTTGCAACAGCAGCCCGCCGAGCAGCGGCGCGACGACCATGCCCAGGAGGAAGCAGTTGAGCCACACGGCGATGGCCAGCGAGCGCTGCCGTGGCACCTGGAACATGTTGCTGATGAGCGCCAGCGTGGAGGGCATCAGCGTCGCGCCAGCCATGCCCAGCGCGGCACGCGAGGCGATGAGCATCTCCGGAGTGCGGGAGTACGCCGCCGCCACCGACGCGAGACAGAAGGCCGAGGCCCCTATCAGCAGCAGCTTGCGCCGGCCGATGCGGTCTCCCAGCGTGCCCATCGTCACGAGCAGGCCGGAGAGCATGAAGCCGTAGATGTCCATGATCCACAGCTGCTGCACGCTGCTCGCCCCCAGCTCCGCGCTCAGGTGCGGCAGCGCCAGATAGAGCACGCTGACATCCACGGAGATGAGCAGCGTGGGGAGCGCGAGCACCACCAGACCAATCCACTCCTTGCGTCCCGCCAGGGGAGGCGCTCCGCCCACCGCATCCTGGGACTTCATCATCACGTCACCCTCTCCCACTTTCAGTGCTTCCATCCAGGGGACTCACGCTTCCCCATCGTCGATTCCAACCCGTGGAGCCCAGACGCCATGCACGTGCGTCCATGACACCGGGGTGGCCTACCAGGCACAGGGGGCTGCCTGCCTGGAGCGTCGTCGCCGCACACCAGGCGCACGCCTGCGTGACACGCCGGCCACGGCGCATCATCCACGGGCGTGCCGTCTCGACCTCAGCGCTCTCTAGCGCGCCTGACACCTGGACGGGCCCGAGCACGCCGTGACGGCGAGCCAGGGCACACTCCAAGCCTCGCACAGCGGCCGGGGCTCCGAGCCGTCAGCAGGGAATCGGGAGCAACCGGAGCCGCGTCGCGCGATTGAGGCGGACCTAGCGTTGCCCCACCGACTCGCGGGCGCGGTCCACCATCTTCCCCGCCCAGGGCTCCGAGCGGTGACTCCACACCCACGCGGCGCCCAGGAAGCTCAACCCGAGCAGCACGAGCACCAGCCGCGCCAGCTTGGAAGGTCCCTGTTCGCCCTGCGCCATGACTAGCCCACCACCCGGTTGCGGCCCGTCTTCTTGGCCTTGTACAGGTTGGCGTCCGCCACCTTGATGAAGTGGGTGGGCTCCGTCATGTCCACCGCCATCTCCGCCACGCCGATGGAGATGGTCACCGGAATCTCCTTCTCGTCGTAGACGAAGGACTTCTCCGCGATGAGCTTGCGAATCTTCTCCGCGAACAGGAGCGCCTTGTCCGGCCCGTCCTCGGGCATGACCACGGCGAACTCCTCGCCGCCGTAGCGCGCGAAGCACTGCTCACGGCGCACCAGCCGCTTGACGGACTGAGCCAGCTCCCGCAGCACGTAGTCCCCGGCCAGGTGCCCGTGGACGTCGTTGATCTGCTTGAAGTGGTCGATGTCGAACATCATCAGCGACAACGTGCGCTGGTACCTGCTGGAGCGGCCCATCTCCCGCTCGAGGTACTCCAGGAAGAAGCGCTTGTTGTTCACGCCGGTGAGGCCGTCGGCGATGGTCAGCGTGTAGATGGTCTCGTGGTACTGGGTCTCGATGTTGTCGCCATCGAGGAACTTGAAGATGGAGCCCCCTACCTTGATGAGGTCGCCGCTGCGAAGCGGCTGGGCCTGGAGCACTTCCTGGTCGTTCAGGTAGGTGCCGTTGGTGGAGCCCAAATCCTCCACCAGCATCTTCCCGCCTCGCCCCAGCACGCGGGCGTGCCGACGGGAGACGTTGTCCAGGTCCACCACGATGTGGTTGTGCTGGTCCCTGCCAATGGTCAGCTCGGAGTCGACAAGGTACTTCTTGCCGAGCTCCGGGCCGTGAATCTGGACGAGGCAGCACTCGGTGCTGCGCTCAGAGCGCAGATCCAGGGAGGAAATCTTGGTGACGCGCGTTTCGTCGCCTGACATCGCCGCCAAGGCTATCACGACCCCCTTTTCGGAAGCCAAGTAACCCCTGCGGGAACCGTGCTTCCCGTCGCTCCCAGGAAGACCCCGACGGCGACCATGTCCCACATCTGGGGAGTCCGGCCCGGAGTGGAGGACGTGGGCGGGCGGTTGGGCACTCAACGAAGGCAACCGAGCAGGCCTCGGCGGCCTTGTCGCCCGAGGGGGGCGGACTAACGTCCGGCCCAACTATGTCCAAAGTCCTGGCGATGATTCTGGCGGGCGGCGCGGGTACGCGTCTGGAGCCCCTCACCCGTGAGCGGGCCAAGCCCGCCGTCCCCTTCGGGGGACGCTACCGCATCATCGATTTCGCCCTCTCCAACTTCACCAACTCGGGTGTCTACCGGGTCAAGGTGCTCACCCAATACAAGAGCGATTCGCTCAACAACCACCTGTCCCGCGCCTGGCGGATGTCCGCCTTCCTGGGCCACTACGTGGAGGCGGTGCCCGCGCAGATGCGCACCGGCGTGGACTGGTACAAAGGCAGCGCCGACGCCATCTACCAGAACCTCAACATCATCACCGACGAGGAGCCGGACTTCATCTTCGTCTTCGGCGCGGACCACGTGTACCGGATGGACACGCGGCAGATGCTCGACTTCCACATGTCCAAGCGGGCCGCGTGCACCGTGGCGGCCATCCCCGTCCCGATTGAGCAGGGGCGCGAGTTCGGCATCATCGACGTGGGCCCCGACGGGCGCATGCGCGCGTTCCTGGAGAAGCCCAAGGACCCGCCGCCCATGCCGGGCAACCCGAAGATGTGCCTGGCCTCCATGGGCAACTACCTCTTCACCACCGAGGTGCTGGTGCAGGAGGTGGTGCGCGACGCGGCCAACGAGACCAGCGCTCACGACTTCGGCAAGTCCATCATCAGCCAGATGTACAAGACGGCGCCGGTGTACGTGTACGACTTCGCGCAGAACGAGATCGCCGGGCAGGAGGGCAAGGAGCGCGGCTACTGGCGGGACGTGGGGAACATCGACGTGTACTACCAGTCCAACATGGAGCTGGTGGAGGTGGACCCCGTCTTCAACCTGTACAACGACCGCTGGCCCATCCACACGCAGTCCAACAACTACCCGCCGGCCAAGTTCGTCTTCGCGGACAAGGACAACCAGCGGGTCGGCCACGCCACGGACTCGCTGGTGGCCGAGGGCTGCATCATCTCCGGCGGGCACGTGAATCGCTCCGTGCTGTCCCCGAAGGTGCGCGTCAACTCGTACTCGGAAGTGGAGGCGTCCATCCTCTTCGAGAACGTCACCATCGGCCGCCGCAGCCGCATCCGGAAGGCCATCATCGACAAGAACGTGGAGATTCCGCCGGGGACGACCATTGGCTACGACCCGGTGGAGGACAAGCGGCGCTTCCACGTCACACCGGATGGCGTCGTCGTGATTCCCAAGGGCATGAAAGTGGTGTGAGGCGACCATGGGCTCATCGGGGGGCCTTCACCTGCGGCCAGCGCGCGACTCGGACCGTCGCGCGCTGTGGCGTGTCCACACCGAGGCGGTGGAGACGCTGTGCCAGGGTGTCTATGCCCCCGATGAGCTGAACACCTGGGTGAGCCTGCTGCGGCCAGAGGGTTACCTCCGGCCGGACCGGCCCCGCACGGTGCTGGTGGCGGAGCGAGGCCGACGGCTGGTGGGCTTTGGCCAGCTCGATTCCCGCGCCGGAGAGTTGGAGGCCCTCTACGTGGTGCCGGACGAGGTGGGCCACGGCGTCGGCTCCCGTCTGCTCGCCGCGCTGGAGTCGGTGGCCTGGGGGGGCGGCACGCCGCTGCTGGGCCTGGATGCCAGCCTCAACGCGGAGGACTTCTACCGGCACCGCGGCTACGTGTCGCTGCACCCGGCCAAACGGCCGTTGACGCAACGGGTGCAGCTGGCCTGCGTGCGGATGCAGAAGCGCAGGCCCATGCTCTCCTCGCGACGCGAGCCAAGCGCCGGGGCGATGACGTCTACCTGAAGGCGGCCTTGACCTCGGGCTTGGCCAGCACCACCAGCGCCCAGATGCTGATGGGCAGGGCGAGACAGCCGCAGGTGCCACAGCATGGCACGAGCGACGCGATGGCACCCGCCATGGCCAGTCCACGGCTCTGGAGCTGCCGCATCTTGAACGCACCGAAGAAGGTGAGCGCATTGAGGAGGACGACGGGGCCGAACGTCGCCAACCGGCCGCCCATGGAGACGAACCATTCGATGGTCTCCCTGTTCTGATCAATCGCGTCCCGGTAACGCGCCAGGTTCGGGTCGTTGTAGATCTGGTCCAGTTGCTCCGGACCCACGGGCGTCGCCATGTTGGTGAGCGCCCACAGGAACGTCACCGCGGAGGTGACCATCAGGAGGATGGCCGGCAGGGACACGGCCTCTTTCGGGTTCGTGCCAGGGAAGCCGTCTCCCGCGGGGGCTCCGTATACGTTCTCCATGTTTCCAGCTCCCATGACACGTGAAGGGTGCGCGGGCCCACGGCCCGGGACGGCGCGCATTCCAACCAGGAGGCGGTGCGGGCACCAAGCGAAATGGCGCCGCACCGTCCCCCAGTCGTCATGCTCACGCCTTGAAGGTGAGCAGGGGCGCCAGCCGCGCCACCTCGCGGACGATGCCCGCCTTCACCTGCGAGTCCACCACCGGACGGATGGGCTTGTAGGCG
The DNA here is from genome assembly GCF_006636215.1 of Myxococcus llanfairpwllgwyngyllgogerychwyrndrobwllllantysiliogogogochensis. Taxonomy (GTDB): domain Bacteria; phylum Myxococcota; class Myxococcia; order Myxococcales; family Myxococcaceae; genus Myxococcus; species Myxococcus llanfairpwllgwyngyllgogerychwyrndrobwllllantysiliogogogochensis. The sequence continues at coordinate 34,725 of NZ_VIFM01000030.1, read as the reverse complement.
GCCGGAGCCTCCTCCACCCGCCGCTCCGAGCGCAGGGTGATGCAGTCCACGCCCTTGAGCCCCAGCGCCGCCTCGCTCTGGTCCGCCCCACCGCGAGACAGGGAGAAGCGCGAGCGCGCCCGCCCGGCCCCATGCGACGCGGACTCCAGCGCCCGCGCATCGCCACACCCCACCATGAGGAAGGACGTGGCGCCCATGGAGCCGGGAATGATGACGGGCTGTTCGGCGCCCGCGGGGCAGGCCCCCTTGCGCGCCAACCAGCCCCCCTCGTACGGGAGGGTGAGGTTGTGCGGAACGTCGTAGACGAGCGGTGCCTCCACGTCTCCGAACAGCTCGCGCAGCGTCTGTCGCAGAAGCTCCGCGAGCAGCAGGCGGTTGAGGAAGGCGTAGTTGGCGGCCGTGGCCTCCGCCTCCAGGTAGCCGGAGACGAGCGCCTCGTCGGCCAGGGGGAGGATGCCGCTCTCCGGGAAGGGAGCCCCTTGTGGCCACGCCTTGCGGGTGCGCTCACGCCAGGCGACCCCGACGTGTTTGCCCACGTCGCGGCTGCCGGTGTGAATCATGAACGCGAGCTGCCCCTCTCGCACGCCCCACTCCCAGGCTCGGGCCCGGTCCTCGACGGCCTCCACGCGCTGCACCTCGACGAAGTGGTTGCCTCCGCCAATGGTGCCCAGGCCCGCGTCGCGCACCACGCCCTCACGGGTGAGTGCGTCCGGCGCCCAGCTCGGGTTTCCTCGCAGCGCGCCGCCCAGGTGGATGCGGCTCACCTCCGCGTCGAGCTGCCCCAGGTCCGCCGTTCGCGCGCAGCCCAGCGGTGCGTCCAGCGTCTCCAGGAGCCAGCCTGGGATGCCGTCGCGCAGCAGGGCCGTGGACGCACGCGAGGACATCGCCACGTCCCTCGTGCCGAAGAAGTAGTGGCCCTTCATGCGCTCGACGAAGTCGTCGCGTCGAGCCAGGAAGTCCTCCACGGAGAGGTCCGCGACGTGCAAGCGCATGCCGCAGTTGATGTCGGTGCCCACGGCGCCCGGGACGACGAGACCCCGCGTGTGCAGCACCGAGCCGATGGCCACACCGGCGTCGCCCGGGTGGAAATCAGGGGTGGCGCGCACGCGCAGCACCTCGCCACCGCCCGGGTGCTTCAGGGCCGCGAGCTGTGCGAGTTGTTGGAAGGCCTTGCCCTCGACGGGCAGGTCCGGGGGAAGAAGCACCTCGGCGGGTGGCGCGTTCGCGTCACCGTGGAGGCGCACGGTGTAGAGGTGACCGTCATAGGTCACCTCGAGCCCCTCGCGGGCAAGCGCCCGCAGGAGCCGATTCAGTTTCGGCTGCATGACCCAACTCAGGGAATGCCCCGGTGCTCGCATGCGAGCGGCTCGGGGAGACGTGGCGAAGAGAGATGGTGGACCTTGGGTCAGCAGCCGCGGTCGCCGGACGGCTCGAAAGCCATCCTCACCGCGCAGGGACGCAGGGCGCCCCGGGGCCTGACGAAACAGTCCACCGGAGCGGCCACGCCTCATCCAAGGTCGCGGCTCTCTTCACAGGACGGCCTTGCCCGCGCGACGAAGAGCCATGCGGCCGCGAGCAGCACGTCGCCGTCACTCCGTCGGGACTACACCGCCCCGGACAGGCCACCGTCGACGTTGATGGCCGCGCCACTGATGTAGCCGCCCCGAGGCGACAGCAGGAAGGCGACGACGTCCGCGAACTCCTCCGCGCGGCCCACCCGCCCCAGGGGAATGCCCGCGTTGCGCGCCATCTCCGCCTGGAACGACTCCACCGACTTGCCCAGCTCCTGCGCCCGGCGCACCCACTGGCCACTCTCGATGATGCCCACGAGCACGGCATTCACGCGGATGTTCTTCGCCCCCAGCTCCTTCGACAGCGCCTTCGTCAGCGCCATGCCCGCCGCGCGCGAAACCGAGGACGGCGTGGACTGCGCCCCCGGAGACTTCGCGCCAATCGAAAGCACGTTGACGATGGACCCTCCCCCGGACTCGCTCAGGTGAGGCAGCACGTGCCGCGACGCTCGCACCGCCGCGAACAACTTGAGCTGGAGGTCCGTTTCCCACTCCGCGTCCGTCACCGAGGAGAACGGACGGGCCGAGGCGGTGCCGGCGTTGTTCACCAGCGCGTCCACCCGCCCCCACCGCGCATGGGCCGCGTCCACGAAGTGCTCGACCTCCCACGCCTTGGACACGTCCGCCTGCACCGCGAGGACATCGCCACCCTCCGCGCGCAGGGCCGTGGCCGTGGCCTCCAGCCGCTCCGCGCCCCGGGCACACAAGGCCACTCGCGCCCCTTCCCGGACGAGCCGTCGGGCCACCGCCGCCCCCAGCCCGTCCGAGCCGCCCGTCACCAACACCACCTTGCCACCCAGCTCCAGGTCCATGTGCGCCTCCTTCGCGGTCCACGGCACCGGAGGCTCGCGAGAGCCTCCGGTATGGACACCGGCGCGCGACCGATGACGCCGCGCACGCAGCGGAGGCTACGCCATCACGCGGGCTGCTTCACGGGCACATGCCGCTTCTTGTCGAAGGCGGCCAGCGTGGTGGCGATTTCCTCGTTCACCAGCCGCAGCATGTCCTGCTTCTCGCGGAAGGGGAGGAAGGCGCTCTTGAAGCCGGAGACGATGATGGTGGCCAGGTCATCGAGCGACAGCCCGAGTTCCTTGTGCGCCACCCACAGCTCCTTCGTCACCGTGGTGTCGGTGATGAGGCGGTTGTCGGTGTTGATGGTCACCCGCAGGCCGTAGTCGAAGTAGAACTTCAACGGGTGCGCTGCGAGGCTCGACACCGCGCCCGTCTGCACGTTGGACGTCGGACAGACCTCCAGCGGAATCCGGTGGTCGTTGACGTAGTTGAGCAGGTCCCCGTCCTCGCGCAGCCGCGTGCCGTGGCCAATGCGGTGCGAGCCCAGGTTGTGGATGGCCTGGGAGATGGACTCGGGGCCATACGCCTCGCCGGCGTGGGCGGTGCAGTTGACGTTGTTCTTCAGGATGAGCTGGAAGGCGTCCTTGTGGTCCTTGGCCGGGAAGCTGGCCTCGGCGCCCGCGAGGTCGAAGCCGATGACGCCCCGGTTCTTGTAGGCCACCGACAGCTCCGCCAGCCGCATGGACGTCTGCGGATTGATGTGGCGGATGCCGCAGACGATGACGCCGCACTTGATGCCCGTCTCGCGCTTGGCCACCCTCAGGCCCTCGAGCACCGAGTCGATGACGGTGGTCATCTTCAGGCCCTTCTGCAGGTGCAGCGCGGGCGAATAGCGCACCTCCAGCCACCGCACGTTCTCCGCCGCCGCGTCCACCGCCAGCTCATAGGCCGCGCGGTAGAGGGCATCCGCCGTCTGGAGCACGGAGAGCGTCACGTCGAACGCGACGAGGTACTCCTCCAGGCTCTCGCAGACCTCACCCATGTGGATGGCCTTGGCCAGTCCGTCCACGGTGTCCGAGGGCAGCTTGACCTTCTGCTGCTCGGCGAGCTCGAGAATGGTCTTCACCCGCATCGAGCCATCCAGGTGGCAGTGCAGGTCCGTCTTCGGCAAAGCGTGCAGCAGCTCTTCGGTCACCGCCAGCGTGGGGGGCGGGACGAAGTCCGTCCGCCGGGCTCCAGAAGGGATGCCGGTGGCGCTGGGAATCTCGTCGTCACGAATCGTAGGCATGGTCGAATTTCCTTCCTTACGCCATCCTCCAAACCATGTCGCCCCGCGCGTGTCCATGCAGGCACCTCGCCCTCGCCCTCACCCTGACACTGGTGACGGCCATGGGGTGCCGGGAGCCCGCGGAAACGGTCTTCCGGTACTCGACGGATGCATCCTCCCGCGCCGGGCTGACGCCCCTTCCGGACGGGGTCCTCACCGGGAACGAGGCCGGCGCCGTGGTGCGGTTGGACAGGACGGGGGCGCTGGTCTGGAGGGTGGCGCTCGGGCGGGAAGTGGCGACGCGGCCCGTCGTGGCCGGAGACAGCGTCATCGTCGGAACGGTCGCTGGAGACCTGGTGCGTCTGGCGCTCGCGGACGGGGCGGAGCGCTGGCGCCTCACCGGCGAGCCCCCGGTCCTCACCCCCCTGGTCCCCGCCCCTGACGGGGCGTCGGTCTATGTGGTGGCCCCGGATGGCGCGGTGCGTTCCCTCGCGGTGGACACCGGGAAGGTCCGGTGGAAGACCCCCGCCCCCAAGCCCGATGAGGCCCACCTGGACGCCGGTCGCGGGCTCCCCTCCCCCGTTCTCGTGGACGGGCGGCTCGTGGTGGCGCTCGGCGACGTGGGGCTGGTGGCCCTGTCCACGGCGGATGGAGCCCGGGTCTGGCGGCAGGAGGTCCGGGGCATCCTGGGACTGGAAGTCAGGGGGGAGACCCTCTTCGCCAGCACGCGAGACAAGCGCGTCTCGGCCTTGCGGACCCAGGACGGCGCGCCGCTGTGGGAGCAGAGCCCCGCGAAGGACCTCACCAGCCCTCCCTCCCTGGCCCTGGGCCTGCTGTGGGTGGGGGCGCGCGTAGAGGATGCACCGGTGCTGGTGGGGCTGTCGCCCGAGGACGGGAAGGAAGTGGCGCGGGTGGGACTGCCGGATGTGCTCACCACCCACGTAGCGGAGGCCCCTGGCGACGTGCTGCTGGTGCCCACCCACGGAAGACAGGGACGGCTCCTGGCCTTGAAGCAACCCACGTGGGAGCGCGCGTTCTCCCTCCGCACGGACACCGCGCTGCGCTCGCGGCCAGTGGTCCTGGGTGAGCAGGTCTTCGTGCTCGGTCAGGACGGGCGGGTGCTGTCGTGGAAGCTGCGCCCACCGGAGCCTGAGCGCCGGCCGTGAAGCTTCCCGACGCGACGTTGTCAGGCGGCCCCGTGGACAGGCGTCCTCTTCCCGCGCCCGGCAGAAGAGGCCCTACACGCTCTCGGACTTCGCTGGTTCGAATCCAGCTCCCTCCGTCACAGGAGGGATAGCCAAGCGGTCAAAGGCACCAGATTTCCATCTGGCGGTTCATCCTCACGGCTTCCTCACTCGGGCGCGGAAGAAACCCCGCGCGTCCCTCGCTAGCCTGGCATCAGGAAGCGGGCGATGACGCGCTTGAGCCCCACGGCGCCACCGAACTCCACCGTCACCTTGGCGTTCGGCCCCGAGCCATCCGTGGCGACGATGCGGCCCACGCCGAACTGCTCGTGTCGCACGCGCATGCCGCGCACGTCTCCGCTCACCGCGTCCATGTCCGACGCCTGCGAATAGGAACGGTCGATGCGCGGCCCGTCGTCCTCGTCCCAGCTCCGCTTGCGCGGGGCCACGGGAGCGGGCCGAGGCGGCTCTGGCACATCCTGCTCGCTGATGCCGAACAACTTGGGCGGCACGTCTCGCAGGAAGCGGCTGGGCGGGTTGTAGCGCAACTCACCGAACAGCGAGCGGCACTGCGCCAGGCTCACGAAGAGCCGCTTGCGCGCACGGGTGAAGCCCACGTAGCAGAGGCGCCGCTCCTCGGCCATCTCCTCCCCGTTGTCCGGGTCCTCGCCCTTCAGCGCGCGTGAGTGCGGGAAGACGCCGTCTTCCAGTCCCGTGAGGAACACCGCGTCGAACTCCAGCCCCTTGGCAGCGTGCAGCGTCATCAGCGCCACCCGGCCCTCGCCGACCTCCGCGTCCGCGTCACCCACCAGCGAAATCTGCTCGAGGAACGCCTGGAGCGGCGGAGTGTCCGCCGACAGGGGCGCGGCATCCACCTCGGGCGGAACCTCTGGAGGAGGATGGGCCGCGGCGGCCACGGCGGCAGCCGCGCGGTTCAGGTCGAACTCCTGCGCGGCGCCCAGGAACTCGCGAAGGTTCTCCGCGCGCGTCGTCGCCTCGTCGCTGCCCTCCGCGACGAGCGTCTCCACCAGCTTCGTCTCGCGCAGCATCTCGTCCACGGCGCTCGCCGCGTCCGTGGTTCCCTGCGCATAGACGTTCAGCGACTTCAGCAGCGCGTGGAACGTGCGCAACCGCTTCACCGCCGTGGAGTTCAGCGCGGGGATGCGCTCCGGCTCGGCGAGGACCTCGAAGAGGCTCTGGCCCTGGGTGTTGGCGTGGTCCGTCACCCGTTCGACCGTGGTGTCACCGATTCCGCGCGCCGGGGTGTTGATGATGCGCAGCAGGTCCGCGTCCGAGCGCGGGTTCACCATCAACCGCAGATACGCGGAGGCGTCCCGCACTTCCGCGCGGTCATAAAAGCTGCGTCCGCTCACCAGCGTGTACGGCACGCGCGCCAGGCGCAGTCCCTCTTCGAGCACGCGGCTCTGCGCATTGACGCGGTAGAAGACCGCCATGCTGGAGTACTTGATGAAGCCCTCGCGCTGGAGCGCCAGAATCTGGCGAGCGACTTCCTGCGCTTCCATCCGCTCGTCGCGGTTGAGCATGAGCTGGAGCGTCTGGCCCGCGGGCCGGTCGGACCACAGCTTCTTCTCCATCCGTCGCGTGTTCTTCCGGATGACCTCGTAGGCCGCGTCCAGGATGTTCCGGTCCGAGCGGTAGTTCTGCTCCAGCTTCACCACCTTCGCGCCCGGGTACTCGCGGGGGAAGTTGAGGATGTTGTCCACGTCCGCGCCGCGCCAGCGGTAGATGGACTGGTCGTCGTCCCCCACCACCACCAGGTTCGCCGACGGCGGCGGCGCCAACTGCTGAAGGAGCGCGTACTGCACGGGGTTGGTGTCCTGGAACTCGTCCACCAGCACGTGGTGGAAGCGGCGCCGGTAGTTCTCCAGCACCTCCGGCCGCTTGCGGAACAGCGTCACCAACAGGAGCAGCAGGTCTCCGAAGTCCACGGCGTTGGCCGCGCGCAGGCGGTCCTGATAGGCGCGGTACACCTTGTGGACCAGCTGGCCGCGCTCGTCACCGGGCGCCACCTCCATGTCCTCGGGCAGCCGGGCCGCGTTCTTCTCCTGGTCGATGCGGCTCAGGATTTCGCGCGGTTGCATGGACTGCTCCAGCCCCGCCTCCCGCATGGCCCGCTTCACGACGTTGAGCTGATCCCCATCGTCGTAGATGACGAACGAGCGGGTGAGCCCCACGTGCTCCGCCTCGCGCCGCAGAATCATCGCCGCGGCCGAGTGGAACGTGCTCACCACCAGGTCGTTCGCCTGACGCCCCAGCAACTGCACCAGGCGCTCGCGCATCTCCCGCGCCGCCTTGTTGGTGAAGGTGACGGCGAGGATGCGCCACGGGAAGACCTCTTGAACCTTCACCAGGTGCGCCACCCGGCGGGTGATGACGCGCGTCTTGCCACTGCCGGCGCCCGACAGGACGAGGAGCGGGCCCGTCTGGTGGAGCACGGCCTCGCGCTGGGGAGGGTTCAGGTCTTCGAGGAGGGCGGATTCGTGGGCGTTCACGGTGGGACTCAAGAGGGGGCCTGTGCTTCTAACGTCTTTCTCCGTCCGGTGGGCGGCCTTCCACCACCCCCGGACGCCCGGCCGGTCCCCTGGCTTTTCGCCCTCGGGTATAAAGGGCGAAACACCATGTCCGACTCCCCCTCAGGTCCTCCGTCGCGGCCCACCCAGGCCGCGCTGGACCGCTACGCAGAGCTCTTCAACCAGAGCCTGACGATGCGTCACTTCGGCGCCGTCGTGTCCTTCCCCGAAGGCCGCAAGGTCGTCGTCTCCCTACCCGAGCTGCGGCCAGAGCACCGAGGGGGCGTGGGCAGCGCCGCCGCCGTCAACGGCGGCATCCTCGCCGCGCTCTTCGACCTGGCCATCGGTACCTGTGGCGCGCTGGTGGACCCCAGCCGCCGCTGCGCCACCGTGCAGCTCTCCATGAGCTTCGAGCGGCCCGTCACCGGCGACCACATTCGCGTGGAGGCCGAAATCGACAGCCAGGGCCTCACCCTCCTCTTCGCCACCGCCCGGGTGTACGACGAACAGGGGCGGATGTGTGGGCGGTGCCAGGGCGTCGTCCGCCTCTCCAACCTCCCCTGGTCCTCAGGGGAAAGCCCCGCCATCAACTGACCCTTGACTACCCCTCCGCACACCCTCCCGGCATCCGACGATATGTCCGCCTCGGACACACGTTACCCGGGCACCGGGGAGCGGCCACGTCCCGGAGACGCTTCAGAGCGACGGGAAGACGGCATGAGTGCAGCCGTGCAGGGCCTGCGGATGACGACGGTTCGACTACCGAGGGAAGCCGAGGAGCCGATGGAGGCGTCGCGCGGGACGGACGAGGAGTCCCTGTCGCGCAAGGCCCTCGCCGGGGACAGGGGCGCGTGGGACGCACTGGTTGCGCGCCACCACCGCCGCGTCGTGGTATCGCTCCTGGCCCGAGGCGTCCGGGTGGACCGGGCGCACGAGCTGGCCCAGGAGACGTGGGCCCGGCTCATCCAACAACAGCAGCGAGGGCTGCTGACGGAGCTGCGCCTGCCCAACCTCGCCCTCACCCAGGCGGCCTTCCTGGCCGCGGACGATGCCCGCCGCGTCCGGCGAGAGTCCATCTCCGGGGCGGTGGAGGAATTGCCCGAGCGCCAGCATCCGGTGGACCCCTCCGTGTCCGCCGAGCGTCGCCTGCTTTCCGAAGAGCAGCTGTCCCGCGCCCATGCCGCGCTCGCCCAGGTGTCGCCGAGCGCGCGGAGCGTGTTTCTCCTGGCCTGTGACGGCCAGGAGCTTCCCCATGCCGAAGTCGCCGCGAAGGTCGGTCTCTCCGTCCAGCGCGTGCGGCAGATCCTGTGCGAGGTCCGAAAGAAGCTGCGGACCGCGCTCGAGGAGGAGACCCATGCTTAAGCCCCACCTGACCCGCGACTCCGCGGAGCAATACATCCTGGGCGCGTTGGCCCCGGAGAAGGCGGCGGCGTTGGAGGCCCACACGTTGGAGTGTGAGCCTTGCGCCGTGCTGCTGCAGGAAGAGGCCCTCCTGTCCGAGCAGCTCACCGAGGCGGCCAGCACCTTCCCCCAGGAAGAGCGCGTCATCCGTCCCGCCGCGTGGCACGCGCGACGCGCGGTGACGGGCGCGGCCATCGCGGCCCTGGCGGCCGCCGCCTCGCTCGCGCTGGTGCTGCTGACCGGCGACAAGGCGCCCCATCCGTCGCTGCCCGACAGCCTGGATTCACGGCCGCCCATGGTGGCGGTGGACCTGGATGACGGCGACTCCCCGACGAAGACGAACGTCGTCGCCTGTCCGGACCTGGCCACGCAGGACTTCTGCACGCGCAAGGCCGCCGAGCGCGGCCTGCTGGTCATGAATCCCGGGGGCACCGCCGAGGTCCCCCGCTACGAGGCCCACACCGGCCTCCCCGAAGGCGCGCTGAGCGCGCGCCAGCCCGTGTCGCTGTGAGGACTCCCGCCATGGACTTCCGGAAGAAACTCGTCGCCCTGCTGCTCGCCCTGGCCGCTCCGGTGGCCCTGGCGCAGCCGTCGGGCGGCGCCCCGAAGCTGCCAGTCGGCTGGTACGTCACGGAGAGCGCACCCAAGCGCTACGAGGCCGGCGTGGACAACAGCGCGCCCTGCGAGGGCGCTCGCAGCGCGTACCTGCGCTCGCTGTCGCTCGACGAGGCGGGCTACGGCACCTTCATGCAGGCCTTTGGCGCGCAGGACTTCCGCGGCAAGCGACTGCGCTTCTCCGCCGCCGCGCGCGTGCAGGACGTGGACGGCTGGGCCGGCCTGTGGATGCGCGTGGAGGGGCCTGACCCGAAGCAGCCCCTCGCCTTCGACAACATGCAGTCGCGCGCGCTGGTCGGCACCCGTGGCTGCAAGCGCTACGAGGTGGTGCTGGACGTCCCCAAGGAGGCCACCACCATCATGGCCGGCCTCATCATGAGCGGCACGGGGCAGGCGTGGCTGGACGGCGTGCGCTTCGACATCGTGGACAACACGGTGCCCGTGACGGATCTGCTCGCCGCGCGCCCGGTGGTCGCCTCCACCGGCCCCGCCGGGCTGGACGAAGTCGCGCCCGTGGCGAAGAACGACCAGGTCCCCCTGGGCCGCGTGGGCGACGTCTGGTTCAACCATGGCCGCGTCGCGGCGGACAAGCCGTACACCCGGCGCACGGATGGCGTCTGGGTGAGCATCCTTTCCGAGGAGATCTACGAGCACGGCATCGAGGTGACGGGCACCTTCGGCCAGCGTCAGCTCGACCTGAAGGTGCGGGCCGGCACCTCGAAGACGCTCATCGACGGCACGTGGGGCGGAGAGCCCGTCAGCATCATGCTCTCTCCGGACACCCTCACCATGAAGTGGGGCCGGCTGACGCGCGAGCTGCAGCGGGACAAGAATGCCGCGGTGGACAGCACCTGCAACCGCTACCAGGTCAACGAAGGGCCGCGCATCACGGACCAGATCGACGTGTGCGGCGCGGCGCTGGGCACCCGGCCTCCGCCGGCCCAGCTCGTCACGGCCTTCCTGGCCAACGGCTTCCGCCGCTCCACGCCGGCTCGCAACTTCCCCATCCCGCAGCCGCCCGTGCTCAGCCGGGAGGCGCTCGACACGCAGCGCACCGGCACTCCGAATCAGTAGCAACCCGGGAACAGTGGGGCCCCGCGCTCACCGCGAGGGCCCCGTCCCGCGAAGTCAGAAGGCGAAGTCGCGCTCCAGCGTCTCGCCGCCAGCCTGCACCGTGAGGTGGGCGGAGCGCGCGCCGGTGGAAGACGCCGTGGACAGGTCGAAGGCCAGACCCTCCGGCCCGGACGTGGGCTTGAGCGAGGGACGGCCGGGACTGAGGAACACCGCCGCCGTCACCGTCCGGCCCGCGAGGGGCTGCACGAGCAGCTTGACGCGCTGACGCTCGCGAACCAGCACCACGCGGAACTCCCGGCGCTCTTCCAGAATCTCGCGGTGCTCCGGGTGGCGCGCCGCGGAGGGGCGCTGCGACACCGGCTCGCGAGAGGAGCGCGCGGAGCGGGCCATCGTCCCGTCCCCCTCCTCCATCTCCAGGGCTTCCTCAATCGCGTCGTCACCCTCACCCAAGGCCAGCACCGCCTGGGCGCACTCGCCACAGCGCGCGGTGTGCGCATCCATCCGCTCGCGCTCGTCCGAGGACATCATCCCCATGTCGAAGCGCCAGAGGTCATCTTGCGTGAGATGGCGACGCGGGGGCGCATCCACGGGCGCCGCATCCGCGATGTCCGCGCGGCACTCGGCACAGCCCTGGATGTGGGGAGTGGGCGATTGGGGCGCGCCTGTCCAGGTGGCCACCAGGTCATCGCAGCCGGCCCGGGAAGCGAACCACCAGGCCTTGTCCTGCTCCGCCGAGTCGAGGAGTTCGAACTCCTGCCGACGCTGCGGGTTGAGGGGAATGAACCAACGCGCTCTGGGACGAAGCGACGAATCCAGGCTCCCGAGCGACTCCAGATAGCGGTCTCGATTTCGAGCGGCCTCACCGTCCAAGGAACCGTGGAGGGCCTCCCAGGCGGCCAGCGCAAATGCGGCGGAGGCGGCCCTGTCCCGAGCGGCAAGTCCCTCCAGCGCCGAGGCCCGCCACACTTCCGCCTCGTCCCCTCCATCCAGCGCCACTTCCATCGCTTCTTCCGCGGCCCTCAACAGCACGGGCTGGAGCGCCTGCGGTTTCTGCGCTTGGAGCCAGGTCTCCACCCCCGGTCGACCGAGGCCGCGAAGGGCGGCCTCCACACCTTCTGTCCCCAGCCGGGTCGCCCTCCTCAACAAGTCCCCCGCGGCTTCGAGGACGACTCCTGGTGAGGTGGACCCGGCGGTGAGAACAGAACGACGGGCGGCGTAGCGAGACATGGCATCGGTCTTCATGACTTCATTCCTCCTGAATACCCCGGGGTGTGACCGGGAAGGAGGCTCACGCTTCCTCCCCTCGTGGCGACTCGCGCTGGAGATCCAGCAGGTAGAGCTTCAAGTAGGCCTGGGCGCGACTGACGCGCTTGTAGGAATTGACCACGGTGATGTTCAAGCGACGCGCGCATTCCTCGTGATCCTCCACGTCCTCGTGGTGATACAGCTCCCATGCCGAGGCTTCCTTGGGGTGCTCCTGCTGGAGTCGTGCGAACGCGGCCCAATACAGCTCCTGGGCGTCCGCCCGCTCCTCGGTCCTCCTGCCCATCTCCACGGCACGAGACCGCTCGGACGGAGACTCTTCCATGGCGTCATCGGGGTCCGACGAAGGCGCCGCGAGCTCCTCGCGGTGCCTCCGGTAGAAGTCGATGGCCACGTGCTTGACGATGCGCAGGAAGAACGTCTTGGGAGACGCGCTCCGGCCCGGCATCTGCTGGGAGATGCCACGGAACTGATCCAACCCGCGGTCGAGGAACTTGCCGACCGCGTCCTGGAAGAGCTCGTCCGAGTCCGCTGGGGACCCACGGCCGTAGCTCGCCTGAATCTTGCTGATGACGTACCGGGCAGGCCGGTTCCATCGCTGAACCAACGTACCGAGCGGGCCTCCAATGGGCTCGCCCGTGGCGCGGCGGCGGACCACCTCCGCGAACAATTCGTCATCCGTGAGCTGCTCGAACACCGGAAGGACCTGAGGGCTGTGCCCGGAGAACCGCCCCGGGAGATGGGGTTACAGGGATGTGGCGCGGCAAGGTACCACGTTGGCATCCGCAGGCAGCCTCCGAGTGGAGCAGAGGACCCCGGCCACCCGGACGACCGGACAGACGGAGCACCCAGGGAGGCCCGACCCGCGGGGCGCCGGTTTCCTGACAAATATCCCCCAAGAGAATGCGGGGAGGGGAGCGGGAATTTCCTCGTCAGGAACCCGGAAAGGCCGCGTCCCTGGCCGCAACGCTTTCGAGCGCCCGGCCCGAGAGGCCCTACACGCAGTGGTTCGACTCCACGCACCCGCCACCCGGTGGGTGACGCCGGCGGTCCGGCACTGAACTCCAAACTCAGCCCACCGGCCTCTCGACTCGGGCGCTCACTCTTCTTTCAAGGAACCCTGTCATGTCCCCCCGCACCATCGTCATCGGAGATCTCCACGGCTGCCACGACGAGGCCCTGGAGCTGCTCGCCAAGGTGGGGGCCACGTCCAGCGACCGGGTCATCTTCGCCGGGGACCTGGTGGACCGGGGCCCCAGGCCCCGCGAGTGCGTGGAGCTGGCGATGCGGCACGAGGCCATCCTCGGCAACCATGAGGAGAAGCACCTCCAGCAGCGCCACCGCGAGGATGACCGGCTGCTGCCAGACCACCTGGCGACGCGCCAGGCGCTCGACACCGAGCACTTCGACTGGATGGCGGGGCTGCCCCACTACCTCCGGCTGCCCGAGCACAACGCCATCGTCGTGCACGCCGGCATGCTGCCCCACCTGCCCGTCGAGAAGCAGGACCCCTACCACCTGCTCCACGCCCAGTGCATCCAGCCGCCCGGCAAGAAGAGTTGCTGGCCGTCCAAGGCACCGGCGGGCTGGAAGTTCTGGACCCATCACTGGACGGGGCCAGAGCGGGTCATCTTCGGACACACCGTGTTCGACCAGCCGCTCGTCACCGAGCACGCGGTGGGTATCGACACCGGCTGCGTGTATGGCCGCTCACTGACGGCGGTGGTGTTGCCCACGTGGGAGTTCGTCTCGGTGCCCGCCCGGAGAAGCTACAAGGGTGGCAAGGACGTCGCGCGGTTCCCCATCCACGGCGACGTGTGCGTCTACTCCTGAGCACCCGCGCCTGACCGCCACCCGGTGGCGGTTGCGCATACAGCTTCGCGCCCGGCCGACGGGGTCAGACACGCCTGAGAGATGCGGGTTCGAGTCCCGCCGAGGCCGTCAGGCCTCGTAGTTCAACTGGCAGAACACTGGACACTCAATCCAGCAACACAGGCCTCGTCACTCGGGCGCACCCTCTCTCCCTCTCATCCCAGCTTCGCGCGGGTGGCCGTGCCTGGTGCACGAAAGGCCCCCGTGCGTTCCACGCGCGGTGCACTCCCCTCACGCCCTTTTTGCGCCTGGGGTCCGCCCCGCGCCTGACCCGCCGCACGTCCCGAAAGGTGGCACCCCATGACGACCGCGAACCAGAACACCCCGCTGCTGCCCGAGACGCAGCGTGGCCCCGCCGAGCGCCTGCTGGACCTGGTGCTCAGCGGCTCCGCGCACCTGTGGCACAACCGGCCGGGGCTGGACGTGAATGGCACGTGGGTGGCCGCGGCGCACGCCACCCCGGCGCAGCGCACGCTCGGCAAGCCCGTGAAGCCGGGCCTCTTCGTGCCCGCGGCGGTGCGGCTCTACCGGCAGCTCCTGGACATCCACCGACTCAACTCGGAGCTGATGGCGCACTTCGCGTCGTACGCGCTGACGCAGACGGACTGGCGTGACCTGAAGGTGGCCACGTGCGCGCTCATGCTGGTGCAGGAGCACGCGGGTCAGCCCGTGGTCGGCGAGGACGGGAAGGTGGCGTTCCACGACGACGACTGGCGCGCCATTGGCGAGGCCATGGTGCTGCACTACGAGCGCAAGTCCACGCGCATGCTCACGCCCAAGGCGGTGCTGCGGGTGGCGGAGCTGCTCGAGCTGCCGGACATCGCGCGCCTCAACCGCGAGGCGGGCTTCGGAGACCCCGCGTCCCGCAAGGCGCCCATGGGCCGCTGGAAGCGCGTGGCGTCCCGGTGGCTGGCGGCGCGTGAGGCCAACCTGCCCATGCTCCAGGGCCTGGTGAAGGCGGGCTACAAGGAGACGCTGAAGAAGCTGGCGCGCAAGGCGGGGTACAAGCCGCGCGCGCAGGGCTTCTTCGAGGTGCTCGGCTGGAAGCAGAAGCAGTCCGAGGGCGGGCACCGCACGGTGGGCCTGAACGGGCTGACGCTCGTGAAGAGCCAGCGCTTCGACGGGTTGTCGGAGGCGGAGATCTGCGAGTGGATCGAGCTGGAGCGCCTCTCCTACAAGGAGGTGGTGGGCCGGCTGCCGAAGGACCTGGGCATGACTCCGGCCATCATGGCGGCGCTGCTGCCCTCGTTGTCGGACAGGGACTTGCGGCTGATGACGCCGACGCTCGAGGAGCTGGGGCTATTGGCGGAGCCCTCCGTGCGAGGGCGCTGGGAGCAGGCCGTCCAGACGGCGACGGACCAGCGCGCGCTGAACATCGCGAAGAACGTGCGCAGCGAGGTGCTGCGCCAGAAGCTGGAGGAGGCGAGCGACAACGCGGCACGACAGGCGGTGGCGGAGGCGACGGCGGAGACCGACGTGAGGGTGATGTTCCTCATCGACAAGTCGGGCTCCATGGAGGGCGCCATCGAGAACTCGAAGGAGGCGCTGGCGCGCATCCTCGCGGGCTTCCCGATGGAGAAGCTGCACATCGCGGCGTTCGACACGATGGGCACCGTCCTCAAGCCGAAGGCATCCAACCGCACGGCGGTGCAGCACATGCTCGAGCGGCTCAAGGCGTCGGGCGGCACGACTCACGCGGCCGGGGTGCATGCCCTGCACCGCGACGGCGTGAAGGTGCCGGAGGGGGCGAAGCTGGTGGTCATCGTCGTGGGCGACGAGGCGGGCGAGGCGGGAGACCAGTTCGCCCGGGCGTTCCGGGACTGCGGCTACACGGTGGCGGCGCTGGCGTTGCTGGTGAGCGTGGCGGGGGGCCGTGGCAACACGGTTCGCACGTGCGCGAGCTTCATGAAGGTGCCCTTCAGCGAGGTGAACGTGGACCAGTTCGCGGACCCCTACCAGGTCCCCCGGGTGCTCAAGGCGCTGCTGGATGCGCCGACGCAGCCTGGTGCCAGCCAGTCCGGCTGGGTGGAGCGGGTGATGCGCACGCCGCTGTTGAAGGTGGCGTGAACCCGAAGTCGTGGTGACAAGGAGGCGGCGTGGACTACCGGAAGTTTCTCGGAAAGGTGGAGTCGGCGGTGCTGCCGTATCTGGGCGGCGGCACCGTGGACACCGCTTCGCGCCGCCTCCGTGTCACCTCCCCCGTGGCGCCGGGGTGGTGGCGCTTCGAGGTGAAGGGGCGGGAGGCCACGGCGCGTGAGCCTGCCAGCCCAGAAGGTCTGGACAGGCTGCCGCGCGTGCGCGGTCACATGTGGGGCGCTCGGCTGGTCCGCGAGGGCGCGGTGGCCGAGCCCCTGGAGTTGATGCCGGAGGAGGAGCCCGCCGTGCTCGCGCCCGTGAGTGCCCGGCGCTGGCATGACGGTTCACTGCTGTTCGACGGCGTGGACTTCGAGGGCGAGGCGGAGGACCAGGCACGTCGAGCCCTGGAGGAGGGCCAGCCGCTCTCCACCGTGAAGGGCGTGAGCGCGCCGCTGCGGGCGGCCTATGGCTATGCGCTGCTGGAGGCGGCGTCGCGGACGCTCGACATCCGCTTCGCGCCAGCGGAGACGCGCGGCCGGGTACTGCGGGTGGCCGAGCAGGGCCGGGTCGAGGCGGAGTCCTGTCTGCGGGCCCTCGTCGCGGAGCGAGAGGCTCATCGGCGCGCGCTCGCGGCACGTCTGCTCACGGCGAGCGTGCAAGCACAGGCGGCGCAGACAGTGGAGGCAGCGCGGGCGCGGGCCGTGGAGTTGGCGGAGCGGGCTCGGCGGCAGGTCGAGTTCACGGGGGCTCGACACGGGCGAGGCGCGCCGGTGGGCGACCACTCGCGCGCGGAGGTCGCGCTCCAGGGCGCGGGGGCGCGGTTGCTGAACCATCGACGGATGGGGGGACATCAACTGGAAGTGACGTTTGCCTTCATGGGGGAGCGCTTCATCTCCGTCGTCGACGCGAACACGCTTCAGGTGGTCGACGCGGGCGTGTGTCTGGCGGGAGCGGACAGCGAGGTGACGCTGGAGAGCCTTCCCTCGGTCATCCGCGAGGCCATCGACACGGATGTCCTGGTCATCACCCGGCACGCGTGACGTGCGGAGAGGAGGAGAATCATGTCGACGCAAGAGGTCTGTCTGCTCATCGGCCAGGACGAGGAGGTGCTGTGGTGCGAGACCTCCGACAGTCCCGTCCTGCTGCCGGACTCGCGCACGCGGTGGGAGGCCATCTGGTACTGGCGTCACGAACTGGTGGAGGTGGCGCACAGTCATCCCGAGGGGCCCCTCGGCTTCTCCTCCGAGGATGAGACGACGATGACCGCGCTGACGGAGGCGCTCGGGCGCGCACCGCGCTTCTCCGTCGTGGCCCCCGGCGGCATGGTCGCCCGCGTCGAGGGCCGCGATGTCTGGGTCTCCGACGAGCCCTGGTGGGCCGAGCCCCTGCGGGAAGTCTCGGGCATGACTCACGCGCCCATGGCACGCGCGTGAAGCCCGCTCAGCTCGGGCGGCGCCACAGCTCCTTGAGGTCCTCGGGGAGCTGGTCCATGACGTCCTCGGCTTCCCCTTCGCTGATCTGATCTCTCACGGCGTTGAGGACCGCGCGCACCACGGGCACCACCGCGTCCGGGTTGAGCGCCAGGTCCTCCCCTACGCGCTTGAGCAACTCCTCGCGCCCGAAGCCCCCCGGCAACTCGTCCTCGTGGCGCTCGCACCGGTGCAACAGCTCCGCCAGCTTGCTGGGGAGTTGCGCCTCCAGGTCCTCTGTCTCTTCGCTGTTGATGCGCTGCTCCACCGCGCAGAGCACGGACACCGCGGCCTGCTCCGCCACCGCGGGCGACATGCCACCGCGCTCGCACAGGTGCTTGATGAAGGCCCGGTAGGTCTGGCTCGCGTGCGCGGCGCTTCGCCGGGCACGACGGGCCTCGATGGGTAGCTCGCCGGGCGCGCCTTCTCGTGAAGCCCGCCGGCCCTCTTGCTCCCGCTTGTCCGCCATGACCTGTCCTCCCGATGTGCCTTCGTGGGCATCAGGTTGCCCACGGCCCACCGGAGGAGCATCACTCGACCTGCATGGAAGGCGGGCCGCCGCCTCCCCGCCCGCTACGCGGCTTTACGCACGTAGGTGTCGTAGAGCGCGCCGAAGAAGAACCGCCCGAAGCGCAGCAGCGTCGACAGCCGACGCGAGGTGTCTCGGGCACTCGGCACACGCAGCGTGGAGAGCTGCACGGCGAAGTCCTTCGCGTTCAACCGCAAGAGCCCCCGGGCGATGCAGGGCCCCGAGGCGTCATTCCCCCGGTGTACCGACACGAGCAGCCGCGTCGTGTCCACCCAGAGGTCGAAGCCCGCGTCGTCGTGGACGTCTTTGTAGCCGTCGAGGAAGAAGCGCTCGCCCGACTCGGCCACCAAGGGGAGCTGGTAGTGCATCCGCCGCCCGCCCGGTCGCGCCGCCTCCCGCGTCATCAGATGCAGCTCGCCTCGCTCCACCGTCAGGGGCCGAGGAGACAATGACAAGGCCTCCACCACGCCGGAGAGTCCCAGGGGATGCAACGGGTCCTCCAGCGTCCGCTCCAGGTCCGGCGTCTCCACCGTCACGATGAAACGCAGGTGGGTCGCATCGATGCGCTTCGGGTCTCCCGCGACGAGCGAGTTCTCCTCCACCGCGCCCGAGATGGAGCCGTACATCGTCTCGGTGAAGCGCACGCCCACTGGCACTCGCGCTCCCACGTCCGGCTCCTCCGTCGCGGGCGTGTAGTCGATGGTCCACCCGTGCCGCTTCGCCATCAGCGCGGCGCAACGCTCAGCCACGGCGGAGAGGGTGAAGAGGGGGTTGGTCCCCAGCGGCCTTGGAATCACCGAGCCGTCACTGACATAGAGCCCGTCGTGAACCTCGGTGCCTTCCTCGCGGGAGAAGACACGCCCCTCATGGTCCACGACACCCGCGCTGGCGTCCTCGGCCATGACACAGCCACCGAGCGGATGCGTGCAGAGGACCTCATGTCCGGTGAGTCGATTCCACAGCGGGTTGCGCACGAACGTCCCGCCCAGGGCCGCCGTGGCTTCGCGCAATCGACTGTCCACCCGCGCAAGCTCCGGCTGCGTGCCCACGTCCGGCCAGTTCACCCGAACCCGGTCGCCCTCCAGCCGCAGCTCACCGACACCCGCGTCGTGAGACATGACGAGGAAGGTCTGCGTGTGGCGCATGGCCCCATGGTACGGCCCGCGCACTGCGCTCTCCGCCACGCGAGCAAGCTCCTCCAGCTTGTCCTTCAGCCCCTCGTCCGTGTCTTCCCCGCCCACCGCGGCCGCGGCGGCGAGCAGCCCCAGCATCGGCCTTCCGAACGCCCCCGGCATGGCACCATTCTCGATGACCATGCCGTCCTCCTGTCGGGACGTCGCACGCGCGTCGATGATGCCGCTGATGGTCGGCCCCACGGGCTCGCGACCTTCCGCCGGATGCGTCCCGTGGCCCACGCCATTGATGGGGACGTCCGTGTTGTAGCCAAAGGCCATCACATCGCCATTGGCGCTGAAGCGTTGGCCCAGCATCCCCGACAACGGCAGGCCCAGCGCTCGGGAGCGCAGCAGGATTTCCGCTGTGCCCATGGTCCCCGCCGCGAGCACGACCATGTCCGCTGTCACCCACGGGTCCGGCGCCTCGAAGCGCTCACGGCCGCTGTTCATCGGCCGGTAGTAGATGCGCCAGCGTCCGCCGTCGCGCGCCAGGTAGCGCACCCCTACCTCGGTGAAGAGCTTCGCGCCGTGGCGGTGCGCATCCGGCAGGTAGTTCATCAGCACGGAGTTCTTCGAGCCCTGGTTGCACCCGGTGAGGCAATCCCCGCACAGCGTGCAGGCGCCCTGTCGCACGCCCGCTTCATTCACTCCGCCCTCGAAGGAGACCGCCAGCGGTGGACGCCGGAAGGTGCCCCCCAGGTGACGAGCGGCCCGCTCCATGGCCTCCAGCGAGGCCAGGGGCGGCGACGACTCGGGATAGGGAGTGGGACGCAACATGCGCTCGGCCCATGTGAATCCGTCCTCAATGAGGCCGGGCACATCCGCGCGCAGCGCCTCGGGCCAGCGCGCATCCTGGAACACGCGAGGGTCTGGCCGCAGCGTGACTCCGGCGTTGATGAGCGATGTGCCGCCCAGGCCACAGCCCGTCACGACAGCCACGTCCCCACCCCGGTGCAGCTCGAACAGGGCCGTGGAGCGACCCAGGTCGACGCCGCTCTCCGCCTCGAGGTGGATCTGGAACTCCTTGGCGAAGTCCGCCTCCGTGCGCGGGTAGTCGCCCGGCTGCAGCTCGCGCCCACGCTCCAGCACACACACCTGGCGACCTGCGCGTGCGAGCCGGCTGGCGGTGATGGCACCCCCATAGCCCGACCCCACGACCACCACGGAGTAATGGGACTCCAGCTCACTCCACCGTGACGACAGCCTCCGCATCGACACTCCCAATGGCGACCCCCGCCCTCGCTTCACCACCTCAGGGGTACGGTGCCAATGCCCTGGCACTCCTTCCCGTGAAGGCGGCCGGGGTGACGTCCGCCCGGGCAGTCCAGCGCCAGGACCACGACCCCGTCATGAGGACTCCGGACATAGAGGGGGACGGGCCGGCGGTCAAATCCATGGGAGTCGCCTCACTCCAGCTCCGCTGCCTCACCGTCCGCGCGCCTCAGCGCATTCACCAGCCGATGTGCCTGGCGCGTGGTCTCCGGCTCGCGGTACTTCGGGCTGGCCCGCAGCACCAGCTCCACCGCCGTGGGCAGGTCCATCAGGTGACCCGGTGACACATAGACAGGCTGCACCGCCTTGCGCGTGCGGACCGCCATCCCCACGACCTCGCCCTTGTGGGTGATGGGTGACGTGGCACCTCGCGCCTCTCCCAGCTTGCCGTGCGTTCCCACCAGCAGGGACTTGCCACAGCCGATGGAGGGAATCCCGAACAGCAACCCGCCATGGCTCGCGATGCCCAGCCTGCGCGGATGCGCGATGCCGTGCCCGTCGAAGATGAGCACGTCGGGCTTCACCGTGAGCCGCTCCCAGGCGACCGCCACCACGGGCAGCTCGCGGAAGGACAACAGGCCCGGCACGTACGGAAACCCGAGGGTCACCGCGGAGCCAGCCTGCGCCACCGGAGTGAGCGTGGCCGCGTCCAGCACCACGATGCCGCCGAACCCCGTGTCATTCCCCTTCTCCGTGGACACATCAGCGCCCGCGATGCGCTCCACCCGCAGTCCAGCGGGCGGATGGAGCACCACGCGCTCCTTGAGCTGCCGCTGAAGCGCCACCGCCTCCGTCGGCGTGACATCCCAACGATGCATCTCCGGCTGAAGCTCCATGCGGGGTCCGCCTCCTCGTGTGCCCCAAGTCTGCGAACCCGCACCGCTCCGGCAACCCGCCACGGCACTCGCGAGCGCCTCCTGCGTGAACCATCCAACGTCCACACGGCCCCGGCGGGCTGACCACGTGTCCCCTGTCACACTGCCCTCCGGGTCCGGCCTGGAATGCCGAGACACCGTGCGTACCCTGCTCCCTCCCAGGCATCGGTGAAGCCCGCTCCCATGGACCTCTCCCCGAGTCACGCCTGGGTCGCCAGAGGGGCCGGCCCACGGGAGCGTCGCATGTCCGGGAGTATCTGATGCGTCGAGTCCTCGCAGGCTGTCTGGCCGTATCCGCACTGGGAACCACCTTCCCCGCCGCCGCGTCTGAGTGCGGCTACACCGCGGCGGGCTGGAACGCCCCCAACGGAGCGGTGGTGTTCAGTCGCAGTGATGAAGGTCCCATCCGCAATGTGATTGATGCCATTGGCGAGTTCCGCACGCACTCCATGCTCTCGCATGGCGCCACGGGAGGCGTGACTCACGCCACGATGAGGGACCCCGACCAGAACTCGTGGCCCACCGTCTGCGGAACACCGCTCAACATCAACCAGCTCCGGGACGGCTACCCAGGGCTGGAGCAGATCAACCAGGGCGGCATCTACCACTACCTGTACGACGCGAATGGCCATGGCCCCGACTGGACCGCGTGGCAACTGGGAGACGCAACGGGCGCGGCGCGCATCGCGGACAGTCTCTGGTTCAACCACCCGTATGCCAGCGATGTGTCCCGCGTCGACGGCAGCCAGCTCATCGACCGGCCCCTGTGGAACGGGGCGCGCGTACCGTATTCGTTGTTCCAGTACAGGGACGTGGAGTCGGCGCACCAGATTCCCGGCGGCGCGGCCAACAACGGAATGATGTGCTCGAGTTTTCTCGCCTACGCCCACAACTACGCGGGCAGGGGCCTCGTCACCACGCACACCTATCCGCACGAGGTCATCGCCAACGCGTCCAATACCATCCACTGGGGCGTGCATGGCCAGTGCAAGGAGTCGCTCGGCTGGTTCGAGAACGCCGCGCTGACCGTCATCTGCCCCGTCTTCTGGAACGTGTGCACCAACGCCGGCAACCAGGTGGCCAACTGCATGTCCGCCAATCGCTGCGACACGAGCAGCAGCGTCATCTGGAAGGGCGTGCGCGACGACCCCAACGCCACCGCCACCTCTATCAGCCCGGACCGCATCGGCGGCTGGAGCGTGCACCCCGTCTCCACCACGCTGTGGGCCTCCGACTACTCCCACCAGCTCCAGTGGAACTCCGGCGGCAACGTCTACGGCTGCTGGCAGTAAGCGCACCTCCCCACTGAATCGACAGGAGCCCCCGGATGAACCCCTCGGAACCGCCCTGGTGGCGCCGACGACTCACTTTCATGCTCGGTCTCGGAATCGCGGCGCTGGTGGCCGGCGGGTTGCTCTCCTTGGAGCCACCCACTCCGCCAGATGCCACGCCTGTCGCCGCGGCGGACCACCGTCCTCCACCCACGCCCACCAGCACCGCTCCGGTGCTGCCCACGAAAGTGGAACCCGTGGTCCGCCCCGCACCGAAACCCGCGCCCGCACCCATCATCGACAGCGTGACGGTGGAGAAGCAGGAGGTCTGCTCCGGCGAGGACAACCTCATCAACGTCCGGGCGCACTCGCCGGACGGCAATGACGCCTATCTCCACACCACCATTGGCGCGGGCATTGGCATGCGCGTTCCCCTGCGTGTCTGGCGCGAGCCAGATGGGACGTACGAGCTGCCCACGGTGACGGTGTTCGGCAAGGACAACGTCGCCACCACCGTGCAGGTGCCCCGGTACACCGTGAAGGACTGCGAGCCCGAGCGACTGGTCGAGGTCTTCTCCCGGCGCGCCCCCAACACCGAGGAGGACTTCGAGTTCCTCGCGCGCATCCTCGAACCACCGCGAAGGGACAAGGCCGCACGGGCTCCTTTCACGCCCGTGCGGTTCGTCTGGACCTTCGACGACCAACACACGGTGACGACGAGCACGCCCATGGTGACCCAGACGTTGAGCCCCGACGTCACGCGTCCCCGCTCCATGTACGTCCAGCACCTCGTCCGGGTGGACGTGTTCGATGCCACGGGCAAGAAGGTGACGGGCCGCTCGTCGCTTCAGCTCCTCGACAGCACCTTCGAGAACTTCGACAAGAAGGGCGTCGTCACAATCCTGGCGGTGGGGACCCCACGATTCCCCGTGGAGGATGCGGACGGCGTGGTCCGACAGAGCTTCCGCCTGTCCCACCGATGGAAGGGACCCGTGCGACTGGAGCGCGTCACCGCACTGCGAGCGCGCACACCGGAGCCCGATGCCCCGCCCCTGCCCGAGGACACCGAGGAGGTGAACCTGGGTGTGGACACCCTCCCTGAAGGCCGGGGCGTGGACATCCCTGCCTCCCTGGACACACGGTCCGAGTCGGGCGTGACGCAAGTCACCTACCTGCTGGAGGGCACCACCGCGGACGGGCACCCCGCGCGCGGAACCTTCTCCGTGATGCGTCCCCCTCCCCGCCCCACCCGGGAGAACAGCACCCCGGTGACGGACCCGCTGCTGCTGGCGAAGGTGAAGCGGGCACGGGAGCTGCTTGGCCAGCCCTTCGTCACTGACGAGGACCTCTGGCGACTGGAGCGAGAGGGACGCTTCAAGGACCTCAAGGTCCAACGCGACACACCGTGAGCACGCTCCATCCACTGGGCGGGAGCGACCACTCCCGCCTGGCTGGCGACCACTGAGCGTCACGCGGGGGCCCGGGCATGGAGGGCGTGATGTCCTTCCGGCCCATGCCTCGCGCCCTCCTCCGTACCCTGCCTCCACTGCTGGTCCTGCTGATGTGGAGCACCGGCACCATCAACTCCGCCGCCGCGCCGCCGGCCACGACGACGCCTTCCTCGACTGACCTGGACGTCCCCTCGGTCCAGGCACTCGAAGTCCTCGAGCAGCGAATCCTCGGGCTCGGCTGCGAGCCCAAGCTGCTGGGCGATGCGAACCGCCGCTTCTCCGAGGCCCAGCTCCTGTGTGCCGCGCACCTGTCCTTCATCCTCGTCCAACTGTCACTGGATGGCGCCCCCCTGCCAGAGACACCTCGACGCGTGAAGGCCCTGCTCGACGATGCCCTGACGAAAGGACGTGGGCCCTTCCTTTCCGACGGCAGCGCACGCGTGGAGGAACACCTCCTGCCCCACAGCGTGCTCTACCGAGGTTATGTGCTGTTGATGCTCGCGGGAATCGAGCGCGCGGGGCTGGCCGACCCGGCATCGACGGCACTCTTCGACGCCCTGGCCGAAAAGCTCGTGGAGGCACTCTCGCGGCAGCTCCTGCTGCCCTCGTTCGGCAAGTCCATCTGGCCATGTGACAGCGCCCCCGCCGCCGCGGGCCTGTTGCTGCATGGGCGACTGCGCGGCAATGCCGCGTCTCTCGCCATGGGCGAGCGCCTCACGGCCCGACTGGTGGAGCTCGCCTCCCTGCCCTCGGGGTTTCCCACCCGGGTGAACGCCAAGGGGAAGCTCGTCGAGTCCACGCCGCGCGGCACCACGCTGGCGTGGACGGGCGCCTTCCTTGCCATGGGCTCACACCCCGCCGCGTCCACCTTCACCACTACCCTGGTGAAGGGCTACTGCGACCGTCCCGGAGGAAACCTGCTCCCCTTCGCCGCCTGCCGGGAATGGCCCCGGGGCGTGAAGGGCCGCGAGGACGCCGCGAGCGGCCCGCTCCTGCACGGCGGCTACTCCGTGGGCGCCAGCGCCCTGGCCATCGCCGCCACCCGCCTCTCCCCGGAACACCGCGCCTGGCACCAGGACCTGCTCAATACCGCGCGAGAAATGGGCATCCGACCCATGCTCGAAAAGCCACACAAACACCCGCTGGAGACCGCGCTGTTCTGGTGGGGAGCCAACGCTCGTCCCTGGTAGGCAATGCGCCCGCATGTCGGCGAACACCCAGGACGTTCAATGACGAACCGCTGTCTCATCCCAGAGGGCTAAATCAGGATTAAGCCGAATTTAAAGTCCATCCGTATCATTCCGCGTAACCCATTGCAGGGGGATGAGACATGAATCGACGGATGACGAAGCTGACCCTGGCCATGGGTGGACTGGCGCTGCTGGGCGCCTGCTCGAGCAGCCGGCCGGCATGCAAGGACCCGTCGGCCACCGCCGCGCTCCTCGCGCCACCGACGGAGAAGTTCCTCACGGTTCGCAAGAACGTGCCGGGTGAGTACGTGGTGGTGCTCAAGGCGCCCGAGCCGGGACTGCAGGCGCTCGCCGTCACCCAGGCCACTCTGAACCTCACGCAGAAGTACGGCGGCACCGCTTTCGCGGTGTACGAGCACGCGCTGCGCGGCTTCGCCAGCCGGATGAGCGAGGACCAGGCGCGCGCCCTCGCCGAGGACCCCTCGGTCGCCTACGTCCAGGAGAACGGGGTGCTGTCCATCCGGGAGAGCCAGCCAAGCCCCACCTGGGGCATCGACCGCGTGGACCAGCGCACGCTGCCGCTGGACAAGCTCTACATGTACAACGCCACGGGGTTGGGGGTGCACGTGTACATCCTCGACACGGGCGTGCGGTTCTCCCACCGTGAGTTCGGTGGCAGGGCGTCTGTCGGGTTCGACGCCATTGGCGACAGCATGAAGGGCAATGATTGTCATGGCCACGGAACCCACGTAGCGGGCACGGCGGCGGGCAGCACGTATGGACTCGCCAAGAACGCCACCGTGCACTCCGTCCGGGTACTCGCGTGCAACGGCTCGGGCTCCACGGCCCAGGTCATCGCGGGCATTGACTGGGTGACGAAGAACCACCAGGCCCCGGCCGTGGCGAACATGAGCCTGGGCGGAGACTCGGATCCGGCCATCGACGAAGCGGTCCGCCGCTCCATCGCCTCGGGCGTCACCTACGTGCTCGCCGCGGGCAATGAGTCTGGCGATGCCTGCAAGCACTCCCCGGCACGGACGGCGGAGGCCATCACCGTCGCCGCCACCGACACCAGCGACAAGCGTACGTCCTTCTCCAACTACGGCGACTGCGTGGACGTCTTCGCCCCCGGCAACAAAATCACCTCCGCCTGGCACTACGGCGACAGGGAGTCGCGAGAGATGAGCGGCACCTCCATGTCCGCACCCCACGTGACGGGGGTGGCCGCGCTCTGGCTGGAGCTGAACCCCAATGCCACGCCCGATACCGTCGCCAGCGCGCTGTTCGACAACGCCACGCTCGACAAGGTGCGTAGCCCCGGCGAGTGCACGCCCAACCGCATGGCCTACTCGGGCTTCATCGGCGCCGTGCCGGTGCTGCCCACCGTGAGCACGGAGCCCGCGACGACGCCGGCACCCGTGAGCGGCGAAACCTCGAAGTAAGCGTCCGGCCGCGAGGACCCCTCCCCCTCGCGGCCCCCGAGGGCCGGACTCCGTCATCACGACGGAGCCCGGCCCTCGTCTTTTCACGCAGCGCCTGTCCCGAGTCAGGACGCCTGGCGCGCCTCCGTCCCGCGAGGTGCCTGGCCGGCCGCCCTTTTCGCGGCCCCTGGCACGCGCGAGGAGGCGCGAGACGACCATGGCGACCCTGAACATCACCTATGACGGCATGTCCGCGGATGTGCCGGTGGAGCTGGACCGGCCGGTGTCGGACTCCGACGTGCGCCGCATCGCCGCGGAGCTGATTCGCGCGGGCGGAGTGCCGGGCCTCCATCTGGCCCACCTGCGCGACGACGCGTTCCAGCACTTCGTCGTGGACCGGTTCCGGGGTGCGCGCGGCGACGAGCGCATCTACCTGCGCCCCAAGGTGCCCTTCGGGGCCCGCTGAGGAGCCGCCATGCGCATCCTCTTCTGCGGCGTGGGCGCCATCGGCTCCCAGGCGGCCCTCCTGTGCCGCAACCTGGAGGCCACCCTGGTCTTCGTCGACTTCGACCGGGTGGAGTCCAAGAACCTGCTCGCCCAGGCCCACGTGAAGCCCTCCGTGGGAAAGAACAAGGCCGAGGCCCTCAAGCTCCAACTCCTCAACCTGCACGGCGTGAAGACGGAGTCCTTCGGCGTGCGCGTCACCCGCGACAACGTGGCGGCGCTGTGTGGTGGTGCGGACCTGCTGGTGGACTGCTTCGACAACCAGGACAGTCGTCGGCTCCTCAGCGACTTCGCCCGAGGAGCAGGCAAGCCCCTGGTGCACGGCGCGGTGAGCGCTGACGGGACGTTCGGTCTGGTCCGCTGGGACGAGCGCTTCGTCCCGGACGCCGAGGACACTGCGGGCCAGGCCACCTGCGAGGGGGGCGCGCACCTGCCCCTCCTGGGATTGCTGGCCGCCACGCTCGCCCGCTCCGTGCAGGACTTCATCAAGCAGGGGGTGAAGCGGGACGCGTTGGTGAATCTCTCCTCCGTCGTCCCCACCACCCACCACTGACCCCAATTTGACGGGGACACCCCGCCTCTCTCTACTCAGGGACGCCAATGGCCCAGGACATTCTCTTCGACATGGAAACGAGCGATCCGGACGACGCGCTCACGCTCTGCCTGTTGGCCACACATCCCGCCGTCGCGCTGCGCGCGGTGACCGTGACACCCGGCACGCTGGCGCAGGTGGGAATGGTGCGACACCTGCTCGCGCGTGCCGGCAGGAGTGACGTGCCCGTGGGCGCGCGCAATCCGGCGGCGGAGAAGGAGAGCCTTTCGGCCTTCCACACCCAATGGCTGGGGCCACTGCCTCCCTCTGCTCCGGATGCCCTGGCGCACGAGGTGCTGGCGCTCGTGCTCGGGCGGTTCCCCGAGGCAACACTGCTCACCGGTGCGCCGCTCCAGAATCTGCGACTGCTGCTGGAGCTTCACCCGGACATCAAGCTGCACCGGTGGGTGGCGCAGGGCGGCTTCGCGGGCGACAACGTGGTTCCACCCGAGCACCGGCTGCCCAAATTCGAGGGCCGGCGAACCTGTCCGACCTTCAACTTCAACGGAGACCCCAAGGGCGCACTGCTGGCCCTGTCCTCGGACCGCATGGGCCGACGCGAGCTGGTGTCCAAGAACGTCACCCATGGCCTGGCCTACGACGGCCCCTTTCACGAGCGCATGCGGCCTTATGCCTCGACGACACCGGGGCTCGGGCTCATCTTCGAGGCCATGGAGCGCTACCTGGCGCAGCGCCCCGAAGGCAAACTCCTGCACGACCCCATCGCCGCATGCGCGGCCATCGACCCCGAAATCATCACCTGGGCGGAAGTGGAGATGGTGCGCCAGCGCGGAGAGTGGGGAGCCGAGCTTGCGCAGGGTACCCATACGTTCATCTCGGTGGCCCTGGACTCCGAGCGCTTCTTCCAGACGCTCGTGGGAATCGGCGCCGCGACAAAAAACAATCGCGGCGCTTGTCAGGGATGAAAATCAACCGCCGTAGATTCCGCCAGAAAGGAGCGGTGACCATGAAGACGGTGACGATGCAGTCGAGCAAGGCGAAGCACAGCTATCGAAACAACCTCTGGCCCCAGTTCGACGCCGCCTCCTGCTCCTTCTCGCGCACCGGCTCGATTCGCAACGTGGGATTCGGCCACCTTCACGGCCATCCGCCCGTACCCTGCTGACGCTCGCGCTTCGTCATCGACGCGCCAAGCCACGCAGAGGCCGGGCTCCCATCCAGGGGACCCGGCCTTTCGGCTTTCGGGCCTCCGCTCCTCCAGGGGACGTAGAGCGTTACGGCAGACGCGCGGGCCTGTAGAGCCCGAGCCCGACAGGGCCTGCTGGGTTCAACTCCCAGCGTCCCCATGCTCCATACGAGCAGGGTCCGCCTCACCCAAACCCAGACATCTTTCAGGGGTATAGCTCAAAGGCAGAGCACTCGCTTGATAAGCGGGTGATCCCGGTTCGACTCCGGGTACCCCGACTCCATGTTGGCCGAAGGCGAATGGTGAGCCACCGGGACGTGACCCCGGGGAAGAGGGTTCGAATCCCTCCGGTCAACCTGACATTTCCAGCTCCCAGACAACTGAATCGTCGTGGTGAATGCACGCCACCTGCTCGCATGGGGGTGGCGGCAATATGCCTCCGTAGCTCATTGGAAGAGCATCCGCCTCTTAAGCGGACGGCGAGGGTTCGAATCCCTCCGGAGGTACTCGAAGCAGCGGTAGCAACGCGGGTGTCGTCCAGCGGCAGGATGGCGGTTTCCCATACCGTCGACACGGGTTCGAATCCCGTCGCCCGCTTCACATGTGTCACTTTCATACCGGAGTCGTCTAATGAGCGAGGATGGCGGATTCTGACTCCGCAGGTGCAGGTGCAATTCCTGCCTCCGGTTCTCTCTTCACGCAGCACATTCCCCGGTAGCTCAATGGCAGAGCGCGCGGCTGTTAACCGCGAAGTTGAGGGTTCGAGTCCCTCCTGGGGAGCTACTTGAAGGGCCCTACCAACTGGTAGGGCCCTTTTTGTTTAACAAGGGCCTCGCGATGACATCGCGGGGCCTTCGTGCTTAAGCCGCTGAATCCCAAGGGATTTTGGCTCGCGGTGCTGAAGAGGGCGCTCTCGGCTCTCTACCCCGCAGAGCGAGATGCCCCCTCTTCTCCGCCGCCGATTGGGCTCTCTGGACCGCTCTTTCACCCGTTTTGGGGAGAGAGAGGCCGAGAGTGGTTAACAGTTTTGTTAACCACTTCGGACCACCGATTCTGACAATCCCTGGCTTTCGATGTCGTACCTTCCAGGGTTGCTCCGTTTCCCTCTTTCAGAATGCCAAAATGGGCCACCTGTTAACCGAGAGAGCGAAAAGTGGCTCGCCGTTACTCGGTATTCTCGACTTCGTCGCGCGGCGCAGACTCTCCGAGACGACTCTCAGAAGCTCTTGGCCGAGTCCTCGGCACGGCCCCCTGCTCCGCCTCTCTGCTCTTGCCCGCGCGCCGTGTGGCTCCGAGAGGGACCTGCTGGGCAAGGAAGACAGCCCGAGGATGCGGTCGCGCTCGCCCCCGCCATCGCGCGAGGGTTGCGTGAGCTGGAGTCAGGGCTTCATGAAGCCCCGTTCGAGCCAGCCCGGTGCACACGCACGTTCACCCTCGCCGTCGCCGACGCGGGTCAGGTCACCTGGGGTCCACGTATCGCGGCCAGGATGGCCGAGGCGCTGCCGAACGCGCGCCTCTCCGTGGTGGGCATCGCCTCGCTCGTCGCGCTCGCGACCTGACGTCGTCGCAAGTCGACCTGCACATCGGCCTCGCCGGGCGGGGCGCGGGCCTGCACGTCGAGCCGCTGCTGGACGAGCGCACCGTCCTCGTGGCCCGCGAGGGACACCCCGCGCTCACGAAGCGGCTGTCCCCGCGTGCGCGCGGCGCGCTCCGTCACGTGGGCGTGGAGATGGTTCCGGGCAAGGGCTTCCGGGACCTCGTCGGGACAGCGTACGCACGCGCGGGCATCCCCAGCGAGGTCGCCATCACGGTGCCGTCCTTCCTGACGGCGGCGGCGATGGTGGCCGCGACCGACCTCGTCGCGACGTTGCCAGAGTCACTCGTCGCCGCTCAGGGGGCGCGGCTGGGCGTGCGCGGAGTCAACGCGGCGGTCCCCGCGCACATCGTCAAGCTGGCCCTGTGCTGGCATGAGCGCACCCACACCGACCCGGCCGCGCGCTACTTCCGCGACCTAGTCCGGAGCGCGGTCCTGGCCGGGTGACCGGCATGGGATGCCGGACGAGGGGTTGGGCATCGCGCAATGCGGACTGTCGGTCATTTCCCAGCACAGCAGGGCCTGTTGCGGCACAGGGCAACGCTTCTCAGGCTTTAGCCAGACGAGAAGGTCACAGAAACGCGAAACCGAGGGGGGGACATGAGGACAACGTCGATTCGTGGACTGGGGCTGCGGTGTGGCGGATATGTGGCTGGGCTGTCGCTTGCCGTGGTGGGGTTGCCTGGAGTGGCCATCGCCCAGGCGCCTGGCGAGCTTCCCAATTCCTATCTCCAGAGGAACCTGGTCTCCGATGGGGCAACGACCGCGGAGCATGTGGATCCCAATCTGGTCAATGGCTGGGGGCTTGCCTTCAATCCGTTTGGCGTCGCCTGGGTGGCTGACAACGGGACGGGGAACTCAACGCTCTACGACGGCGATGGGACGGCGCAGCCGCTCGTGGTCAGCATCCCGGTGCCCACGGGAGCCATGGCTCCCGCGAGCCCCACCGGCGTCGTGTTCAATGGCTCCGAGGGCTTCGCGGTCTCCCAGGGCACCGCCAGTGGCCCTGCTCGCTTCATCTTCGTCACGGAGCAGGGCGTCGTGGCCGCCTGGTCTCCCACCGCCGCCGCGTCCAACGCCATCCTCACGGTGGACAACTCCAGCAAGGGCTCGATCTACAAAGGGGCCGCCCTGGCGAGCAACGGCACCGCCACCTACCTCTACGCGACCGACTTCCACAACGGGCGGGTGGATGTCTTCGACAACAAGTTCGCGCCCGCCACGCTCAGTGGGAACTTCACGGACCCGAACCTGCCTGCCGGCTTCGCGCCGTTCGGCATCCAGAACATTAACGGCGATCTCTACGTGAGCTATGCGCAGCAGGATGCGGAACGCAAGGACGACGTGCACGGCCCGGGCTTGGGCTACGTCAACGTCTTCGATCCGAACGGGCGGTTGATCCGACGGCTGATTTCCGCAGGCAACCTGAACGCTCCGTGGGGGATGGCCGTGGCGCCCGCCAGCTTCGGGCGGTTCGCGGGGCGGCTGCTGGTGGGGAACTTCGGCGACGGCACCATCAACGCCTTTGATTCCGCGACCGGGACTTTCGATGCCCAGCTTCTGGGCGCCGATGGGAAGCCGGTCATGATTGACGGCCTGTGGGCGCTCGGCTTCGGCAATGGCCTTCAGAATCAGCCCAGCAATACGCTGTTCTTCACCGCGGGCCCGGCGGATGAGACCCACGGCCTCTACGGCC
The DNA here is from genome assembly GCF_006636215.1 of Myxococcus llanfairpwllgwyngyllgogerychwyrndrobwllllantysiliogogogochensis. Taxonomy (GTDB): domain Bacteria; phylum Myxococcota; class Myxococcia; order Myxococcales; family Myxococcaceae; genus Myxococcus; species Myxococcus llanfairpwllgwyngyllgogerychwyrndrobwllllantysiliogogogochensis. Next base: position 2,893 of record NZ_VIFM01000030.1, on the reverse strand, counting down.
GCCTCGACGTGGCCACCACGGGCCCGACCCGCGTCCCGTACCTTCCCACGCGCTGAGCCGCGTGCGGTTGGGGCAGCGGAGGTCCTTGGCACGCGCCCGGGGAATCATGTCCCGGGCGCGCGCTCAGGAAGGCTGGCCCTGTGCTGGCATGAGCGCACATCAGGTGTCACACGCGCCGTTCGGCAAGTGCGGCGAGATGACATTCCACCCAAGGACGCGGCGCGTTAGAATGCACTGCCGAGCCTCTTGGTCCATACCTCCAAGGGGTGATTCCCTGGCGGCCGGTCGCTCCTAGACTGCCCATGGGTGGATCGCTACGGCTGGCTGTCCCGCCAAGAGCGGGGAGCAGCGCGACAGCGAACGCCCCCCGCCCAGACCCCATTCGTCACTCAAGCGTCTCAAGACCTGCCCACTCGCCATCCGCGTCCGACTCCCAGCCACGTCGACTCCATTGACCTTCGCGCCATTCAACTGCCAAGCAACATTTGCCCTGTTCTGCGACACGTCGTTTATCAATGAAGAAAAACACGAGCGCCCAAACGGCCACGCCACAGTCGTCCTTTCGGGTCACCAGTAGTTTCACAACAAGCTCAATAGTGAGTCCCGGATGTGGCGTCCCAACCATTCCCTCCAGTGTTGCGGAGGCTGCGTCAACCTCAATGGTTTCGCTCCCTTGAACAATCCGCAGCGGGCAACCCAGGAATAGCGATAGCGACTTGAGCCATTCAACATGTTCCGACCAGAGGTCCACATCCTTCATCGTTCAAACTCCCTTACAATCAGGAACGACTCAACGCAGTTTCTCAAAGGGACCACCATTGGGGAGCGGATTGGCCGGCTTTCCCGTCCCGCGTGTGATTGGACGGCCTTTACCATCCTTCGTTGCGAGAGTACCAAACGCGGTGATGACGCGCGTCGGCTCTCCCTGCTCGGTAACAACCGTCGTCCCGTCGCGATGATAGTGGTCAACAGGGCGATTATTGGCGTTGGTCCCGCGGTAGAGCGTCGACTTCGGGTCGTTAATGATATTCGCTTGATCTTGCCGACTAACACCATGAGCGTCAGGATGCCCGGGACGACCATCTGGTCCATACGGCCGGGCGCCCTTGATGTCCTTGGCATTTACCTTGGCTCCTACATCTGCTCGGGCCGGCAGGGACGTCGCAGTCTCGCGGCCGAGCACCTCGTCGGCCGATACTCTACCTTGAGTATCACGGGCCTGCTTTGAAGCAGGCCCGGCTCGGTCGGAGTTGGCGACGGACAGCATCGCCTGCCGCGCCTTCGGCACGTTGCCCCGCGACTCGTACAGGGCAAGGGCTGCGGCGTCCCCCCATTCCGCAGCCAGCAGTGCACCCTCCCGGCTCTGCTGAAAGTAGCGGGCCAGTTCCCCCACGGCGCTCTCTCCTATTCGCGCCTCCAACCTCTCCAGCACCGCCTTCAGCGACTCCACGCGGGACACCACCGCCTGCAGGCGAGCGCGCTCCAGCCGGGAGACGCCAGCTTCACGAAGCGCGCGCGCCCCCTTCCCTCCCGCGTACAAGCCCACCATGAGGGCCGCGGGCGCCAGTTGCCGCGTGGCGTCCTCGTACTCCCCCTTGGCAAGGGAGGCCCCGCCCTGCGCCGTCCCCGCCGCCAGGTGGTAGAAGCCTAGCGGCACACCGAAGGTGAGGTGGTCGAAGGAAGCCAGGGCCACGTTGCCCGGTGCGAAAGCCCCCAGGAGTTGGGCGTTCTCTACCTCCCGGTACGCTTCCTGGTAGGGCGGTGGAAGCTGCGCGGGCAGCGCGGACGCATCGATGCTCCGGCTTCCGCCAACGAGAGGAATGGAGGCCGCGACGTCATCCACGGCCTGTCCCAGCCCGCGCGCGATGTCACCGCCGCGGAAGTCCCTCTCCGGGAAGTCGGTGAGGGCCATGCCCCGCTGCTTCAGCTCCTCGCGAACCACCTCCATGGCCCCCAGGGCGCGCTTCAGCAGCTTATCCTCGGCCAACAGGCGCAAGAGCTGCCGCACCTCGTCGTCGTGGGAGGTGTGCAAGACGAAGAGGGCGAGGACTTCCGCCTTGGCCAGGCCGTGCTTCTCGACGGCAGTGGAGAGGAAGGCCGCGCGCTTCTTGAGGAGGACGCGGGCAGCCTCGGCCTCCAGGGGGCCCAAGGCGCCCAGCCTGACGGCGTTCCAGTTTGAGAGGGCCTCCACCAGCCGGGGAATGTCCGCCTGGCGCTGCAAGGCCAGGAAGGCCGCTGGTGTGGTGCACCCGAGGAAAGGCGCCAGCACTTCGTCGTCCGAGTCCAGGTGCGGCCAACCCGTGGGGACGTCCCCGCACACACTTGGTAGGGCCCCCACCACACGCAGGGGCGCCGTTTCTCCTCCGCCGGGATTCGGGGGAGACGGCGTGGCCCGGCGGCGGTGCAGAAGCGGTCCGTCCGCGGACTCCGCGTCGAAGTCCTCGAGCGCCTCGTCCTCGGGGAAATTCGCGACGGCACTGCGCCCCAAGGTTGCCAGGGGCGTCGCGCCCGAGACGGCAGCCAGGATGGCCCCAGGGCCCGCTCTTGAGGGCAGCGAGGCACACCCCGACGTCAGGAGGGCCAGTATCAGGCCCGCCGCGCCACGCGGCAGTCGCTCAGCGCGCATTGTCCACCCCCAGCCCCACGGCCGCGAAGGCTCCCGGCCGCAGCGTCCCTTCCGGCGTGGGAAACAGCAGCGTGCCGCCCTGCCCTAGCGCGTAGAGGTTGCCCCCCAGGAAGCGCCACCGGGCCTCTCCCGAGACGACGTAGCGAGCCCCTGGCTGGCCCATGGCCGTCGCCAGTCCGCCGACGCCCACCGTGAGGTTGCGGTGGAAGAGCTGCGCCTCCACCCGCCCGTCCACGTCCACCCGGCCCCAGGAGAAGGCCTCCACCC
>NZ_VIFM01000309.1 GCF_006636215.1 Myxococcus llanfairpwllgwyngyllgogerychwyrndrobwllllantysiliogogogochensis | reverse complement strand
GATGGGGACTTCGGAGGAGCGCGCCTCGGCCAGCTCCTTGGCGAGCCACGCGAGGCCCTCGTTATTCGGGGCGAGGGTACTCGCGCGTGTCGCCAGCTCGCGTGCCAGCTCCAGGCGTCCCGCGCGGAGGTGATGCTCGGCGGCCACGTTCAGCATGGCTGGCGCCTTGGGGGCCGCCGCGAGTCCCGCCGCCACGGCTTTCTCCAGGGGTGCGGTCGCTAAGTTGAAGCCCGGCAGGGCCTGCAGCGCCCGCGCATAGGCTCGCAGCGCGTCGGCGTATCGGCCCAGGCCCGTGAGTGCCACGGCCCGCAGATGGTGGGTGACGGCGAGGTCGGGAACGGCGGCGAGCACCGCGTCCGCATCCTCCAGCGCGCCCGCATACAAACCCCACCGCACGCGCGCCAGTCCTCGCGCATGTCGTGCGCTCAACAGGTCGTGCATCGCGAAGAGCCTTGCCTCCCAGCGCGCGCGTTGCTCGCCCGCTGCCTCGGGCAATACCTCGGCTCCCACGACCGCGAAGGCCAGCGCATCCAGCGTTCCGCCTCGCTGCTCCAGGGACGCCGCCGCTGCCTTGAGTGCCCCCGCGCGGTCGCCCTGTGTGAGCAGGCAGTCCGCCACGACGAGGGCCGGATCCAGCGACGTGTCATAGAGAGCGCCCCGATAGCCCGCGGCCTGTGCCGCCCTCGCCGCGTCGAGCGCCTGCTCACAGTGGCCCGCGCGCCGCGCCAGCTCCGAGGCGAAGTAGAGGTCCATGGGCGTATCGAGCCCGAGCTTCTCCACGGACAGCGCTCCGGAACGCTCGGCGACGGCGGGTGACTCGAAGGGGACACCGCGCAAGGCTCGGCTGAGCGCGGTGAACGGATGCGCTGCCTGGAGCTGTTCGAAGGCCCGCGTTGCTTCGTCATAGCGGCCCGCGCGCAGGGCCTCGTTCAGCGCAGTGCCCGGGCTGCCGACCGCCTCGGTGCGTTCCAACATCCGGTCCACGTCACGGACGAAGGGAAAGAATGACGGCAGCGCCAGGCACAGCGCCAAGGCCGCCACGCTGGCGCCCAGCACGCGAGGCTGACGTCGCGATTCGAACATCGCGACGGCGAGGGCGCTCGCGAGCAGTGCCCACGCGGGTAGGGCGGCCACCCGATAACGACTCACCACGTAGAAGCCCACGGCCAGCGCGGTGCTCGCCGCGAGGTACAGCACGACGAGACCGATGGGCCGTCGCCGCGCGAACATCACGCCCAGCCCCGCGAGTCCCAGCAGCCCGAGGACCTGGGCATTCAGGAGCGGCAGGCCCGCGAGTCCCGCCTCGGCCCGGCGCACTTCGACCAGGTCGTGTCCCTCCGGGCCGAAGAGGAAGAACGCCAGCTTGCGACCGAAGAGGCCCAGGAAGGTGCCCGGTTCCTCCAGCGCGAAGTTCAGCGTCTTGCGCATCCAGTACAACTCGGTGCGAGTGGGGGAGAGGTCTTCACCTGCCTCCGCGCGAGCGAACTGGCGGTAGAGGCTGTGGGCGTGGTCAGGCCGCTCGGGAGAGCGGAGCTGGGCCTCGTACTGCTTGATGAGCGTGGGGGGCTGGGAGCCCAGGCCGGTGCCCTCGGGCCGGTTGCCCATGTGCAGCACCGCGCCCGCGCTCATGGTCGCGCCGAGATGCGAGCCCACCGTCGCGCGGATGACCTGCGCGGGCAGCCAGGAGGTGAACAGCCCCGTGACGAGCAGCACTCCGGCCACCTTGAGGCCGGTGCGTCGCGCCGCGTGCCGGGTCTCCCATAGCACCCAGCCCGTGGCGAGGACGAGGATGGCGAGCCCCGTGGGGCGCGTCGCCGCGGAGAGTCCGAGCAGGACGCCCGTGCCCACCAGCCAACGTGTCCGGAAGCCAGGCCTCGCGTGGGCGAGCAGCGCGAGCGCGCCCAGGTTGAGCACCATCACCAGGAGGTCCGGCTCCAGGGTGGCCTCATAAAGCAGCACCGGCGTCGTCACCGCGACGAGCGCGGCGGCGAGCAGGCCCACGGCTCGCGACAGCAGTCGGGCGCCGAGCACATAGACGGCGATGAGTCCGAGGGCGCCCGCGAGGCTCTGGACCCACCGCAGCGCAGTGGGGGACAGCGCGACGTTGAGGAGCAGGTAGAGCGGGCTGAAGTCCGCGCCCTGCTCGGGGAGCATCCGGTCCGTCATCAGCAGGCGAGCACTGTCGGGGTACTTGGCGAACATGCTCCCGGGGAGCAGCACCAGCCCCAGCGCGACGTGCGCGACGCACAGCACCAGCAGGACGAGGGGTAGGAGCCCACGGGGGAGGGGGCGGCTCAAGCTCACGGGGGGACCATACCGGATGTGCCTGCTGGAATCGTCGGCGCTCGCCTGGTCGGGTGGGGGGCGAGAGGTGGTGTGAAGGGCCGCCGCTCCTGCTCATGGCCGGACCGCATCGGAGCCCCCCTTTGGCACGGAGCCTGGTCAGCTCGTTGCTGGCCGAGCCGTCGGCGCGGTGGCTCGCTGGCCGACCCCCCACCGGGTCGGTTCATGTTGCCTTCAGCGCGGCCATCCCAATACGACGAATCAAACGAGGAGCTGGACCATGGGCTATCGCATCGAGCGTCCTGCGGAGCTGTTCGAGTCCGTTCGCTACAACACCAAGACGACCCCCGACCTTCGCGGGGCAATGCGGAAGAAGGTCGAGGAGCTTGAGACGCGCATCGCAGAGCGCGAAGGCCGGCTGCAGCGAATTCGCGACGAGTACCAGATCGACCCCGAGCGTCTGGCCACCCTGGTCATCCAGTACCAGAACAAAGAGTCTGCTTTCGTCTCCTACCAGGCTCAAGGTGGCTCTCCCCGCGACACCGTCGTGCCCGCTGGGGTCATCGCCAACATCATCCGTGAGCGGGAGATGATCGACTCGGAGCGAGGTCAAATCCGCAAGCTGGAGCTGGTCCTGCGCAACCTCCCCGAGTCGGAGCTGTACAACGACCCCAGGACGGGAGAGGTCAAGAGCCGGCAGCCGTTGCATCAGCTGACGGATGACGAGCTCGAGTACCTCGGGTTCTGAGTCGGACGAGAAGTGGGGGCCCCCGGACATTGCCCGCGCGAACCCAGGCGGAAGCGGTTACGGTCCACGGCATATGGCTCGTATGCGCGCCGTGGATCAGCCGCTCCGTCGTGATGTCCGCCTGCTGGGGCGGCTGTTGGGAGAAGTGCTCGTCGAGCAGGAAGGGCAGGAGCTATTCGACCTGGAGGAAGAGGTGCGCCGGCTGGCCATCCAGCGGCGGCGTGGCCCGGTGCCGGGGCGACGTGCCTCCGCGGCCGAGCTGGCGGACATCCTGAAACGTCTGCCCCTGGAACAGGCCGAGCCCGTGCTTCGCGCGTTCTCGGTCTACTTCCAGCTCGTGAATCTGGCCGAGCAGCACCACCGCATCCGCCGCGCCCGCGCCCATGCTGGCGCCGAGTCCCCCAGTCCCCAGCGAGGCTCGCTGGAGGCGACGCTGCTGTCTCTCAAGGATGCGGGCATTTCCGCCTCACGCGTGCGTGAAGCGCTCCGACAGATGAAGGTGACGCTGACGCTCACCGCGCATCCCACGCAGGCCGTGCGCCGCACGTTGCTAGAGAAGCTCTACCGGATGGCGGGGCTGCTGGAGGAGCGGGACCGCTGCGAGCTGACCCCGCGCGAGAGCGCCGACAACGTGGAGTCGCTCCGCGAGGAGATCACCACGCTGTGGCAGACGGACGAGCTGCGCCGCGAGCGGCCCACCGTGGGCGACGAGGTGAAGAACATCCTCTGGTACGTGGAGGAGGTGCTCGCCGAGCAGCTCTCGGAGCTGCCCGAGGTGCTGGAGTGGGCCTTCGAGCGCGCGTACGGCGAGCCGCTCGGGCAGGTGGACACTCCGGTGCGCGTCCACTCGTGGGTGGGCGGGGACATGGATGGCAACCCGCTCGTCACGCCCGAGGTCTTCGGCGACACGCTGCGCGCGCACCGTGCTCGCGGGCTGCGTCTCTTGATGCAGGGCCTGGAGCGCCTGGGCGGAATGCTCTCCCAGTCGGACCGACACGCGAAGCCATCACAGGAACTGCTCGCCTCGCTGGAGCGCGATGCGGCGCAGCTTCCCGAGGCCGAGCAGCGCCTGGGGCCTCGCACCGTGGGCGAGCCCTGGCGTCGCAAGCTGCGCTTCATGGAGGAGCGGCTGCATCAGGCGCTGCGCCACGTGCTGGCCCAGCGCACCGGCGACGCGGGGCCGATGCCCGAGAGCGCGTACCGGACGCCGGAGTCGCTGCTCGCCGATTTGGACCTGCTGGCGCGCTCACTGGTGGAGGCGAAGGCCGGCAACGCGGGGCTCCGACAGGTGCGACGCATGCGCGAGCGGGTGTGCGCGCTGGGCCTGTCCCTGGCTGAACTGGAGGCCCGTGTTCCGGCCGAGGACGCCGTGAGCGCGGCGGCCTCGCTGGAGCCAGGTGGTCCCGCGCCGTCAGAAGGTGGAAAGCGCCTGCTCGCGGTGCTGGAAAAGCTGCGCGAGGCCCAGGCCGAGGCCGGAGAGCCCGCCTGCCGCACCCTCATCCTCAGCATGGCCAGCACCGCCGAGGACGTGCTCGCGGCCTTCCGCTGCATCAAACACGCGGGCCTGTGGGACGCGCGGCGGGGCTGCGCCACCGTGGACGTGGTGCCCCTGTTCGAGCAGCTGGGCGCGCTGGACTCCGGACCCGACGTGCTGCGCACGCTCTTCGCGCATCCCGAATACCGCAAGCACGTCGACGCGCGGGGCGCGCAAGAGGTCATGGTCGGCTACAGCGACTCGGGCAAGGAGGTGGGGTTGCTGGCCGCCAGCGCCGCGCTCTACCGCGCGCAGGTGGCGCTCACCGAGGCGGCGCGCGAGGCGGGGGTCCCGCTGCGGCTGTTCCATGGGCGAGGTGAGTCGGTGGCTCGCGGTGGCGGCCCGGCGCAGGAGGCCATCCTCGCGCTGCCTCCTGGCGCGGTGGCGGGTGGCTACAAGGCCACGGAGCAGGGCGAGGCGCTGGACCACAAGTACGCGCGCCCGGAGCTCGCGCGCCGCACGCTGGAGCTCATCGTCGGAGGCGTGTTGCCACACCTGTTGGATGCGCAGCCGCGCCCGTCGCCGGAAGACGAGAAGGAGTTTCGCGCCGCGTTCGACACGCTGGCCGAGACGGGCCGCGAGGCGTACCGCGCCCTGGTGTGGGACGACCCCCGGTTCCTGGAACTCTTCACCGCCGCGACGCCGGTGGAGGAGATCTCCGCGTTGCCCATCGGCTCGCGCCCCAGCAAGCGCAAGGCGGGAGGACTGGAGACGCTGCGCGCGATTCCGTGGGTGTTCGCCTGGACGCAGAACCGGGCCATCATCCCCGGCTGGTACGGCGTGGGCTCCGCGCTGGAGGCGTTCGCGAAGGAGCCCGGTGGACCCGCGCTGCTCAAGCGCATGTACCGCCAGTGGCCCTTCTTCAAGGCCGTCATCGACAACGTCACCATGGTGCTGGCCAAGTCGGACATGGCCATCGCGGGCCGGTACGCGGCGCTCGCCCCCTCGTCCACGCGTCCGCTGTGGCGCCTGATTCAGCAGGAGCATCGGCGCACGCGTCGACAGGTGAAGCGGCTGACGGGGGAGGCCCGGCTCTTGGACCACAACCCCCAGCTCCAGCGCGCCATCTCCCTGCGCAACCCGTACGTGGACCCGATGTCCTTCCTCCAGGTGGAGTTGATGCGCCGCAAGCGTGAGAGCGCGTGTGACTGCGACAGGCCCCTGTTGCTCTCGCTCAACGGTATCGCGGCCGGCATGCGCAACACGGGTTAGTCTTTCCGGGAGGAGGCGTCGGATGGCCAGGGACACATTCACGGTGGAGGACGTCAACCCGAAGCACGGCTTCGCGCGGCTGCGTCCGGACTCGGGCGAAGGGCTCTTCAACGCGCCGCTCTATCCGGAGCCGGAGTCCGGCGCGCCGCCCTTCCAGCTTCGCAAGGGAGACCGGGTGACGGGGCTGCGCCGGGGCCAGGCCGTAGCCGACGTGGCCTGGGTGTCGCGCGCGGAGCCTCCCTACGAGCTGGTGGAGCGCATGGGCGAGCTGCTCGCGAAGCTGGAGCCGTGGGAGCTGAAGGTGCCTGCCACGGCCATGGAGCTCGCGGAGCATCACTGGCGCGACAGCCGAGAGGACCCCCTGCGCCAGGAGCTGTTGTCGCAACTCCCGACGTTCTTCGACTTCGAGCTGTCGCATCCGTTCAAGGACGGCGCGCTGCTGGAGCGACTGGAGGCGGCCATGCAGCCCTACCTCCCGGGCTTCGCCGTGAAGCCGCTGCAAGGGCGCAACGCCTTCGTCGTGGACCCGGGCGCCGTCGAGGTCGAGGTCGGCGAGGGTGACTGGGACGCGCCCGCGAAGACCTTCGCGCCCTTGCTGCTGCGCGTGAATGCACAGTTGGAGGCCGCGGGCGCGCCGGTGCGCTGGGTGCCCGCGGAGAACGACTGGCTCCTGCTGCCGCCAGGGCTGGCGGAGCTGCTCGTCCTGCACGGCGTGCTCGGTCCTCGCTGAGCCGCCGCCGCGACGCGCGCGGCTACAACTGGCCGCGCTCGCGCAGGGTGCGCACCACCTCGGTCGCCATCACCCGGTGGCCATCGGTGCTCGGGTGGATGCCGTCCACGCCCAGCCCTTCCAGGTAGAGGTGCACGTTGCCCGTGCGCCTCATCACCGACTCCAGGTCGATGACCTCCGCGCCCGTGCCTCCGGCGCGCAGCCACGCGTTGAAGCTGAGCCGCTGCGACTTCACGTACTCATAGGCGCCGTAGTTCGTCTTCTCCTTCGGCAGCAGCGTGCTCACCCAGACGTGGCAGAAGGGCTCCAACCGCTGCACCAGCAGGAGCATCCGCGTCTCCATCTGCTCCTCCGCGCCCGCGTCGCCCAAATCATTGGTGCCCAGGAGCACCAGGCAGTCGGTGATGCCCTTTACCGCGAGCACCTCGTCGTCGAGCAGCATCAGCGCGTCGTAGAAGCCCTGGCCGCTGACGCCCGCGTTGACCACGGGCACACCCAGCTGCGACTCCACCAGCGCGGGCCACGCGTTGCGCGTGTCGTTGCGCAGGTCGACGTAGCCCTCGGTGATGCTGTCGCCCATCGCCAGGAAGGCCCGGCCCGTGGGGCCTTCCACGTCCACCGTCGCCACGCCCACGGAGCGCTCGAAGGCCTCGCCACCGAGCGCCTCTGACGCCTGGGAGTGCGTGCCGACCCTCGCGAAGCTGCCGGGAAACGCGTTGATGGCGCTGGCCGCCAGCGCGCCGCGAACCTCGAAGGTGATGGCCAGGTCGTCGCGGAACGTCACCGGAAAGGCGAGCGGGTCCGACGTCACCAGGGCGCGCGCGCCCGCGGCGAAGCCCGGCTTGCCCTCGAAGCTCAAGGCCACGGGCGTGGACACCAGCGAGCCGTCCGCGCCGGCCCGCGCCACGGTGGCGCGCTGGAGCGTGAGCGCTCCGTCACCCGCGCGGAACGTCACCTGGATTCGCTCTCCGGCCCGCGCCACCGGCACCCGCATGCGGAACGTGGTGACGCTGCTCACGGAGTAGGACCAGCGCAGGGCCTGATGGAAGCCGGGCTGGAAGCTCACGGCCGGCGGTGTCGGCTGCGCGGGTGGGGGCGCGGTTCGCACCTGCCCCTCGTCGTTCAGCACCAGCGGCGGTGCCACCTCCACGGACGCGTCCGGCGCATTCGAGGTTTCATCCTGCTCCTGAGAGGGCTCTTCCCACACGGGGTCTTCCGCGTTGCTGGGAGCGCACGCCCATTGCGCACCGCCCACACACGCCAGGACTCCGAGCCACGTCCGCCACATTCGCATCGTCGCTCCCTCCCGAGGACGCACGATGCTCACCGCTCATTCCCGCGACGACCACCCGACACACGCGCAAGGCCCGAGGCGCGCGGCGCACGCCTCCCTGGTCTCCGGGCGAGACGGAGCCGCGAGTGTCCCTCGCGTGCGCGTTCGCGGCCCTTGCGTGGCCTCGCGGTGTCCTCTCAGTGCGACGGAGTTACCCCGCGTGGGCACTCCGCTTCAGGGGATGCATGCGCCCACACCGGGATTGTCATTCAGTGGACGACACGTCCCGGCGGTACAGGCGGGCGTGCCCGAGGGCCGGCACAGCGGCCGGCAGTTGAGCCCTCGCCCCGTATTCACACACGCGCTGCCCGGCGCGCACTGGTTGCTGAAGTCGCACGTCTCGCCCGTGCCGCGCGTGCCGCTGCCCGCACAGACGGGGCCCGACGAGGCCGGATAGCAGCTCAGCGGCGCGGTGCAGCCCTGGGCGAAGGGGTCGCACGCCTGCGAGCGCGGCCCGCACAGCAGCGGCAGCTCCGACGTGCCCGCGAGCCGCAGCACCGTGTTGCACTCGCCCGCATCCCCGCACTGCGTCGTCGCGTGGCACAGCCGGCGACAGAAGAAGCCCGTGCCGCCGTCGTCCTGCCGCTCATCCTTGCAGAACAGGCCCGCGGCGCACGTGTCGTATTCGACGCCGCCATCCGTGGGCGCCAGCGTGCACCGCGCGCCCTCCGCGCTCGCACCCGCCTCCACGCACCGCCGCTCCGTCGTCGCGCCCGCGCTCACATACGTGCAGCGCTGACCCTGCGCACAGTTCTGCTGGACGACGTCGCACGCCGCCGCGAAGCACCGGCTGCCCGTCTTGCCGCTCCCCAGGTCCGCGAAATGGCAGCTTTGGCCCGTTCCACAGCCTTCCTGCCTTGCGACGTTGCATGCGAAGTCAGGGCTCGGCCCGCCGTCTCCCGGATGCCCGCCGCCATCCGGGTCCCCCGGCACCCCGGAGTCTTCACCGTTGGGCGCGGGCTTGTTGTCATCGTCATCACATCCAGGCGCCAAGAGCGCCAGGAAGAGGGTCCCCGTCAACACCGCGAGCCACGCGCGCATCCCACGCTCCCGAATCGAAGTCAGCGGGGACTTACCTGATGGAGTTCATTCGTGGGGGCCCACTTGAATCGTGCCTGGAAAGCAGCGGACACTTGCCGGATGACCGATGCCCAAGGGGTGGCTCGGCGCGTCAGAATCCCTGAGGTTGGGATGGCAGCGGGTCGCCAGCAGTGGCCAGGGGGTAGCGGGTGCACATGACTAGCAAGGTGGCGGAAGCAGAGATGGCACCAGGAGATCCTTCCGCGTACGCGAACCGTCGCACCGATGAGCGCGTGGCGGCGAAGTTCGCGGTTCGTTTCGAGCACACGGAGGACGCCGCGCGAGCGCTGCGCGTGTTCTCCATCAACGTGTCGGCGGGCGGCCTGTGCCTGCGCACGCGCAAGGCCTACGACGTAGGTTCGCAGGTGCGGCTGTCCATGGACATCGCGGGCGAGGAGTTCCACCTCAATGGCATCATCGCGTGGGTGCGCGATGAGGAGGAGGCCATTGGCGTGCGCTTCACGGACGTGAGCGACGAGGACCGCGCGCGGCTCCACCGGGTGGTGGAGAGCTTCAAGAAGCGCTGACGCCCGGTGGAGACACGATGGAGCCGGCCCTAGTGGCGGCCCTCTGTCTCCACATGGCGGAACACGCCCGCATCGATTTCGGAGAAGCCGCACGCCGTATAGAAGTTGCGTGCCTCCGGGGTGATGGCCATGGGCGAGACGAGCTGGAGCTGACGGGCGCTGAGCACCTTGCAGCGCTCCAGGATCTGCTTGATGAGCGCGCGGCCCACGCCCCGACGCCGCCAGGTCTCCGTCACCACCAGCTCGTCGATGGTGGCCACGCGTCCGCGCAGCCGCAGCTGCGGCCGGTGCGAGAACGACAGCATGCCCACGGGTTTGTCCTGGGGATCGCCCGCGACGAAGATTTCAATCTCCGGATGGCTCACCACCCAGTGCACGGTCTGCTGGTCCGTGCCCTGGGGATAGCCCAGCTCGCGAAGCAGCAAGGCCATTGCCTCCGCGTCGCCCCGACGGGCGCGGCGAATGCGAAAGGCGGGGGCATCTGTTCCCGCGGGGGTGACGGTCCGGACGATTGGCTGTGACAAGGCAGTTGGGAGTCTAACGAAAGGGCCGCCGCTCCTCCAAAGAGGAACGGCGGCCCGGAACTTTCCGTGGTGCGGGAACCACGGCGTACTTGTGGGTGCGACGCTTACGGCTGCTCGCCAGCGAGGGAGCGCAGGGCGTCGGTGATGTCGTTCTGCTGGGGCACGGAGGCCATCTCCAGCGTGTCGGCCAGGCCGATGCCCGGGACGAACTTGCCGGCCACGAGGCGGGGCGGAGCGAGGAGCGAGTAGAAGAGCTCCTCCACCGTGCGGCGCAGGAGGTGCTCACCGAAGTTCGTTACTTCGGTGTCCTCGTTGACGAACAGGACGCGGCCCGTCTTCTGGACGGAGGTCTTGATCATCTCCCAGTCGTAGGGCCACAGCGAGCGCAGGTCGATGACCTCCACGCTGATGCCCTCGTCGGCGAGCGTCGCCGCGGCGCGCGCGCACAGGGGCAGGGTGCGGCCGTAGCTGACGACGGTCAGCTGCGTGCCCTCGCGCACCATCTTGCCCTTGCCGATGGGAATGGCGAACGCCTCCAGCTCCGCGGGCCACTGGGGCTTCCACTGCGTGCGGTCACCCAGGGGCGCGTCGATCATCTTCGACAGCGCGCGGTCATCGTCCGGCTCGCCGGGGATGCGCTCGTCGCCCTTCACGCGCAGCAGCGCCTTGGGCTCCAGGAACATGACGGGGTTCTGTTCCTTGCACGCGGAGATGAGCAGCCCGTACGCGTCCAGCGGCGTGGAGGGCATGACCACCTTCCAGCCGGGGATGTGCGTCATCGTCGCGTCGAACGAGTGCGAGTGGTAGATGGACCCGCGGATGCCGCTGCCCACCGGGGTGCGCACCACCATGGGCAGGTTCCAGTCGCCGTTGCTCGCCCAGCAGGTGTTGCCCGCCAGCTTGAGCAGGTCGATGGTGTTGTAGACGTAGTCGCAGAACTGGATCTCCGCGACGGGCCGACCGCCACCCAGCGAGATTCCCATGGCCGCGCCGATGATGCCGCGCTCGTCCAGGGGCGAGTTCCACGCCGTCTTCAAACCCTGCGTGCAGGTGAAGACGCCGCCGAGCGGAGCGCCGACGTCCTCTCCGAAGATGTCCGTCACACCGAGGTTCTCCTCGGCGTAGTGGAGGGCCATGCGAATGGCCTGTGCCATGTTGGCCATGGGTTACTTGTCCTCCGCGAAGATGTGCTTCCAGATGGTCTCGGGGGCCGGCAGCGGCTCGTCCCGGGCGATGCGGGCGGCGGCGGCCATGTCCTCGGTGTAGCGGTTGCGCAGCTCGTCCATCTGCTGGCGCGTCAGGACGCCGTCGGCCTCCAGCCGGGTCTCGAACTGCTTGAGGCAGTCGATCTCCTCGGACACGTAGTTGGCGCCGGACGCGGACGAGTGGCCGTACAGGCGCGACACGTTGGCCTCCAGGAGGAACGGCTTGCGCTCGGTGCGCACGTACTCCATCGCCTCCTTCAGCTCCGTGTACGCCTCCACCGGGTCATTGCCGTTGATGGTCTTCGAGCGGATGTTGAACGCCTTGCCGCGCTCGCTCACGCGCGTTTCGCCGTGCTGGCCCTCCGCCGAGGTGGAGATGCCCCACTTGTTGTTGGTGACGATGATGAGCACCGGCAGCGGGTTGGCGGGGCGGCTGCTCCAGATGAGGCAGGTGGCGAAATCGCCCTCGGCCGTGCCGGCGTCGCCGCCGGTGACGATGGTGATGGCGTCACCGCCCACGCGCTTCTGCATCATGGCCGTACCCGGTGCGATGGAGTACTGGACCTCGATGGGCGAGCTGACGGGGGCCACGTTGTACTTGCGCAGGGAGAAGTGGCCCGCGAAGTTGCGGCCGCCCGAGTACGGGTCCGACGCCGTGTTCTTCATCTGCCGCAGCGCGCCGATGGGCTCCTCGCCCAGGGCGAGCAGCGTGCCGGACTGGCGGTAGTGGGCGTGGAGGTAGTCGTACTCGGGGCCCTGGCCCTTCTTCATCAGCAGGCCGAGCGGGACGTTGAACGCCTCCTCACCGGGACCGCCAATCCAGAAGTAGCCGTGGCCCTGCTTGTACATCTGGATGAGGCGCTCCTCGAGGACGCGCGTTTTGACCATGAGGTCGTGGATACGAACCAGCAGCTCCCTGTCGAGCGGGAGCGGCGCGGACGATTCTTTGATGAGTCTGGGTCGAGACACGCGCGGGCTTCCTCTGGCTGGAGGGGACGCCCCTATAACCCGGATGCGCCCCCTTTTCTCAAGCGTGCAGATGGCCTCCTGTCGGCCCCCTGGTCAAAGGGTGCCCGGTGGCGCGGCGCGGCAATCAGCCTTGCTCATCCAACTTAGGAGTGGCGGCCCGTCGCAGGGCCGTGACGCGGTCCGTTAGCGCCCCGTCGGCGCCGGCTCGCACGGAGATGGTCTCCAGCGTCTCGTCGGACAGGTTCGCGGCCCGAGGCCCCGAGAGCAGCGCGGTCAGCTCCGGTGTGCGTCCGGCCTCCAGCAGCGCGAGGACCAGGGCATGTCCCGTGTGGGATGAGGGCGTCCGGGAGAAGGCCTCCTGGAGGGGCTTCACCGCCAGGGTCGCGAGGCCGCTGTCCAAAAGCAGCTGTCCCACCGCAGCCGGGTCGTGCGGGGCCTCCGGCCCGGTGTCCTCCAACTCGGGACGTCGGACGAGGACGGGGGCTTCCGCGGTCTGTCTCTTATACTCATCTCC
>NZ_VIFM01000308.1 GCF_006636215.1 Myxococcus llanfairpwllgwyngyllgogerychwyrndrobwllllantysiliogogogochensis | reverse complement strand
CTCATGGTGCGGGTGCATGCCTACCTCGCTGCTCGCAACGCCCAACGCTCTGCCAGTCCATCCCTGCGCCGAGCCGACCTCAGGCGTGCCGTCTGAGGCCGTTCGAGAATCACGAACTCTGGTTTAGAGCGAGTGGAGCGCGGACGGGCCCGTGTCGTCTCCGGGCCCGTCGGCTCCGGTGGAGACGCTTTCGCGCGAGGAATACCCCTCCACGGACGGCGTTCAATCGAGGCTGCGCCACGAATCCACTGGCAGCCGCGGCCTGCCACGCGCACGCGCCAGGGAGGGCACGAATGGAAACTCGCCCACCAGGGGCAGCCCCGCGTGTTCAGCCAGGGTCATCAACGCCAGTCCCTCGACCGACACCTGCGCGACCGTGGCCCAGCGCTCCTCGGAGATCTTCTCCCGCTGCAGGAGGCGGTCCTGACGGGCCCGCTCCGCGACAAGGAACGTCTCCAATGCCCGCGCCACTTCTTCCCCATCTCCCTTCAGGAGGGCGTGGCAGAGCGGGAGGCGGAGGTCCTCCGAGCCCTGCAGCACCTGCTCGTAATCCGCCAGGAGCTCCACCAACCGCGCATCCGTCTCCCCGAGGAAGAAACGACTCATCAGGAAATGGACGTAGAGAAAGTCCTCTTTGTACTCCATCCCTTGTTGCCAGGTGCGTCTGGCGCGTCTGGCAATCTCCCGGGCGCCATCGAGGTCCTGAGCGGCCAGGGCGTCGAAGAACGGCGCCGAGCGGCTCGTCACCCACTGGGACTCCGGCACCTTCTCCATGAGCGACAGGTAGGCGCGGCCACTCTTGTAGAGGCACGCATGCAGCGCCTCCGCATCACCGTAGAGGAGGAAGCGACCAATCCCGCGAATCCGATAGTTCTCGCAGAAGGTCAAGACCTGCTGAAGACTCGCCTTCGCATCCAGGGCCTTCAACAACTCCGCGTTGTCGGACCGGGCATTGCTGACAAACACCTGGAGGAACTTGGAAGACATGCGGCTCAGGCCTCCGCGCTGACGACGAATGCACCGACCCAGCCATGCTCCGAGCTGGATACCACCAGGCTTCGGGAGCTGGACGCGTACTTGCGAAGAAATGACCGGACCGCCACGCAGAGGGCCACGGCACCACTCGCGGCGCCGGTATCCCCCAGGGAGGTGCCGGAGATGACCAGGCGATGAGACTCATCCAACCGGTCGCCGAGCCTCACACGTGCGTGGCCCCATTCCGAGGCCCGCCAGACCTCGCCATTGAGGTCGCTCAGGATGTCTCCTTGGAAGGCGCCCGTGGGCCCCGGCGCCTTCGTGAGCACGTCGACGATGGTGTCCGCCAGCACCTGCCCGACCCTCGGCCGCTGGGTCACGAACAGGTCCTGCTCCTGTCCCACCGAGGCGGCGCTCACGGAGGCCTGGGGCGTGATGCCCCTCCTGCGCGCGGACAGGGGGGACTCCACCAGGATGCATGCCGCGGCCTCGCCCGGCATCAGGCCGACCGGCACGTCAGGAGACTTCAACCTCCGGTGAGACTGCAGCCACTCCAGGCTGAGCATGTCCAGATAGGAGTCCATGGCCACGATGAGGAAGCGATCGACGGCGGAGCGGGACAGCTGCCGCGAGGCATACTGGAGCGCCGCCGCCATGCCCGCGTGTCCCTGGTGGATGGCGTGACAGTCGCTGACGAGCGGAAGCTCCAGGGCCTTCTTCAGTTGCAGGCAGAAGGTACTCGTCAACACGTCGGGCCTCAGCTGGCGTGCCTCCATGAAGCGGGACTCATCCAAGACAGGCCCCACCCAGATGAGTCCCGTCCGCCGCCAGAAGTCCGAGTCCTCGCGACCCGGCACCTGCCCGAGCGACAGCAGGTCGTCCACCCCTCCTCGCGCGAGTCGAATCCACCTGCCCACGGGCCCGAACCCGTCGGTGAAGCCTTGGATGGGATGGCCCATCAACGGCACGCG
This sequence comes from Myxococcus llanfairpwllgwyngyllgogerychwyrndrobwllllantysiliogogogochensis, assembly GCF_006636215.1. Taxonomy (GTDB): domain Bacteria; phylum Myxococcota; class Myxococcia; order Myxococcales; family Myxococcaceae; genus Myxococcus; species Myxococcus llanfairpwllgwyngyllgogerychwyrndrobwllllantysiliogogogochensis. Next base: position 10,750 of record NZ_VIFM01000308.1, on the reverse strand, counting down.
CTCCTGACTCTCCTCGTCGAGGACGGGGAAGTAGACGAGCTGCCGGGGCCGCGTGAGGCCCGCCCGGAGCGACGCGCAGGCCTGGACGACGTCCAGCCCCACGCTGGTGACCATTCCCAGTCCTGTAATCGAGAGCACCACGCATGCCTCCCAGGCCGCCCCCGGGCCGTCAGCCCTGTCCCGACAAGCGGAGCGGTGTCAGCAGGACGTTGGTGAACCCCCGCGCCTCGACGGCCTGGACGAAGCGCTCATCCACGACATATTTGCTGGGCTTCTTGTCGATCCGGAACAGCGCGGCGGCCTGCCCCACCTTCTTGTCATCCAGCACGAACTCCGCGATGTCGATGACACTCCCCTCTTCACCATAGGTGACGCCACTGGCCTGCTCGTCGAGACAGTCGAGCGCACCGATGGGATTGATGATGAAGTAATCCTTGCTGTAGAGCCGCTCGCGGTGGTCATACAAGTCGAAGGGGAGATATTCGATATCGCAGCCCGCGCAGAGCTGCTCGAACACCGTCTTCACCTCGGATGAGGCGATGAGGTAGTTCTCCGTGTTCCCCAGCACGGAAGAGAGCTTGATGCCTGGGTTCTCTTCGCGCAGGAAGATCTTGGCCTCCGCGGGGTAGAAAGCCTTGGCTGGCCGGCCCTTGGTCATCAGGAAACGGCGCAGGCCAATCCCCTTGGGAGGATCATCAATCAGGCAAAGATCGCGGTCGTTGAGGTCTCCGACCGTCGACAACAGGAAATACTTCATTCACTTCCCTCCGGGGTGAGCACCACCGTGTCTCAACTGGCGCTCTGCTGCTTGAAAAGCTCCTTCGCCATATGGTCGAGCGCGTCCACCCCGTCCTCGCCGGCCTGCTTGATGGAGCCATAGAGGCGATTGGACAGGGCAATGAGCTTGTCCTTGAAGTCCTTGTACTTGGGGGCCTCGTGATCGACCAGGTCCTCGAGGTTGTCGGCGAGCAGCGCCTTCAGCTCGCTCTTGACATGATCACTGTAGACACCGTGATACATCTTGGGCAGCGTCCGGTGTCGGGGCAGGCGCATGACCCGCGCGACGGTCGCGTCGAGGGGGAGCATGATCATGTTGTCCATATGGTTGAGATTGTAGCCCGCGGTGAGCAGCCCACCCCGGACCACCGTGACCAGCTCCGGCGAGCCCCCTTCATCCGGGTTGCCCAGGTAATCACTGATGGTGGTGCTCAGGGTCGAATTCGGGATGACGTGATGCGCCTCGTGGAAGTAGGGCACGTCGCAGTGGGTGTCGAAGTTCCCGGCCTTGACGTCCCAATCGCCCTTCTGGGGCTTGCCGGCTTCCGCCTCGCGTCCCTGGAAGAAGACCTGGATTGTGCCCGGCATGTCCTTGTAGCGAGGCCAGTTATACAGCCCGTCGTCACTCTGGGCCTTCTTCGTGGCCTGCCAGATGTGGCTGCAGGAGTTGTTCGGCTTGCGGGACTCGTGTCGATTCAGACACTTCCCGCCTTCCGTGCCACCCGCGGTGTGGTGGTCGAGCTTGTTTTCGATATCTCGTGTGTGTCTTTCCTCGGACATGACGCACCCTCCACGAAATCAGGCTTTCCCTGCATCCATCATCGCGAAAGCTCAGGGAAACGACAAGGTCGACCTGGACTCTCAGTGAAGTAGCCCCTGGAGAGGACGGCGTCCTCGGTTCCGCGCCCTGGGACCAGCGTGGGCGCCCATCGGAGCGCGCCCTCCCGGACCCGGCCCGCGGCAGCCCGCCCCACTGTCAGACCTGACTGCTAATACTACTTTATCGCGACTTCACCAGCACGACCCGAGTCGGCCGGAACGGCTGACTCCGCGCAGCAGGCCCTATCACCCAGGAGCATGAGTCCATGCGCTGTCCTGTCACGGATTGGTATCGCAGTCCCATCGCCTTCGCTGTCACGCTCACCCTCTTCTCGACGGGGGCACTCGCCCGCCCGAGGAGTCCCCCGCCCGCCGAGTCTTCCTGGAAGTCCCACGGGCTGGAACACACCCATCAACGCATCCGGCCCGACCAGCGTGAGCCGGATGTCTCCCCCGAGGAACTGCACCAAGAGCGAGTCCCTGTCACATCTTCACGGGCCCTGCTGGTCGCCTGTGACACGGCGGCCTTCGCATCAGCCAGTGGCACCGGGCTCGTCACGCTGGTGAAGGGCTCCACGGCGGAGTGTCTCAACACGCTGTTCGGTGTCACGGGAACGCAGGCCGGCCAGGTCTTCGCCGAGAGCAAGATGGTCACCGTCGCCAATGCGCTCACGGTCAACGCCCAACAGTACGTGGGCAACAACACCGCCCAGACGCTCCAGCTCATCCTGTTCCTGCGCGCCGGCTACTACGTGCAGTTCTACCAGTCGGGCTCGGTGGGCAGCTACGGCACCACGCTGCGCAACGCCATCCGCCCGGCGCTCGCGGCCTTCGTCGCCAACAGCCACTTCACGGACAACAACGACGCGCACGGCGCGGTGCTGCAGGAGTTCGTCACCCTCATCGACAGCGCGGGAGAGACCGCCTGGCACCTGGGCACCCTGCGGGGCCTGCTGGACCGCTTCAATGACACCACCGTGGCCTCCACATACATGCGCGGCGCCACCAACAGCGTCTTCAACGGCATCTATCGGGGTCAATTCAACACGGACTTCGTCGCGGCCGTGCGGGCGGACATGTCCCTCATCGACTCGCTCGACTCCTTCATCACCCGCACCGAGCACCTGCTGGCCACGTCCAACCAATACCTCACCGTCAACGCGGCGCGAGAGATGGCTCGCTTCGTCCAGCACTCCGGAACCCTCCAGAACAAGACGCGCCCCCTGGTGAAGGCGGTCATTGACAACCACTCGATGACGGGCCCCACCGCGGGCCTCTGGGTGGGCTCGGCGGAGATGGTCGAGTTCTACGATGGAGCCAACTGCGCCTACTACGGTGTCTGCGACTTCCGGCGGACGCTGGAGCAGACGGTGCTCGGCATCACCCATACGTGTGGCCCCACGCTGCGCATGCGCGTGCAGGACATGACGGCCCCACAGCTCACGCAGAGCTGCGACCAGGTCGCCACGCAGGAGTCCTCCTTCCACGACACGCTGAAGACCCACCGCGTGCCCGTGGCGAGCGACAACAACACGTCCCTGGAGATGGTCGTCTTCGACAGTCGGTTCGACTACCAGACGTACGGCGGCGTGTTGTTCGGCATCAACACCAACAATGGCGGCATGTACCTGGAGGGAAACCCCGCCGCCTCCGGCAATCAGGCCCGCTTCATCGCCTACGAGGCGGAGTGGCTGCGGCCCGCCTTTGAAATCTGGAACCTGCGGCACGAATACATCCACTACCTGGACGGCCGCTTCAACATGAAGGACGACTTCACCACGAGCATCAGCCAGCCCACCGTCTGGTGGATCGAAGGCCTGGCTGAGTACATCTCCAAGAAAAGCGACAATGCCAGCGCGGTGGCGCTGGGCCGGGGCAAGACCTTCCAGCTCAGCCAGATCCTCCGCAATGACTACAACAGCAGCACCGACCGCGTGTACTCGTGGGGCTATCTGGCGACGCGCTTCATGTTCGAGCGCCACTCAGACCAGGTGGACACCTTCGTCGAACAGTTCCGCGCGGGCAACTACAGCACCTATCGCCAGTCCCTGGATGCATTGGGCACGGCGAACGACGTGGAGTTCCACCAGTGGATCGACTGCGTCGCGACAGCCACGGACCCGAGCATCTGCATCCCACCCGGTTCCGGACCCGGCCCCACCCCGCCCTGCACGGCTTCCAACCCCATGGGACTGGACAACGGCTGCTATCGGGGCCCGCTCGCCTCCACCGGCAGCGTGCACTACTTCTATCTCTACGTGCCCCCCGGAGCGAGCAACCTGCGCCTCAAGGCAAGCGGCGGCACCGGCAACGCGGACCTGTACGCCCGCGCCGGCACGTGGCCCACGACGACGGTGTACGACTACCGGCCCTACCTCCCGGGCAATGACGAGACGGTGGAAATCGCCTCACCCGCGACCGGAGGCTATTACTACCTCATGCTCGTGGCCCGCCCGGCCTACGCAGACGTGAAGTTGGAGGCCCACTTCGACAGGGCGCCCTGACGAGGAAAGGACAGACTCCCAGGTGGGCGTGAAGCCACCTGGGAGTCCCTCCAGCCGCAGCACGCCTGGGCGCGGGAAGTCACCGAGGCGTGAAAGGTGCGCGAGGACGATGGCGCAGGAGACGGCTCGCCATCTCATCTGGCACGGACGAGGGGGCTCCTTCATCAATGTCTCATCCATCCTCGGCAGCGTGGTGCAGGGAGGACTGCCCGCGTAGTGCGCCTCGAAGGCGGGCGTCAATCACCTGACCCGTGCACTCGCCATCGACCTGGCGCCCCACGGCATCCGGGTCAACGCGCTGGCGCCCGGCTACTTCGAGACGAATATCAACCGGGAGTTCCTCGCCACCGCGGAGGGCCGGGCCATGGTGGACCAGCCACCTCGAGGAGCTGGATGGGCCCCTGTTGCTGCTTGCCTCGGAGTCCTCTCGCTACATGATAGGGAGCGTGCTCCCCGTGGATGGTGGTTACACCAACGTCTCCGCGGCATAGGGGTGAGTGGCTCCCCGCGCCGCAACGCTCACTTCGCGCCGGGCACCGCCCGCGCGACGAGCATGGGGCGGTAGGTCGCCCGGTACGCCCAGGCCAGATAGAGGTGGAGGGCCAGGACGACGACGGTCATCACGATGCCGGTCGGGGCGAGGAAGGCATGGAATGCGACGATGTTGACGACGACGGGCGCGAGGAGGGCCAGCGCCAGCGGCACGAAGCGGTTCGTCAGCAGCAGCAAGCCCACGAGCACCTCGGTGCCCTTGATGAGCGGCATCATGTAACCCGACTTCATGAACGCCATGCTGAGCGCCATGGCGCCTTCGGGAATGGGCTCGGAAGGCGGCGGGATGAAGTTCAGGAAGCCGTTCAGCCCGAAGACGAAGAAGAGGAGCCCCAACAGGACCCTCGCAACGGTTGGAAGGTTGCGAGCAAACGACTTCGTGTCCTGGCCCGCTCCGGTGACCTCTGCGTTCAGCGTCGTTCCCGTTCCCATGGCGTACTCCTCCTCGGTGTCACTTCAGGTCTGGTGGCAAGGCTCCTGGACCGTCCCGGGGGCGCTGCCTCTACCCTCGCGACGAACGGCCTTCCGGGAGATCGACACGGCGGCGATTTCATCCAGGTGCCCTCGGCGTCGAGGTCTGCCCTTGCATGCGTGAATCCCCCGGGGTTCAGTGAGGGGTCATGGCCTTCGCCCCGTGGCTGCCCGTGCTTGTCACCCTTCACTCCGTGCCACCCGCCGCCGCACGCGCCGAGCCTGCGCCTGCCGCCTTCTCGAGCTGGTTCGACGCGCGAGCGAAGGAGGAGCAGCCAAAGGTCCTGACGCGATACCAGGTGGACCTCGACGGTGATGGGCGCGAGGACGAGGTGGTCTGCTATTCCCTGGTGAAAAGCGACGAAACGAGGCGCGGGGATGGAGCCCCGGTCACGCTGGTGGGGCTGGCCAGCGGAGAGCACTTCGCGATGAACACAGGCGTGGGATTGGACGTCGAACTGGGCTGCCCGTCCCCCACCCCGGAAGCGTCAAACACGGGCAAACCGGTCCTGCTGCTGCCACGAACCGGGATGAGAAGTTCGTCATCGGTGTCGCTGCGCTTCGACCGGAATGGCCCGTTGCTCGTGGCGAGCCACGTGACGACATATTCCAGTTCGAACCGCATGGACCTGCTGACCCAGCGCGCCCAGACCTACAACTACACGGCGCCGACCTCGGAGGATCAGGACCCCGAGGGGAATGAGACCCGGTGGGAAGGCCCGGCGCAGGTGGTGACGGACCTGGAGTCGACGGTGCTTCCGACTCCGGGAAAGGTCACCTGGGGCCAGAAGAACTGGAAGGGACTCGAGGATGCGGACCTGACGGTGAGCCTGCGTCGCCGGGGCGACCTGATGGTGGTCAGTGTCCGGCTGAAGGATGACAAGACAGTCGTTGCCGCAGATGCCAGTCCCAAGGCCATCCTCGCGGCGGACCACCTCGAGCTGCGCTGGTCGGAGTGGGGCACCACCAAGCGCATGGAGAATCGACCGGTGGAGCTGGGGGTCGCGCGCAACGCGTTGGGGGTGCCCGTGGCCACGTGGTTCAAGCCTCCCAAGAAAAAGGACACGCCACCACCGACGATTCGGTGGACCTCCCCGGAGGCCATCGAGGTGGAGCTGCCCCTGGACTGGTTCATGCCGCCGCCCGCGAAGCGCACCTATTACGATCCAATGACCTATATGCCCTGGTTCTCGGTGTTCTTCTCCGATGGAGATGGGAAGGGTCAGGAGACGCTGGTGAATGTCTTCCCCAAGGTGCTCTTCGTCGCCGAGCCGGGGCGCCCCTTTCCCACGGTGGAGCAGAACGTCCAGCCGTGGGCGCGGGTGGAAGCCGGCGCCACGCTGCTCATGCTCACGCAATGATGGAGACGGAGCCGCGAGGGCCTTCCCCCGTCAGGGACCGACGACCGCCAGGGCGCTGCGTTCGAAGTCGATGACCCGCCGGGCCACGTCACGCACGTGGTCGGCCGTCACCTCGGAGACCCGCTGCGCGTAGTGCTGGAAGTTCTCCTGTCCGACCCCGAGACACCCATCCATCGCCAGCATCGCCGCACGAGCGGCGTTGCGCTGCAGCCCCAGCTCATGCGTGCCGATGAGGTGCTGGCGCGCCCGCTCCAGTTCCTCTTCGCTCACCCGTTCGTCCCTCACCCGCTCCAGCTCGGAACGGATGGCCACCAGCGCCGCTGTCACCTTCTCCGGGCTCGTCCCCATGTAGATGGCGAAGTAGCCAGGGTCCACGCCTTCCATGCTGTAGCTGTTCACGCTGTAGGCCATGGCGCGTTTGTCACGCAGTTCGCCGAACAATCGCCCGCCCTGCCCCGCGAGCAGCGTGCTGAGCACCTTCAAGGCGTGGCGCCATGTATCGGTCACCCGTGCCCCCATGAAGCCCAGCGCCAGATGGGTCAAGGAGCGCGCGAGCACCTGCCTGTGCTCGCGAGGCGACTCCGGAAGCGGCTCTGGCGCCACGGGTGGCGGTGCGGCCAGCGCTCCCGAAGCGTCGCCGAACAGCTCATGCGCTCGCGCCAGCACCTCCTCCGCGCGCACGTCCCCCACCACGCTCAGCACCATCTGCGCGGGGTTCATGTAGGCCGCATGCCAGGCACGCAGCGACTCGGGGCCCAGTCGCGCCACCGCGCGGCTCTCCCCTGACACCGGCAACCGGTAGGGATGCGTGCGGTAGAGCGTGCTCGCGAGGACATCGAACACCCGGCCCTCGGGCTTGCCATCGCGAGTGCCCAGCTCCCTGGACAAGTTCCCGCGTTCGCGAGCCACCTCACTCTCGGAGAACAGCGGGGCGCGCAGGCAGTCCGCGAAGAGACGAAACGCGGGCTGGAAGTGGCGTGACAGGAACTCGCCGCGAAGCTCCACCAGGTTGCGCCCATGGGCCCCCTGGAGCGAGCCCGCCATGGCGGTGACCCGCCGCACAACCTCCTGTGCATCGCGAGTGGCCGTGCCACGCGTGAGGCAGCGACCCAGCAACGTGGTGAGCCCGTTGGTCTCCGCGGTCTCGTAACGCACGCCGCCCGCGAAGCAGGCTCGCATCGCGACGAGCGGCACCGCGCGCGATTCCAGCACCAACACCCGTGCCCCCGAAGGCAGTCGCGACTCCACCACCCCTTGAGCCGTCTCGGTCGTCTTGCGCCTCACGAGCCGAGGCAGCGGCGCTGGCCCTTCACGCACCGAGGCTGGCACGCGCCCCCGTGACGCACCGTCGTGCGCGGCCCGCATCAACAACGCCTCCGCCCGTTCGGTGGAGAAGTCGCAACCCTGGGGGAGCAGCCCCGTGAGGACAGCCCGGTCGAAGCGCAGGTAGCGCTCCGCCACCTCGTGCAATCGCTCCGGAGTGAGCCGAGCGATGGCCTCGTGGTAGCGCGCCTCCGCCTCCAGGCCGCCCAGCATGAACTGGTAATAGCCCAGCCGCCGCGCCAGCTCCTGCACCTCCTCGCGCTGTTGCACGGCCCGCGCCTCGAAGTGGGCCTGCAACATCGCCAGCTCCTCGGCGGGCACCGGCTCCGCGCGCAGCCGGGCCAGCACCCGCAGCTCCTCCTCCACCGCGTCCGCGACCTGGTTCGGCGCGAGCGTGAACCGGAGGGAGAAGAGCCCGGGGTCCAAGGGCGTATAGGACGAGGACTCCAGCGCCCTGACGAGGCCCTGTCTCCGTTTGCATTCCCGGATGACCCGCGAGCGCTCTCCCTGCCCCGTCAGCAGCGCCAGCACGTCCAGCGCCGGCACGTCCGGATGAGCGACGTCCGGGATGGAGAAGCCCAGATGCAGCCATGCCTCCTTCGCGCCATCTTCTCGCAGACATATCCGCGGCGCGGTGCGCTCCGGCTCGGCGGGACGCGGCATCGGCCCCGAGTGGTGCTGCCCCCAGTCACCGCCAAAGAGTTCGTCCACCCATTCGCGCAGCCGCGACTCGTCGAAGTCGCCCGCGAGACTGAGCACCAGGTTTCGCGGGGTGTAGTGCCGCGCGTAGAACTCGAGCACCCGCTCCTGGGTGAAGTCGCGCACGCTCGCGGCCGTGCCAATCACGGGGCGTCCGTAGGGATGCTGGGGGTAGGCGGTGGTGAACAACTGTCGCGAGGCCCGGCGCGCGGGGAGGTCCTCGTTGCGTTTGATCTCCTCGCACACCACCTCGATTTCTCGCGCCAGCTCTCCCGCGTCGAACGAGGAGCCACGCACCGCGTCCGCGAGGATGTCCAGCCCCAGTCGGGCGAACCGACTGGCGATGACGACATGGAAGACGGTCTGGTCGTAGCTGGTCCAGGCGTTGATCTGCCCACCATGGGCCTCCACCGTGCGAGCGATATCCCCGGGTGCCCGACGCGATGTCCCCTTGAAGAGCATGTGCTCATGCAGATGGGCCAGACCCAACTGGTCGGGCCGCTCGTCCGCGCTGCCGGCCCGGACCCAGACCTGGAAGGCGACAGCGCGTGCGGTGTCTCGTCGCTCGAAGACGACGGTGAGCCCATTGTCCAGCGTGTACGTTTGAGCCGTCAGGGTCCTAACCTCCCACCATGGCCTGGCGCTTGAGCAACAGGCGACGGCGCCACGCGAGCCCCAGCGCCAGCGCGGTCCCCGACAGCAGGGCGAAGGCGAAGCTCACCGCGAAGGCCCGGGGGATGCCCAGCGAAGTCCCCAGCGTTCCGCCCAGGAGCGCGCCCAGCATCGTCGAGACCTCGGGCATCAGGCTGATGACGGCCATGACCCGGGCGAGCGCGTTGGAGGGCACCTGCCGGGGGACCTCCGCGAAGAGCGTGATGAGCAGGAGCGAGGCGCCGAAGCTGCCCATCAACTCGTAGTTCAGGCACGCCACCAGTCCCAGCGCCCCGGGCCGGGCCAGCGGCAGCAACGCGAACGAGCCGGTGAGCAGGGCCACTGCCACCGCCACGGTCCACTGCGCTCCCAGGCGCCGGTGGAAGGTCCCCACGAGAAGGCTGGCGACGATGCCCCCCACGGAGCCCACCCCGACGATGGGACCGATGAGCGACGGCGACATGCCCAGGTCCCCGGACATGAAGAGGACCAGCAGCGCGGAGACCACGCCATTGGCCAGACAGAGATACCCGACGATGACGAGCCCCAGGCCCAGGAAGGGCCGCTGGAGCAGCAGCGAGAATCCCAGGGTGAGCCCCTTCAGGCTCGCCGTGTTCCTCGCCGGGACATGCTGCGGCTTGCGGGGGACCCGCACGGCCACGGTCAGCAGCGCGGCCACCGCGAAGGAGGCCGCGTCCACGAGCAGCGCCACGGGCGCCGAGAGCACGGAGACGAGCAGGCCCCCCAGGCTGCGCCCCGAGACGTCCGCCAGGTTGCGCGTCACGCTGAACCGGCCATTGGCCTCCACCAGCTGCCCGTCCCCCACCACCGCGGGGAGGATGGGCGCGGCGAACATCCCGCCAATGGCGCTCACCGAGGTCAGACAAAAAGCCATCCCCAGGAGCAACCCGAAGCTCAACAGGCCCATCCACCAGAGCAACGGAATGGAGGCGATGAGCAGGCTGCTCGTCAGGCTGCACGCCACCAGGACGGGCACCTGACGCGAGCTCGCATCAGCCCACGCCGCGGCGGGGAGCCGCAGCAGCAGGGTCGGCGCAATCTCCACGGCCATCAGCAACCCCATCTGCTGGGGCGTGAGGTTCAGGATGGTCACCGCGACGAGCGGCAGCGCCACCTTGGTCACCGCCGAGCCCGTCAACGTGACGGTCTGCGCCGCCCACAGCCGCAGGAAGGTGGCGTTGCGCCAGAGACCGGGCGGAGGGCCCGGGCTCATCCCGCCCGCTGGGTCCGCGTGGAGGCCTTCAGGCGATCCGGCAGCGGACACACCTCCCGCATCTCCTCGTCGCCGGTCAACCCGCAGCAGTTCCCGTCGATGTCCTCGTTGAAGACCAGCTTGGGGTGAGGCACCTGTGAGGGTTTGAGATTCAGCAGGTCCAACGGCACCTGGTCGTCATCCACCCACACCTGCCCGCCCGGGGAGATGAGGTCCATGTGGATGGGCGAGTAGTAGTCCAGGACATGGATGCTCTGGTTGTGCTGGCCAAAACCCAGGTGCACGCCCGGATGACGTTCGTTGATGTGAGAGTTCATGGAGATGAACTCCCCCAGCCCTCCGTTCGTCCCGAACCCCAC
>NZ_VIFM01000307.1 GCF_006636215.1 Myxococcus llanfairpwllgwyngyllgogerychwyrndrobwllllantysiliogogogochensis | reverse complement strand
GTTGGTGGCGGAGGTGCAAAAGGGCGGGGCTCCACGTCTTCTTGAGAGGTGCCCGGCATGTCCCGTGTCTCGTCCCCGCTGTCTCCCGCCTCGTCCCTGCCCATCGAAGGAGAGTCCGGGGCTGCTTCCCTCGACTCCGCTCCAGTCCGCGACACGCTGTCTCCGACGAAGAGTCCGTCGGCCAGCACGCTGGAGGTCTTTCAGGGCCCGTCCGGAACGGTTGGAGCCTTCTCCGTGCCCGGGCCTCGCTGCGGGCCCAGGACGGGGGAGTCGAACGGCTTCGACTTCGCGGTGGGCGGCTCCTTTCCTCCTCGCCCCACGGGCAACGTGCGGGAGCAGATGAAGCAGGGGGCCTTCACGCTCGCCCAGTCGGAGGCCGCCACCGCGAGCCTGCTGATGAAGGGCGGAAGCGTCGTGGACGCCTATGCGCGGGGGCACCTGCGGCTCCTGGAGCCCAGCCCTCCCATCCAGGGCGCGCCCACGTCCCTGACGGACTACACCAGCGCGCTTCCGGGAGTCCCTCCCGAGGCGGCCTGGGGCTACTTCGTGCGCAATCCCGGGCCGGTGTTCGAGTCCGCCGGCATCCGCATCCAGCCGTCCACCGTCGCGCTGACGGATGGGGCGAAGGTGTTCCTGGAAGAGAAGGGGCCTCCTCCTGTCTGGGCCCCGGTTTCGTTCCGGTTGGAGGCGGAGACGAACACCGTGCACATCACCACCCTGGACGGGCACCCGCTGCGGGGAACGAACCGCTTCGTCTTCGAGGACGACGGGGAGGGTGGAACGCGACTGCGCCAGTACTCGGCCTTCCAGGGCAGCTCACCCGCGACGGCGGTGGGCCTCAAGCTGATGGACCCCATCGAACGGCAGCATGACATCTGGCGCGGCGTACATTCGCATCTGCATGACACGCTCGTCTCGCGCTGACATAGAACCGAGGGTTGGAGGTGACGCGGATGGTGCTGAGGACGACGCCGCCGGGACATGATGTGATCCTCTACGACGGGCATTGCCGCATCTGCAGCGGCGCGGCCCGCGAGTTCCAGAAGCTGCTGGGAGGGCGGGGGACGCAGCTGCGCTCGTTCCGGGACGAGGGCGTGCTGGTGGGCTTCCCGGGCATCAGCGCGGAGCGGTGCGAGAACGCCATGCAGCTCGTCCAGGCGGATGGGCGGGTGCTGGAAGGCGCGGAGGCCATCGTCCGGGCGCTGGGCAGGCACCCCCTGGGCCGCCTCCTGTACGTCTACTACGTCCCTGGCCTCCGCCAGCTTGTCGACGTCTTCTACCGGGCCTTCGCCCGCTACCGGTTCAAGATTGCCGGGCGGACCTGTTCGGACGGCGGTTGCGAGGTCCACTTCAAATAGACAGAGGCCGGCGGGTAGCATGGGGCCAACCCCGCTGCCCCTGGATTGTTCGTGCAAGCTCATCCGCCGCCGTACCTCCAGGCCGCTCGCGCCTTTCGCCACTTCTTCAGCGAGCTGCGGGACGTCTACCTGGAGCGAGAAACGCTCTTCACGCAGCTCGAGCTGGCGCTGCTGAGCCGGGAGCATGTGCTCGTCGTAGGGCCACCCGGGACGGCCAAGAGCGCCATCGCCAGCGCGGTGCTGGGGCGCATCTTCGACGAGCACACCGGCCTGCCCTCTCTGTTCTCCAAGCAGCTCGCCGAGTCCACCGTGCAGACGGACCTGCTGGGTCCGGTGGACTTCAAGGTGCTGACGGAGACGGGGCGCACGGAGTACCTCACCGACGAGGGCATGCTGGGCTCGCAGCACGCGTTCCTGGATGAAATCTTCGACGGCCGGGACATGCTGTTGCGCTCCATCCTCAACGTGCTCTTCGAGCGGGAACTCAAGCACGGTCGGCGGGTGACGGCGGGACGCACCGAGTGCGTCATCATGACGAGCAACCGGTATCTCTCCGAGGTGCTGGCGCGCTCGCCCGAGCTGCTGCTCGCCTTCGCTGACCGGCTGAGCTTCATCAGCTTCGTGCCCAAGTCCTTCGCCCGAAAAGAGAGCCGGGCCGCCATGCTGCAGCGCTTCGCGCAGGGCGCGCGCGCGGACCTTCGGGCTCCTCTTTCGTTGCAGCAGATGGACCTGCTGCAGGACGCCGTTTCGCGGGTGAAGGTGCCCAGTGACGTGCTGGAGGGCGTGGAGTTGCTGGCGGATGCCCTGGAGCGGGCCCTGACGGCCCAGGTGTCCAAGCTGCCCGACTACGTGCCCACGAAGTACTTCTCCCAGCGCTCGGCGGTGAAGGCGCTGTGGGCGCTCAAGGCGGCGGTGGTGAGAGACCAGATCTACCGGCGGCCGGAGCGACCGCTGGAGGCGTCCGTGGAGGACCTGGACGCGCTGCGCTGGTTCTTCCTGTTGGGCGGTCCCCCCTCGACGGAGACGGAGGCGCTGCTCAAGTCGGTGGTGGACCCCCGTGAGCGGGCGCAGCTCGAAATCGTCCGGTTGGAGCAGCGCACGTTCGACGAGGTCATCGCGAAGGTGCGGCAGGAGCTGGGCGGGGGCCTGGAACGCGAGGCCCAGGTGCTGGGCTCGGCGGAGGAGGCCTCGGCCGTGGAGGCCCTCTCACGCAACTGGCAGCCTTCCATGGCGTCCACCTCCGCGCGGGGCCTTTTGACGAAGCTGGTCCCCGGTCCGCGTCATGCGCAGAACCGCGCTCCGTTGCTGGTGTCTGCCCGGGCGCTGGTGGCGGCGATGGACCAGCGGCTCGCGCGCGGCATGGCGGGGCAGGGAGAGGGACGGGGAGGGCTGGCCCTGCTGTCCTCATTCCAGGACGTGCTGGAGCTGTGCCGCGTCATCCCTGAACTCAAGGTCGGCCTGTCCCCCCTGAGTGAGTCCACGGCCCGATTCCTCGAGGGGGCCCTGGAGATGATTGCCCTGACCGCGGAGAGCGCGGACTTCGAGGAGGGCCTCAAGCTGGAGGGGCTGGTGGGGCTGGCGGACAACCTGGAAGAGGAGCTGTCCAGGTCGGCGGACCTGGTGGGCATCCTGGCGGAAGGTGCTCCGGTGGCGGTGGAGCGGCTGCGCCAGTCGGAGGCCGCCGCGCGAAAGCGGGTGGTGGGGGCGTTGCGGCGCCGGGCGACCGTTGCCTTCCAGGGCGCATCCGCGCGCGGACGCAAGGAGCCGCTGGAGACGCTGGCCGCGGACTCGCGCCGACTGTCACAGCTGGAGCAGTCGCTGGTCGCGCTGGACCCGACGCAGCGAAGCTTCAAGGAGGAGCTGCTGCTGCCCCTGGGCCTCGCCTATGCGCGCGAGGTGCTGGCCTCCACGCCGTTCGAGCGCATCGAACAATACGGGCGCGCGGTGCAGGCCGTGGCGGAGAACCTGCGGCGCGAGGGACTGCCCGTCGACGTGGTGATGGGGGAGTGCCAGAGCATCCTCGACGGGCGGCTGCGCGAGCACGCTCGACTCCTCACGCGCGAGGTGCCGAGCCCGCCTCCGCCGGCCGCCTCCGTCCTCAACGGCGACGCGTACGTCTTCTACCGGGGCGATTTCTCCGCCAAGGCCCCGGACGGCGAGCTGGCGGCGTTGTTGGGCCTGGACGGACAGCTCGCGTTCACCCGAGGGGGTTCAGCGTCGGCCTTCTTCTCGGAGAACGCCCGCGCGGCGGTGGCCCAGGCGGAGCTCACGTTCATCCAGACGCGCGTCAAGTACCTGCGCAGCTGGCTGACCCAACTGCTCACCTCGCTGCCCTCGCCGGAGGCCCTGACGGAGCGGCCCGAGGTGGAGCGCACGGTGGACCGACTGGTTCGCAGCCGCTTCCCCCTGCTGGCGTTGAAGGAAGGGGAGCTGGTGCGCCTCAAGGGGGTGCTGTCGCTGCTCGCGGCCATTCCAGGCGAAGTGGGCGAGAGCGCGCAGCGCCTGGAGGCGCAGCTACGGGGCATCGACGAGGACTTCGGGCGGTACAGCCGTCAGGTGCTGGAGCGGCGGTCCGCCGCATGAGCACGCCCGAGTCGCATAGGGCGCGGAGGGAGGGCTGAGCATGCTCTCCCGGCGGCTCACGGACCTGCGACGGCGCCTGGACCTGTTCCGTCAGCCCGCGCCCCCGGTAGGGGGCATGCGCCGGTGGACGTTCGGGCGCAAGGTGACGGGGCCCGGCGACCTCGCCCTTCCCGTGCTCGCGGTGCTGGACCGGGAACTCGACAAGGTGGGCATCCACACCTCGGCGGACGCGCAGTTGCTGCGTGAGCTGGGGGCCCGTCGAGGGCTCGCGGGGGCATTGTCCCAGGGGCTCCAGGCCCGGGCCGGGCAGGCACTTCAAGAACTCGAGGCGTGTGTGGAGCGCGTGGAGCGCGCCTGGCGGGCGGGAGTGATGCCGCCGGGAACCCTCACGGTGCTCGACAGGGCCTTTGTCCAGCTCGCGAGGGCCGTGAAGGTGGCCGACCTCTTCGCCCGTCCGCCCACCGAGGACGTCGACGACGACGAGGGCTTCATCGCCTTCGAGCGTCCAGCCTCCCCGCGCAGGCAGCGCGCGCCCAGCAGCTCCCGGATGGCCGTGGCCGAGTACTTCGCGCTGCGCGCCCGGGAGAACGTCGTCGACGTCGTGCAGAAGCGCAGGGACCTGGACCTGGCCCACGAGATGTTGCTGCGCCTGGGAGCGGACCACGACCGGGAGCGCGGCCTGCCCCTGCGCCGCGAGGTGGCCGAGGCCCGGGAGCGCACTCGCGCGGTGCCGGCCGTGCGCTCCCTGGAGGAACTCCTGCGGCACGTGCGGCACGCGGCCCGGCATGACCCCCAGGCAGCCTACCGTTCGCTGCGCGGCCTCTACGAGCGGGCGGTGGAGGCGGGAGACCTGGAGCTGGCGGCGGCGGCTCGCGCGGCCCTGGAGCCCCTGTTGCCCTCCCGCTCCCAGTTGACGGCCCTGGTGGAGCGCGCCGAGCGGGACGCGCTGGCCCACTGGTTCGGCGAGTCTCCCCCGGAGGAGAAGCCCGAGGTGGCCACTCCACGTCCGGACGAGCTGCTGGCGGACCTGGCCTTCTCGCTGCGGCCCGAGCAGCTCGCCACCTTCGAGCTGGCGGCGGGGTGTGCCCGTTACTTCGACGTGGAGGACGCGCTCTCCGAGGAAATCGTCCTGGCGGAGACCCAGGTGGCGAGGCCCGTGCCCCGGCGCGTTCCCTATCCCACCCAGACGATGACCTTCGAGGTGACCGGCGGCCTGCACGAGGTGAACAACTTCGTCCTGACAGACCCGAGGATGTTGCTGAGGGACCTCGCGGCCAACCGGCAGCTCGTGCGGGCCTACCTGGAAGAAGCGCCACCTCCCCAGTCGAAGAAGGTGAAGCGCACCGCCGTGCGCGTCTATGTCTGTGACGCCTCCGGCTCCATGCATGGCGCCCGGGCCCGCTTCCGTGACGCCCTCATCATCGCGGAGCTGAACAACCTGCGCGTCAAGGCGCGCCGTGGGGAGACGTTCGACCCGCTCTACTTCAGCTTCTTCAACGACGTGCCCACCGAGCTGGCCCGCGTGGACACCGCCGCCGAGGCCACCCGGCAGATAGAGCGACTCTTCCGGGACTCGCCCGCCGAGGGGCAGACCGATATCTCGCTCGCGCTGATGTCGGCCTTCGACTCCATCCGCGCCGCGCAGGGCAGGGACCCGTACCTCGCCCGGGCCACTGTCGTCCTCGTCACCGATGGCGAGGACCGCGTGGACCTGGAGCTCATCCGCCGCACCCGCGCGCCCATGGGCTCGCTCGACATCGCCCTGAGCTTCATCTCCCTGGGCGAGGAGAACCCGGACCTCCGCTCACTGGTTCGCGAGCAGCGCGCCTCCGGCATCCGCGCCTTCTACCACCACCTCTCCGACGAGGAGATTCAGTGGGCCCGTACCGAGTTCGATACGCCCTGGCGCACGCTGCTGCCTCGGGACGTGCCCGCCACGCCGGATTCGCTGGAGCAGCTCGCGCCTCACCTGGAGGCCCTGGAGCGCGTCGCCGGTGGGCGGAGCACCTCGGCCACCGTCGCCGTGGAGGCCTCGTTCGAGGCCCTCTTCCCTGAATCACCGCCGCGCCCCGAGGGCGGACAGGTGCCCGGCTCGGACGTCGTGGGCCGCGTGGTGGACATCCTCGGCGCGCTGGTGGAAGCCGCCTCGCTGGCTCCGGCGGACAAGCGCGCCACGGAGAGCGTGGTGCTCCTCCAGCACCTGTTGGCGGTGTATGGGCTGACCCCGGCGCGGTACCTCGCGGCCCTGTCCGTGGGTGGACCGTCGGTGACGGATGCGCTCGCGCGGGTGCGGCTGTTGTGCCGGCCCTTCGGGTAGTCTCCGGCCCACGCCATGTTCTTCGGCCTCTGGAAACGGAAGAAGGAGCCCGCCCGCCCGGCGGACCCGCTCGTCGCCTTCGACGAGCTGCTCGAGAACCTGGACCGGCAGGCCGCCGAGCTGCGCAAGTCCGCGGCCACGCTGCTCGCCCTGAAGGGGGACCTTGCTCGCGCCGTGGAGCGCTACTCCCGCCGCCTGGAGGACCTGGCCTCGCGCCATTCCACCGCCGCGTCGCGAGGGGACTCGAAGGCCGTGGGGGTGCTCGCGAGGGATTCCACCCAGGCCGAGGCCCTGCTGGCCACCACGCGGGAGTCGCTGGAGCGCGCGGACTCGGATGGAAAGCTGCTGCTGGAGGCCGCCGCGGAGCTGGGGGACCGGGTGGAGGAGCTGCGCCGCGAGCGGGAGAGCGCCTCCGCGCGCCTCACCCTGGGCGGCATCGTCACCGACGCGCTGAAGGAGCGTGTGGCCCGCTTCGAGCAAGCGTTGGTGGTGGATGCGGCGCGTGACGAGGTGGAGCGCGCGCACGCACTGGCGGAAGTCTACCGGGAGGAGCGCCGGGAAAAGGCGGACTGAGCCAGCCGTCTCAGGTGCGGCGCGCCGTCTGGTGCAGCTCCAGGACGATGTTGCCGCCCTTGAAGAGGCGCACCGCGCCGGACGTCTGGCTCACCACCAGCGCGATGCAGGCCGTGGAAGAGGTGATTCCCGCGGCGGCCGCGTGCCGGGCGCCCAGGCCGAGCGGAATCTTCACCATCTCGTCCTGCGCGGACAGGTAGCGTCCGGCGGCCAGCACCACGCCGTCCTCGCGGATGACGAAGGCTCCGTCCAGCACGGAGAAGTTCTTGATGGCCTCGCGAATCTTCGGGTCCAACACGTTCCGTTCGGCCTCGGAGAGGCCCTGGAACGGATTGATGGTCATCTGCCGGCTCTTCTCCAGCACCGTCGTGTGGTCGCCGATGGTGATGATGGTGCCGATGGGATGACCCTCGAAGCCCTCCTGACCAATCTGGAGCGCCAACTGGATGAGCGCGTCCACCACCTGGGAGTTAAACTCCTCGCCCAATTTCACGCCTTCAATCGCGAGCCGATCATCCAGCGACCCACCAATCCGCATCTGCATCAGCGTATCGGGAGCACGACCCACACGCCCCGTCATGCAGAGCACCAGGTCGCCTTCCTTGAACGCTCCCTGCGAGAGCGCGGAGACGAGGGCCACCTTCACCCGTTCGGTGCGCGAATAGTCGTAGGCGGGGATGACGAGCGCACGGACCTTCCGAAGCAGGTGCTCCTGTGCCAGCTTGTCCAGCGTCACCGCATACACGAGCTTCTTGCGAGCAGGCCGGCCCCGGAGTTCCTCGGGAGGGATGGGCGTGTCACAGATGTAGAGAAAATGATCCACATCGCTCTTGGCGGCCAGCGAGAGGGCCGAGCGCAGGAACTCCCGATCAAACTTCGTGTTCTCGCTCAACCGCCCTCCCGTTCACCCGCAGTCGTGACTGGGTCAGCTTGACACCGACGGCTCTCTGAATAAAGCTTTCGGGCCCGTTTTTTGGGGGACAGGGCCCAAAAACCCTCGCGCACTGGAGCGAAGGCTGTGAACCAGAAAGATCTCAAGCGTTACAAGAAGATGCTCGAGGACAGCAAGACGAGCCTGCTCGAGAGCGCCAAGAAGACCCTGGTGGAGGAGTCGAATTTCGACACGGACGACCTCCCCGATGAGATTGACCTGGCCTCTTCCGAGTACGCGCAGTCAATGGTGTTCCGACTGCGGGACCGAGAGAAGTTCTTGCTGCAGAAGATTGATCGGGCGCTGACCCGGATCGAAGACGGCACGTTCGGCGTCTGCGAGCGTTGTGAAGAGGACATCTCCCCCAAGCGGTTGGAGGCACGTCCGGTGACGACGCTCTGCATCCGCTGCAAGGAGGAGCAGGAGAAGAAAGAGAAGTCCTACGGCTGAGTGCCGTGGGAGCCCAGGGCCGCGCGGGAATCCCCCGTGCGGCCCGGGTGAGTCCGGGGAAGAACGGCGCCGCCTCAGGCGAGGGGCGCTTGGATCTCCACCCGGAGCAGCTGTCGGCCGATGAGGTAGTGGTCGCCGTTGTCCACGAAGGTGGGGCCGGCCAGCCGCATGAAGGTGCCGTTCGACGAGCCGACGTCACGCACGGTCAGCCGGTCCTGGCGGACCTGCAGCACCGCGTGACGCCCGGAGACGAAGCCGTCGGTGGGGAAGGTGAGGTCACCCTGCTCGCGTCCCAGCAGGTTGTCGCCCTCGCGAAGCGGATACGCCGCGCCCCGGAGTCCCCCCTCCAGCAACTGGATGAGCCGCAGGCGGTAGCCGGGATCCGGCGAGCCCCAGATCTGCGTTCCTCCAGGCCCCTGCGTCGCGGTGGGGATGGGCTCCAGCACCAGCCGCTGACGTCCCAGGCGCACTTCACCGCCGGGTGACAGCTCGCGCTCCTGGCGCAGCCGCACGAAGACGCCGTTGGCGCCGCCCACGTCCTCTACCGCCAGGCGCGAGCCGGAGAAGAAGAAGCGCATCTGGACGGGCATGATGAAGGGGTCGTCCGGGAGCGAGAGTTCCCCCTGCTGGCCGCAGGTGAGGGTGTCTCGCTGCATGCGGACGACGGACTCGGGGCCGCCGTCGGCCCGCACCACGCGGATGGAGACCTGGGGGCGGGAGGACAGGCTGGCCACGGCCATGACCATCGTTCCGGAGCGCAGCGGCGAGCCGCACGCTCGGCAGACGGTGGCGTCCCGGGGGTTTTCGGTATCACAGCGGGGGCAGTATTCCATCGCTTCCATGAGGGCTCCGCGTTTCTACCAGGGGTGACGCGAGGTTGCTCGTCTTGCGAGCGGCTTGCTCAGTACCCGAGCGACGTGGTGAACTCCGTGACCCACCCTTCGGGGAAGTTGACTTGCACTGCCCCTCCTGCGGCGCTGACGCCCAAGAATCCTCCCGTTTCTGCCCGGCCTGCGGTGCGACCCTCGTGCGCACGCCGGATGCTGACGACTACGTCGGCCTGACCATTGCCCAGAAATATCGGGTCGAGGCCCTCATTGGCGAGGGCGGCATGGGGCGGGTGTTCCGAGCCCGGCAGATTTCGCTCGACAAGGTCGTGGTGCTCAAGGTGCTCCGGCACACGTTGCTGTCGGACGAGCGCACCGTGGCGCGCTTCCAGCGCGAGGCCAAGGCCGCCAGCCGACTGAACCACCGCAACTCCATCAGCGTGCTGGACTTCGGCCAGGCCGAGGACGGGGCGCTCTTCATCGCCATGGAGTACGTGGCGGGGCAGGACCTGCACCAGATTCTCAGCCGCGAGTGGCCCCTGGGCGAGGGGCGCGTGGTGCGCATCGTGAGCCAGGTGCTCGGCGCGCTGTCGGACGCGCACGGCGCGGGCGTCATCCACCGGGACCTCAAGCCCGAGAACATCATGGTGGAGCAGCGGCGCAACGAGCCGGACTTCGTCAAGGTGCTCGACTTCGGCATCGCGAAGATCACCGACTCCACCGACGACGGACCGGCGCTCACGCGCGCGGGCTTCGTCTGCGGCACGCCCGAGTACATGTCGCCGGAGCAGGCGCGCGGCGCGACGTTGGACCACCGCTCCGATTTGTACGCGGTGGGTGTCATCCTCTACCAGCTCATGACGGGCCTGCTGCCGTTCGAGTCGGACTCGGCGGTGGGGTTCGCCACCAAGCACCTCACCGAGGAGCCGCCGCCCCCGACGCGGCGCCGGCCCGACGCGCGCATCTCCCCGGCGATGGAGCGGCTCATCCTGCGCACGCTCTCCAAGAGCCCGGATGACCGGCCCGCCAACGCGGAGGCCTTCCGCGCGGAGTTGATGGCGGTGGAGAAGGAGCGTCGTCGCTCGGAGGCGCCTCCTCGGCGGCCCCAGCCCTCGGCGGTGCTCGCGCCGCTGCCGCGCAAGTCGACGGGACGCAACGACGACAGTCGTGACGCCACGGCTCCGGGGTGGGGCAGCGAGGTGACGGTGGAAGCCACCGTCCGCGCGCTTCCGGACGTGCTCTCGCCGCTGCCCTCCAATGCCGACGCGATGCCCGCGACGCGGGAGAAGACGGACTCCATCATTCCCACCCAGCCCGGGGTGGGGGGCGGAGGGCTGGGCTTCTTCTTCAAGTCGCTCACCGTGCTGCTGGTGGTCGGCGCGGGCCTCTTCTTCGCGTACTACTTCTATTACTTGAACGGCGGGGGGAAGCCGGGCGTTGTCTCCCCCTTCTCGCTGCCTCGCAACGCGCCCGTTCCCGGGAACGTGGGGAGCACGGCGGGGGACTCCGAGCAGCCGCTCTACGAGCAGCAGATCCCCGCGGCGAACCGCAACCTGGAGGAATCCAGCCGCCATGCGCAGGCGGGAGATCAGGCGCTGGAGCGCGGCGACCTGGGGCTCGCCAAGTCGAAGTACAAGGACGCCTTCCAGAGCAACCCGGACCCGGAGCTGGCCCTCAAGCTGGGCGAGCTGTATTGGCAGCAGGATCAGCTCGACGAGGCCAGGGGCTGGTGGTCGCGGCATCTGCGCGAGGTGTCGAACTCGAAGGCCAGGCCCCTCATCGAGCAGCGCCTGGGGGGCACCGTGGCCCGCCCGTCGAGTCCGTAGCGAGGAGCCACTCGACTCCCCCGGGACGCTTGCTCTGGCTGGGTGTCTCTCCCTCGAGTACGCGGTGCTCGGTACCCCGGGCCGCTCGCGCGGGAGGACAGGCTGGGTGTCTCTCCCTTGAGTACGCGGTGCTCGGTACCCCGGGGCCACTCGCGCGGGAGGACAGGCAGCGTGTCGTCTCGGCGAACACGCGACGTGTGGCCCCCCAAACGGGTGCTCGCAATGGCCGCGCGTCGCCTCAGCGAGCAGGTGATGCGCGGACCCAGAAGAGGTGCTCGCAATGGCCGCGCGTCGTCTCAGCGAACAGGTGACGCGCCCGCGCCCCGAGACGCTCACAACGACCGCTCGCCGTCTCAGCGAACACACGAGGCGCGGTGCCCCACGACGCTCGCAATAGCCGAGCATCGTCTCAACGAACACGTGACGCGCGGTGCCCACGAAGCGCGTAATGGCCGAGCATCGTCTCAACGAACACGTGACGCGCGGTGCCCACGAAGCGCGTAATGGCCGAGCATCGTCTCAACGAACACGTGACGCGCGGTGCCCCACGAAGCGCGCAATGGCCGAGCATCGTCTCAACGAACACGTGACGCGCGGTGCCCACGAAGCGCGCAATGGCCGAGCATCGTCTCAACGAACACGTGACGCGCGGTGGCCCACGAAGCGCGCAATGGCCGAGCATCGTCTCAACGAACACGTGACGCGCGGGTGCCCCGAGACGCTCGTAACGACAGCTCGCTGTCTCAGCGAACACATGATGCGCGGTGCTCCCGGAGGTGCTCGCAATGGCCGTGCGTCATCTCAACGAACACGTGACGCGTGGACACCATCAGTGCTCGCAAGGGCCGTGCGTTCTCTCGACGAGCACATGAATCGCGGTGCTCCCGGAGGTGCTCGCAATGGCCGCGCGTCGTCTCAGCGAGCACATGACGCGCGGTGCCCAGAGGTGCACGCAATGGCCGAGCGTCGTCTCAACGAACACGTGACGCGTGGACACCAGAGGTGCCCGCAATGGCTGTGCGCCGTCTCAGCGATCACATGATGCGCGGTGCTCCCGGAGGTGCTCGCAATGGCCGTGCTTCGTCTCAACGAACACGTGACGCGTGGACACCATCATTGCTCGCAATGGCCGTGCGCCGTCTCAACGAAGACGTGACGCGCGGACACCAGAGGTGCTCGCAATGGCCGCGCGTCGTCTCAGCGAGCACATGAGGCGCGGTGCCCCGAGCCGCTCGCGCTAACCGAGCGTTTCGACCTGGAGCACGTGCTGTCCCAGCCGGACCCGGTCTCCGGGACGCAGGGGGCGCTCCTCGCCCGCGGGGATGCGCACGTAGGTGCCTAGGCCGCCGGACAAGTCCCGTAGGAGCGCTCCGGTCGGCGTGGGGGACAGCTCGCAGTGGCGACCCGCGAGGCCCTCGTCCCCCGGGAAGCTCAGGTCGCAGTGCGCCTGTCCCAGCGTGAGCAGCGGGGCGGCTGTCACCACCGCGCGGCCTCCCCTGCCACCGAAGATAACCTCCTCCACGCCGTACACGGCCTGCCCGAGCGGCACGGGAGCGCCGTAGACGATGGGGCGACCAGCCACCGGCGCGGGCGTCTCCAGGCGGCCCGTGAAGCGGAACAACCGCTGACCCGCGCTGAAGTGGGTGCGCGCGGTGATGGCCTCCGTGCCCGCGACCGTGACGAACACGCCGGAGGCGCTGGACTCGTCCCGCACGAAGAGCGCGCCGTCCTTCACCAGGAAGGTGGCGTGCAGCGGCGACACGAAGCCGTCATCCGGGAAGAGGATGGCGCCTCGCTGGCGGCCCACCACACAGCCCGTGACGGGCAGCTTGTAGCGCTGACCCCGCGTCGAACCCGCGATGACCGCCAGTCCGAAGCGCGAGGCCGCGGGGGCGGGGCGGGGG
>NZ_VIFM01000306.1 GCF_006636215.1 Myxococcus llanfairpwllgwyngyllgogerychwyrndrobwllllantysiliogogogochensis | reverse complement strand
CCCGCCCTACCGTCCCCTGGAAGGCCTCGAGGGTGGGGCGCGCGGCTTCGAGTCCGGAGGAGAAGCCGTCGGCGAGGCCCGAGAAGAAGCTGTGGATGCGATGGCCCCACAGGTAGACGTTGATGAGGAAGTCCTTCAGGCCTGCGTTTTCAGCGCGGCCCAACTCCTCCCGCACCGCGCCGGAGAAACCTCCGTCCTCGAAGAGCTGGACGAGGCCGCGGAAGGCGAGCGTCACCTGCTCCTGCACACGCCGCGCGAAGTCGCCCAGGCCGCCGAGGTTGTGACGGAAGGCGTAGGCGAGGCCGGCCACGGCGACACCCAGGAGGATGACAGCGCCCACGGCCGGAAGCACCGTGGCCAGGAGGCCGCCCAGCGTGAGGCCCAGGACCTTGAGGCCCACCACCATCAGCGCCAGGCCCACCTTCGCGGCGATGACGGCTCCGACGAGGGTGATGACGGCGCCAGCTCCGAACGCGAAGGCTGCGAAGGCGCGCTTCACCGGGCCGGGCAACGTCTGGAAGACTCCCAGCACCTGCTGCACCGCGCTGGCGACGAGCGTGACGAGGGGTTTCAACACCTGGCTGAAGGGCTCCCCGAGGACGATGGCCAGCGTCTCCAGGTTGCCGGCCAGCAGCGTCTTCTGCCCCTGGAAGGTATCCAGCATTTGCTCGCGGAACGCTTTGGCCGTGCCGCCCGCATTCTCGAACTCGTCGCGCAGGTGCTTGAGGGCAGCGGCGCCGCGGACGACTTCGCCGGTGTCCTTGCGGATGCCGTTGGAGAACTGCGTGAGGATGGCATTCACACCACCGAGCGCCTCGCGGCCGAAGGACTTCAGCAGGAAGGCGGAGCGCTGCGCCGCCGTCATGCGCTCAAGGGCGGGCGACAGCTTGTCGAGGATGTCGAGGAAGCTGAGGAAGTTGCCTTTGGAGTCGGTGACGGCGACGCCCAGTCCACGCAGGTGCTTCTGCACCTGTGGATCCGCCATTCGCTCCATGGCGACGGCCACGGCAGTGGAGGCGCGCTCCACACCGGGGACGACGTTCTTCACGAGACCCAGGGCGATGAGTGTCTCGGGCAGGGACTGATTGAGGGCCTGCGCACCACGCGCGGCGGTACCGAGGGCCAGGGGCAGCTCATTGGCGCTGAGGGCGAAGACGTTGACGGCTTGGAGCATCTGGTCGACGGAGATGGAGGCCTTGTCGGTGGAGATGCCGAAGGCCTTCATCGCCTGGGAGGCCAAGCCTGCGGCGCCCTGGGGCGTCAGCTCCCCCAGCGAGCCACCGGCCAAATCCAGGACGGGCTCCAGCAGCTTCATCGCCTCAGCGGCGGTGAAGCCGGCCTGGGTGAGTTCGCGCAGGCCCAGCACGGACTCGGTGGGAGTGAACTGCGTGGCGAGGCTTGCCTTGATGGCCGCGTCACGGAGCTGCCCAAGGACCTCGGCCGAGGCGCCAGAGACAGCGGCCACGCCCGCCACGGCCTGCTCGAATTGGCCGGCGGTGTTGGCTAGGGACAACGACGCGCCAATGGTGACGGCGCCCGCCGAGAAGAGGGCCATGGCGACGCCGAGCCGCTGGAATGCGCCCTCGATGCGCGCGGTGCCCAACCCCACACGCCTGTCCAGGCGCGTGAAGTTGACCTCGAGCTGGGTGAAAACGCCGGAGGCCAAGTCTCTCGCGGTGAAGATGAAGCCCAGTCCGAGGTTGTTGAGCACGCGCTACCTCCGCTTCGCGGACTTCTCCAATGCCTTCGCCTCGCGACTGCGTTGCTGGCCGATGCGCTCGAGGAGCCAGTCCCTGTCCGAGGTGGGCAGCTCCAGCGCGTCACCGAGGGGAGCTGCGAGGCCGCTGCCGCCGTGCTGGTGCCAGCACAGGTTGAAGAGGCCCTCGCGCCACGTCTCCAGCGTCACGCCGGGGAAGAGGTGGAGCGCTCCCGGCGCCTCGCTGTCCGGGCTTGCCCCGGAAGGAAAAAACCCCGGTCGAAAGGGAGTTCCACCTCCTGGCGCATGAAGCACGCGGAGCACTCGACTTCGAGCGTCGTGTCCACGCCGCAGTCGACGCGGTCGAACTCGTCGACGAGGTAGTCGGCGTCACGCAGCGTGAGGTCCTCGAGGAAGCGGCGCTTGTCGCGCGCATCCACGCCGTCAACGTCCAGCACCCGGTAGGCGAGGACGGAGGACAGCAGCTTCTCCGGCGCCGCGCGCTGGAGCTGCGGCAGCCGCCGCTCGTCCTCCCCCGTCAGCAGCTTGAAGCGCAAGGGCTTGCCGGAGTCGGGCAGCGTCGTCTCGAAGCGGTTACTGGCCATGAAGGACGCGCGGCTGGTGTCCGAGAGGGCGCGCACCGGGAGCTGCGTCAAGTCCAGCTCCCAGTCGATGCGGGCTCGGCAGGAGGCAGCCTGACAGGGGACGGCGAAGACGTACTCAGGGCCGTAGGTGAGGACGCGCACCTGGAGGAGCGCGTAGAAGCGGTCCCCCTGCAGCACCCGGCCCCAGTCCACCTTCCCGTCGGTGAAGGCGTAGGGGCCTGCCTCCAGCATCTCCTCCCAACATGCGGAGAGCAGCTCATCCACCTGGCCGCCGCTCTTCGCCAGCTTCCTGTCCGCGAGGATCCGCTCCTCGCGCACCTTCATGCCGCGGATGCGGCCCGTCAGCCCCGAGGGGCATGAGATGATGTCCGCCATGTCGTCCTGCCTCCGGGAAGGACAAAGGCCTCGGGCGACAAATCGGGGACATCGATAGACGCAGCACCCAATCTGCGTGGGGGACTCATGAGGGCGTTGGTCTGGTCAGGGCCGTTTCGGATTTCAGAGTTGCTGGCGCGGTGCCTGGACGAACAGGTACTGCCTCCAGAGTCGAAGGGTGTCTACTTGGTCTCTCGGAAACGCTGGGAGGGGGCGCCGACCGCGAAATGCGTCCCGCTCTACGTCGGAGGGAACACAGGCTCCTCGAAGCGCTTTCGCACTCGGATTGGGGACCTGATCGCCGACTTGCATGGCTTCTACGGTGGCGGGACAGGTCACCACAGTGGTGCACAGGCGCTTCGCGATTGGTGCCTCAGCAATGAGGTCCACCCAGGACGACTCTTTCTGGGCTGGGCCACGAAGAAACCCTGGTGTGGGCGGTGTAACGAAGTTCTTCTCGTGAACGAGTTCGTTGACGCATGGGCTGAGCGAGCGCCTCTGTGCAATGTCAGGCGCCCGCCAGGGTGCAGCACTCATGGAAGCTACGTCGCTGGCTGAGGCCTACGTGGCCAGCTCGAAGAAGTCGTAGGTGAGGGTGACGGACTCGATGACGTTCTCGTCCGACTCGTTGTCCCATTCACCCGCGACGAACTTCACCGGCCAGGCCCGGGATAGGCTCCACCGACGCAGCGTGGTGCCGTCCCTATCTTGCTGGACGATGTCGAGGTTGCGCTTGTAGAGGCTGTCCGGCAGACCCAGGCCGCTGGACATGTGCACGACGTCCTGGAACCAGTCGAAGAGTTCGTGGTCCTGCGTGGCGCCGCGCTCGAGGGTGACGTCGGAGAAGGTGAGACGCCCCGGCGACTTGTTGGGGATGAGGCTGCCGCCCTCGAAGTATTGGACGTTGGCGACCTCGACGGACAGCTCGGAGCACTTCTGGAAACCGGAGTGCCCGAGGCCGTCAGCCTCACAGAGGAACTTGAAGCGCTTATGGAAGCTGCGCGGCTGTCCGATGATGGCCATGGCCAGTCTCCTTAGAGGCCCGCCGAGGCCAGCTCGGCTTCGAGGGCGCGGGTGTCCTGGGCGATGCGCAGGACGATGAACTCGGCGGGCTTGTTGGTGGCGAGCCCGATGCGCGCCACCAGCTTGCCGGCGAAGACCACGGACGGCGGATTGAGCGCGTCCGAGACGTCAACGAAGAAGGCCTTGGCGGGCTCCTGGCTGCGGAAGGCCCCGTTTCGCATTTGCGCGAGGAGGAAGGCGGCAATGGAGCGCCGCACCTGGGCGCGCAGCCCTTCGGTGTTGTTGCGGTGCCTCGCGAACTGCAGGCCCGACTTGAGGCTCTTCTCGATGAAAGACACGCCTCTGCGCTCGGCGACGTAGGGGAAGTTCCCGCTGGCCTTCAGCGTGCGGCCGCCGTCGATGAAGCGCGGCAGGCCGGGCCCGGTGGTGAGCGGATTGATGCGACGGGGGTAGACGATGTCCCGCTTCTTCTCTTCGAGGCACTCCTTGGACTCGAAGCCCAGGACGCCGAACATGCGCCCGGCCTCGATGCCCGCGGGAGCCTCATACACACCACCGGGGCGCGCACCGTCGTTGCGCGCGAAGACGCCGGCGATGATGCCGGAGGGGGGGATGACGAGCTGCTCCAGGTTGCCGAAGACGCCGCGAGCGGGGTTGAGCACCTTGACGCGGGGCCAGTAGAGGGCCGCGTGCTCAGAGAGGCCTTCGAGGGCGGCCTCCTGCGAGACGTAGGAGACGATGTCCGTGGCGCTGCAGCCCGCGGGCGAGTCGAGGACGGCGAAGACGAGGCCGTCGCGCGCCACCTCGCAGTAGCGCACCATGGCGTTGTGGACGGCGGGCGTGGCGCGCCCGGGCACCAGGAGAAGGGAGAGCTCCTGCACTTCGTCGAGCGCGTAAAAGACCGCTCCGGCCGGCCTCGGAGCCGATGAAGTCCGTGTCGTCCAGGCCGACGAGGCCGTCCGCGCCGCCCGAGAGGGCCACCGTCTGCACGTCCGGAATCGCGTCCGGTTGCACCATGAAGGCCCGGACGTAGGTGGAGCCGGTGCGCTCGTCATTGAGGACGCGCTCGACGTAGCGTGCGTCGCCCTGGGCCGAGGAGAGGTTGGGGAAGGACTCGCGGTAGGCACCGTCCTCGAGGACGAGGACGTCGAAGGTTTCGGGAGCTCCATTCGTCGGGGGCCGCACCTCCACCTCGAGGCGGTTGGCGTAGGCGCCTGCATCCCTGGCCTCCAGGTGGAGGACGTCGGTGGCGCCGGAGGCGCCGCCCGTGTGCAGCAGCGCGTCGAGTCCGAGGCCGGAGCCCGCGTCTCCCTGCACACGCAAGGAGGCACCAGGCCCCGTGGACTGGGTGAGCAACTGCAGGGCCCCCAGGGAGGACGGTGCCACTCGGACACCCGCCACCGCCGCCTCCACGAGGGCGCGCACCTCGGCCAGCTCGACGGCGCGCAGTCTCTGGACGTTGCCGCTCCCCACCTGCGGGCCGCCCGCGAAGCCGAAGCCGGTGTTGGCCA
Organism: Myxococcus llanfairpwllgwyngyllgogerychwyrndrobwllllantysiliogogogochensis; assembly: GCF_006636215.1. GTDB lineage: Bacteria > Myxococcota > Myxococcia > Myxococcales > Myxococcaceae > Myxococcus > Myxococcus llanfairpwllgwyngyllgogerychwyrndrobwllllantysiliogogogochensis. Next base: position 7,604 of record NZ_VIFM01000306.1, on the reverse strand, counting down.
CCGCGTCGCCCACCTCCAGGCGGCTGGAGGCGCCCTGGGTGTCGCTGGCGATTCTCAGCACACCGGCCTCCACGGTGGCGCGTCCGCCGATGAGTCCCGCGTTGAGGACGGCGGCCACCTCCTGGGCAGTGGCCTGGGCGATGTCGCCGAAGTCCTCCTCGCTGAAGGGGATGAAGACGTCCCGCCCGTCGTCGACGCGCACCCGGAGCGACTGCCCGGCGGTGAGGGCATAGGGCGCAGGCCGCCCCGCGGAGACGGAAGCCGCGGTGCCGGAGAAGACGACGTCCACCGCCTCGGCGCCGTTGGCGGACACCTCCAGGCGCTGGCCGTCCCGCAGGGTGAAGGGGGGACGCAAGGTGCCGCGCACGACGGCGGGCGTGGGCCCGCCGCCCGTGGTGAGGGCCGCCGCAGCAGGCGTGGCCGTGTGCGACTCGGGGTCGGAGGCGTCCTCGTAGTGGGCGGTGCGGACCGCCCACAAGTGAGTCCCTCCGTTCTCAAAGAAGCCCATGGCGGCGAGGGCCAGGTCGGCGTCCGGCGTGAAGCCGCCGAAGGTGGCCTGGTACTCCTCGAAGGAGGTGCACAGTACCGCCTGGCCGATGGGGCCTCTCTCCGCCAGGCCGACAGCGCCGGCCACGGAGGTGGGCGCCGAGGGAATGCCACGGACGCGCGGCTCCTCCTCCTCCACGACGATTTTCGACGACAGCAACTCACGACTCATGAGGCGCCTCGCTTCTTGCGGGACGCGCGCGCCGACACCTCCGGCGCGGCAGAGGGGGGCGACGACGGCGGGGCCGTGGGGGCTTGCCGCTTCAGGGCGACTTCTCCGCGGCGAATGGCAGCAGCCACCGCGGGCACGCAGAGAGTGGCCTCGGGCACGTCCTCCAGCGACACACCCGTGGCCAGGGTGAGGGAGGAGGGCAGGCGTCGGCCGCCACGGCCTGGCTGCACGCCGCAGGCGCACTCGCCACGCGCGACGCAGTACGACTCATGGGGCAGGAGGAAGGTGGCGAGCCTGCCCAGGGTATTGGTGAGGGTGACACTCATGTGGTGCCTCCAGGGAGTGAGTCCGTTTCGAGGCGCGTCGCGGCGACGGCCTTGCCGAGGTCGAGGGGCAGGCCTGAGTCCACGTCGAAGCCACGCACCACTAGGCCCCAGGTGAAGGCGCGCACGTCGTCGCGGCTGCCGAGCTGCGTGCGCACCTCGCCGTCCGCGTCCATTTCCCAGCGGACGGTGCCGCGCGAGGCGTCCTCGGCGTCCCTCGGCATGGCCAGCCAGCGGTTGCGGTTGAGGAAGGTGGCCACGGCGGCCATGAGGTTGAAGAGCTCGGCGGTGCGCTCGGAGGCCACGGTGAGGGTGAAGGCCAGGTCCACCGTGTACGCGGGGCGCCTGCGCACCAGCTCCGCACCGGAGGGGCCCTGCACGACGTCCTCGTGCAAGACGTTGGAGGCGTAGCGACGACTCTCGCGCAGCACGGGGCCTGACAGCACCACCGAGGGCAGCGCGGCCATGGCGATGACGTTGAGGCCGTCTGCCACCGTGTCGTCGTAGTCGACGGAGACGCTGGCGCTGACGTTGGCCACCACCTGGCGCTTCAACTCGCGCAGCAGCGTCCGCACGAGGCGGGTGAGGTCCGCTTCCTTCGCGACGCGCGGGCGCAGGTAGCGGTACGCGCCCGGAAGGACAGCGACCTCGCCTGGGATGGGGTTGCCCTCCGCGGAGAGGTTGAGCAGCTCCACGTCGACGGTGCCCACCGCGTGGGCCGGCGTCCGCACGTCCACGTAGGCAGTGCCTGCCTCTTCACGGACGGAGAGCACCTCCGCGCGCAGACCGCCCAGGAGCACGGCCACCCGCGCGGCGAAGCCAGTGCCGGCGAGGCGGAGAATGTCGCCGCCGCTGGTGGGCCCCGAGGAGGGCGTCACGGAGGTGAGGGAGGGGACGGCCATTACCCGGGCCCTCCGAGGCCCAGCTCCTTCGCGACGCGCGCGAGGAAGCGGCGGCTGGCGCCCTGGCGAAAGCGTGCGAAGGCCGGCCGCAGGAATGGCCGCGCGGGCGTCTGCGTCACAATGACGCCGCGCCCCCTGCCGCTGTTACGCGACTCGCCGGCCAGGCCGGCCTGGCGCAGCAGCGCGAAGAGGAAGCGCCGCATGCGAGGCGTCATGGGGATGACGACGGGCGGACCTCCGTACTCCTGGAGCTGCGCCACGTCGACGAGGGACTCGCCGTCCGGACTCTTCGCCGAGCGCGATACGCCGATGAAGGCCTCGTCGCCCTCCACGACGACACTGATTGAGTTGCGCAGCGCGCCCGAGACGAGGAGGGACTTCGTCCCGCCGAATCCCGCGAGCTGGCGCGCCGCGAGCGTGAGGGGGGAGGGCGGGCGGAGTGGCTCGCCACCCGGTGCCTGCTGGGTGAGGCCCTGCACCACCTCCTTGCGCAGGGCGTGCGCCTCCTGGCGCAGGGCCGTCTGCAACGCCCCTTCAAGGCGCGACGAGCCCGCCGCCAGCAGTTGGCGGGCCCGTGCCCAGTCTCCGGTGCGCGAGACGGCCATGGACGCCTCAGCCCTGCTTGGCCCGCAGGTGGGGCACGTGCGAGTTGAGCCACTCCAGGGCTACGTTCGTGGCCTCACTCACCACCGCGCCGTGGCGGACGGACACCGAGGTGAGGGCCAGGGTGTGGGCGGCGACTTCCACGTCCTCCGGCCGGCAGCCGTAGTGCTTGAGGCCCTCGGCGATGGGGCGCACGGCGGGCAGGGTGCCGTGACGCCAGAAGTGCAACTCCAGGTTGCAGGTGTACGCCTCGGCCTCGTAGCGGGCGCGCGCGGAGGTGCTGGTGAGGTAGGCCAGCTCGTAGCTGGGGCCCTCCTCGTCGTGCTGCACGACGTGCTGGTGCTCGTGGACGCACACCACCACCTGGGCCCACAAGTCCCAGCCGGACTTGGGAGTGCCCACCTCGAAGGGCAGGTAGAGGGTGCGGCCCACCGTGGTGGCATAGCGCTCGAGGAAGCGCTGCCTGTCGAGGATGCCCATGCGCTGCAGCGCCTCGGCCGCCAGCCGCATTTCGAGTGAGTCGGCCTTGTTGGCCGTCTTGGTGCGCAGGCGTGTCTGCATGTGCTGATAGAAGGCCCACACCTCGGCAGGCTGGATGTCACGCTGGAAGAGGGGGCCCACGCCGGGCAGGGACTGGAGGTAGCCCTTCACAGGACACCGCCTTCCTCAGTGCCAGCGTCGGCGGTGCCCGCGTCCACGGTGGTGGGCAGGCAGGTGTGGCCGGCGACGCCCTCCTCGTTGACGTAGGCGCAGGTGAAGGCGGCGTTGCTGTGCTCGCTGACGGCGTCGCAGTCGGCGAGCACCTGCCAGTTGCCGTCGCCGTTGCAGATTTCGGCGACGTTGCTGGCGCAGCGCGTGGACACCGGCGCGCAGCCGTCCGGCGCCCGGCAGCGAGTGAGGAGGGCGGTGGCGAGAAGTGGGGCGAGCAGCAGTGCTTTCACGTGAGTCCTCGGGCTTGGGGCCTGTCGTTGAAGGTGACGAGAAGGAGGTTGCGGCGAGGCCTCCGGCGGTGGAGTCCGAAGCCCGTGGGGCGCGCCTCCGTGACGTACAGCCCGGGAGGCGTCCTCACGGCCTGCACGAGTGCGCCCGTGACGTCGTAGAGGGCCCTCAGCCTGTCGCTGGGGCGGATGAGGGCGTCGCCCGTGGCCGCGTCGACGAGGCCGAGGCGCTCCAAGTCGCGGAAGTGGAAGACGAGTTCGAAGCTCGTCCGGGGGCTGTTGCCGGAAGGGGCCATGCGCAATGACTCAAAGGCATCCGGCTCCACCTGGCAGGGGACACGCACGGGCGGAAATTCGCGACGGAAGGCTTCGGCCAGGCCGTCGTCGTCCGCGTCCACCAGCACCGGCTCGCGAAAGTCCGCGTCGTACCCGCTGGCATGGGGGCCCGGACCGGGGCCCGCCATGGCGGTGGTGTCCAGGCGGTGCAGCTCCGCGAGGAAGGGGAAGATGAGCCTGCCCCTCATCAGGCCGCCCCGGGCACGGAGGGCTTCACGTAGGGGGCAAGGAGGGTGTCCACCTCCGGCTCTCCGGTGAGAGGCCGCACGGAGGGGCGGACACTGTCGAGGCGGTAGCTCTGCTCGCGCGTCCTCTCTTCCACCACGCGCCAGCGCGTACGCTCCTCCAACGAGTCTTCGTCCGCCAAGGGCGAGAGGCTGCGCAGGACGAGGAGCATGCACGCGCGGCGGATGGCGAGCGGCGTGCGCCCCTCCGGCGTCCCGTCCGCCTCGGTGTAGCCCCAGCGTGCGCCCACCGTGACGTTGCCCTCGCCGCGCGGGAAGACGCGCCCGTGGCGAAAGGTGAGGCGGGGCCCATCAAAGCCCGGGCCCACCGGAGCACCCACCACGACCAGGTGCTCCCGCGAGAAGGACACGTCCGCCCCGTGGAGTGCCAGGCGGTAGAGGCGAATGGGTGGCACCGGCAGCCAGAGGGACGGAGTGCCGCGCCCGTCGAGTTGCAACGTCGCCGAGCGCGGCTCGAAGTGCCACCCCGTCACCTTGTCGATGGTGCGCGTCGCCTCCTCGAGAAGGACGGCCAGGCGGGTGTCGCCCGCCATGGCCGGTGTGACGCCCTCGGCGCGCATGTCGGCCACCGTGGCGTACACGTCAGTCCTTCTCCCGCTTGGCGCGGCGCGTGTCCTTCTCTTCGCTGGCCTTCGGCAGGTCCTCCGTCGTCAGCGTGCCGGCGGGCCGCGCCGCACTCAGCTTCAGCTCGTCGCTGGCGCTGCGCTTCACGCGGGCCTCGTCGGCCTCGGTGGCATCGAGGGACTTCGCCTCGGCCTCCGTGCACACGTCGAAGGCGAGCGGCGAGTAGGTGTCACCGGGCAGTTGGTGCACGGCGCGCAGGTAGTCCGCCACCGGCTTCTCCACCCGGTACCAGCCGCGCTCCTCCTGGAACTTGATGCCGGCATACGTGTAGCGCCGCAGCACGTGGCCGCGGCGCGCGTCGTAGGCCTTGAGTCGGACGAGATAGGAGTTGTCCATGGTGAGCCTCACAACTGCACGTTGATGGCCTTGGCCGTGCCGGACTCCTCGGCGAATTTCGCGTCGAAGCGCAGCGTGGCCACCACCTTCAGCGTGCCCTCGGAGATGTCGCGCGCCGACTCGATGCGAATCTGCCGCCAGATGCCGACGTGGATGTTCTTGGGATTGGTCAGCAACACCGCCGTGCGGTCATTCGTCGCACCGAGGTTCTCCGGCCAGAGGGGGATGGGCCGCACCGGGACGCCCGAGTAGAGGACCGGCGCATCGCCCTCGAGGAACTTGTCGCCGACCGCCGTGGCCCGCTCCGCGAGCGAGTTCCGGTAGTCCAGGTCCGCGTCGACGCTGGTAAGAGGAACCCCATGCTGCTCTTGTCGCGGAGGTGCTCCGAGGGCAGCGACTTGAGCAGGTCGCCGAGGACGTCCTTGCTGATGGGCGCGCCGGCCGCGTCGACGACGTTTGAGGTGGCCTGCTTCAGCACGCCATCCATCGTGGCGAGGAAGGGGTCGGCCGAGGCCGTGTCCCCGTTGACGAGGATCTCCTCCATGTCGCGGCTGATGGCATCCGCGAGCATCTCCATGAGCGTCTGTCGCAGCTCGCCGCGCTCGATGCTGTCTTCGAGCACTTCGTCGGAGAGGCGCACCTCGCCCTTGAAGAGCTTGGCGTCCAGCTCCACCTGGGAGAGGTCGGGCTTCACGCGCTGGGCGGCGGGGACGGCGGTGGCCTCCTGGCCCGGGCGGAGGATGCGGCTGCCGAACTTCAGCTTGGAGAACTGCTGCTTGGGGGCCGCCATCGGGACGACGGTGCACTGCTGCAGCAGGACGGACTGCTTGATGAGCAGGCGCAAGAACTTCTGTGCCTGGGCGGGCTGGAGGATGCCGCCGCCGGCCGTGAGGTCGGCGAGGGCCAGGTCCGCCTTGGCCAAGAGGGTGCTGTTGTCGATACGACTCATGGGGATTCCTTCGGCGTTGAGGCTTCCTGGTGGCGGGTGGGGACGTCAGACGTCGTGGAAGGAGAGGGCCTTGTCGACGCTCTCCCGGTTGAGGGGCTTGTTCATGTCGAGGGGCCAGCCGACGTCCTCGACGGCGGGCTTGGGCGGGCGCTCCGCGGGGGCGCTGCTGTTGGGCAGGCCGAACTGCTTCTCCACGCGCCCCAGTCGCTGGTGCTGCTCCTTCACGGAGCCCTCCAGCGCGCGGACGGCGTCGGTGAGCTTCGTCAGGCCTTCCATGACGCCGGAGGCGTCGGGGCTCGGCGCGGGCGGAGTCGGCTGAGGAGCCGGCGCGGGGTTGGCGGCCTTGGCGCGCGCCTCGACGTCCTCTTCGTCCTCGGAGTCGTCTTCGTCCTCTTCCAGGGCGTCGGCGAGCGCGCGCAGGTGCTGGGCCACCTCCACCACGCGCACGCCGTCAATGCCGTCCGTGGAGGTCAACGCCTCGACGAGTGCCGTCACCGCTTCGAGGGCCTGTTGGGCTGCGGTGAGGAGGGCGTCATCGGCCTTGGAGGTGTCCGAGGCGGCGCGGTTGTCGCCCTCGGCCTGCGAGGTGTCCTGGGGAGCGTCGTGCATGGTGTCTCCGTCTCGCTTCACCAAGAGGAAGCGGTGCTTGTTGGCGGCCCTGTCCACGAGGGACACCTCCTCCACCACCATGTCGACGAGGCGGTGGACGGAGGCGGGGCCTTGGGTGGTGCTCGTCATGTGGCCTCCGGCTGGGAGTCAGCGGCAGGTGTGTCGGAAGGGGGCGGCTCGGTGGCGGGGGCGGCCTCGGGGAGACGGCGCGCGGTGCCGCCAATGCTGAAGCCCGTCAGTTGCCCGTCCTTCACACGCCCCCAGAGCTCGTCGGAGAGGACGCGCACCGCGAGCAGCCACGTGCCCTTGCGCACCGGCACCTCGCCCAGGTTGAAGTCGACGGGAGCGAGGTAGCTCTCCAGCACCTTGACGTGCCCGTTGACGCGCATCTGGTGCATGAGGCCCAGGCCGCCGAACTCCTCCATGAAGCGGTGCGCGGCCTGGCGAATCTCCGCGGCGGAGTAGAGGTCGCCCTGCGCGTCCACCGTCTCCGGCTCCAGGACGACACCCAGGACGTACCGCTCGTCGTCGGGCTCGACGCCCTTGAGGAGGGACGTCGTGGTGGCGAAGGGAGCGGTGCCGGGCGGCTCCTCCGGCTTCCAGTCGTCCACGGCGAAGTGGCCGTCACCTTCCAGCGCCTTCGCTGCGGGCTGGTAGTTGCTGACGAGGAGCTGCGTCAGCACGGAGGAGCCGCCCACGCCGCGCATGGCGGCGATGGTGCGAGGCGTCCGGATGCGCTTCACGAGGAAGCCGGAGCCCTTCAACATCCCGGGCAACTTCCCCCGGATGCCATACGTCATGAGCCAGCGACCCTTCAACGACTTGAGCACGCCGTAGAAGCGCTCCTCGTCGAAGTCACCCTCACCGACGTCGACGTTGTAGCCAGGGTACGGAGGGTCGAGAAAGAGGACGGTGTCCTTCCCGTCGTACTTGCGGACCACCTTCTCGTAGTCGCCGCCGTACACCTTCACGCGCTTGAGGCGCGGGGCGTGCTGCTCGATGCGGGCGAGCGTCTTCGCCT
>NZ_VIFM01000305.1 GCF_006636215.1 Myxococcus llanfairpwllgwyngyllgogerychwyrndrobwllllantysiliogogogochensis | reverse complement strand
GGTGGCAAGGGCGGCCGCACATGGAGTGGCGATACTCATGCCACGACTGGCGCTCCTGCTCCCTCTCGTGACGTGGGCGGTCTGGGCGGCACGCGCATGGACTTCAGCGCGGTGGACCATCTGCTCTTCGGTGGTGGTGGCGGTGCGGGTCATAGCAACGACGACTTTGGCGGCGGCGGCAGCGCGGCGGGCGGCATCGTGTTCATTCGCGCGGCTTCGCTGGCTGGCGCGGGGACGATTTCCTCCAATGGCGTGGCGGGTGAAAACGCTCGCGAGGATGCCAACGACGCGGCGGGTGGAGGTGGCTCGGGTGGAACGATTTATCTGCGCGTCACGGGTGCGTTGACCTGCGGCAACAACCTGGTGTTGGCGCGCGGCGGTAACGGCGGCAGCACGGTCTTCCCTGAGCACGGCACGGGCGGCGGCGGTGGTGGTGGTCACATCCTGCTCCAGGGCGGCACGATGAATTGCTCCCCCTCCGTCGCGGGGGGCATCCCGGGCACGCAGCCCACGGCGGGCGCTCCGGATGGCCTCACCTACGGCGCCATCGCGGGCAGTCCCGGTGTCATCACCACCCTGGCGGGCCCCTTCGTGACGCCGTCGGCCCCGGTGGTCGTGACGCCCGCCAACGGCTCCACCACGGGCGTGCGTCCTCCCATCACTGGCACTGCGACCCCGAACTCCTCGGTCGTCATCTCCGTGGACGGCGTGGTGCTGGCCACCGTCACGGCGGATGCCGCGGGCAACTTCACGTACACGCCGGTCGTGGACCTGACGACGGGCGTGCACACGGTGAATGCCGTGTCCGTGCTGAACGGCGCCTCGAGCATGGTCAGCAACACCAACACCTTCACGGTGCAGAACGCGCTGCCTCCGCCGGTCGTCGTCACTCCGGCGAACAACGCGGTGCTCACGACCGCGCCAACGCAAATCACTGGCACGGCGTCGGGCGGTGCCACGTCCGTGGTGCTCACGCTGAATGGCGTGACGTACCCGGCCATCGCCGTGACCGGCGGTAACTGGACGTTCCCGATTCCCGTCGCGGTGACGGACGGCGTCTACAACATCTCGGTCGTGTCCCAGGATGCGACCCGTACGAGCACGGCCACGACGTCCACCTTCACGGTGGACACGGCGACGTCGGTGAGTGTCACGACGCCGGCCGAGGGTGCGGTGCTGACCAACGGTGTGGTGACGTACTCGGGAACTGCGGAGCCCGGCGCCTCGGTGGCGGTGGTGGTGGATGGCACTACGGTGGGCACGGTGACGGCGGCGGCGAACGGCACCTGGTCGGTGCCGGTGGCGACGCCGCTGGCGGATGGGCCGCACTCGGTGACGGCGACGGCGACGGATGCCTCGAACCACACCGCGACGGACACGAACACCTTCACGGTGGACACGGGCACGTTCGTGAGCGTGACGACGCCGGCCGAGGGCGCGGTGCTGACCAACGGCGTGGTGACGTACTCGGGTACCGCGGAGCCGGGCTCCACGGTGGTGGTGACTGTCGACGGGAATACGGTGGGCACGGTGACGGCGGCGGCGAATGGCACCTGGTCGGTGCCGGTGGCCGCGGCGCTGGCGGACGGCGCGCACTCGGTGACGGCGACGGCGACGGATGCGCTGAACCACACCGCGACGGACACCAACACCTTCACGGTGGACACGGGCACGTTCGTGAGCGTGACGACGCCGGCCGAGGGTGCGGTGCTGACCGACGGAGTGGTGACGTACTCGGGCACGGGTGAGCCGGGCTCCACGGTGGTGGTGCGTGTCGACGGCGCCACGGTGGGCACTGTGACGGTGCCGGCGAACGGAATCTGGTCGGTGCCCGTGGCCGCGGCGCTGCCGGATGGGCCGCACTCGGTGACGGCGACGGCGACGGATGCGCTGAACCACACCGCGACGGACACCAACGCCTTCACGGTGGATGGGACGACGAACGTGAGCATCACCACGCCGGCGGAAGGCGCGGTGCTGGACGACGGCGCGGTGACGTACTCGGGCACCGCGGAGCCGGGCGCCACCGTGACGGTGGTGGTGGACGGCAATACGGTGGGCACGACGACGGCGGCGGCGAACGGCACCTGGTCGGTGCCGGGCAATTCGTCGCTGGGCGACGGTCCTCACTCGGTGACGGCCACGGCCGAGGACGCGAGCGGCAACACCGCGATGGACACGAACACCTTCACGGTGGACGCGTCGACGAACGTGAGCATCACCACGCCCGCGGATGGCTCGACCATCAGCGACCCGATGGTGACGTACTCGGGGACGGCGGAGCCGGGCGCCACGGTGACGGTGGAAGTGGATGGTACGGTGGTGGGCACGACGACGGCGGCGGCGAACGGCAGCTGGTCGGTGCCGGGCAACTCGTCGCTGGGTGAAGGTCCTCACACGGTGACGGCCACGGCCGAGGACGCGAACGGCAACACCGCGACGGACACGAACACCTTCACGGTGGACACGTCGACGAACGTGAGCATCACCACGCCTGCGGATGGCTCGACCATCAGCGACCCGATGGTGACGTACTCGGGTACGGCGGAGCCGGGCGCCACGGTGACTGTCACCGTGGACGGCACGGTGGTGGGCACGGTGACGGCGGCCGCGAACGGCAGTTGGTCGGTGCCGGGCAACTCGTCGCTGGGCGAAGGTCCCCACACGGTGACGGCCACGGCCGAGGACGCATTCGGCAACACCGCCACGGACACGAACAACTTCACGGTGAACACGTCGACGAACGTGAACATCGCCACGCCGGCGGACGGCTCGACGGTCGGCAACCCGGTGGTGACGTACTCGGGTACGGCGGAGCCGGGCGCCACGGTGACTGTCACGGTGGACGGCACGGTGATGGGCACGGTGACGGCGGGTGTCGATGGCAGCTGGTCGGTGCCGGTGGCCACGACGCTGACGGACGGCTCGCACACGGTGGTGGCCACCGCCGAGGACGGCGACGGCAACACCGCGACGGACACGAACACCTTCACGGTGGACACGGCCACGACGGTGAGCATCACCACTCCCGCCGAGGGCGCGGTGCTGACCGACGGAGTGGTGACGTACGTGGGGACCGCGGAGCCGGGCGCCACGGTGACTGTCACGGTGGACGGCACGGTGGTGGGCACGGTGACGGCGGCGGCGAACGGCAGCTGGTCCGTGCCGGTGGCGGCGGAGCTGGCGGATGGAGCGCACTCGGTGACGGCCTCGGCGGAAGACGCCCAGGGCAACACCGCGACGGACACCAACGCCTTCACGGTGGACGCCACGACGTCGGTGAGCATCACCACGCCGGCGGAGGGCTCCACGGTGACCAACCCGGTGGTGACGTACTCGGGTACGGCGGAGCCGGGCGCCACGGTGACGGTGGTGGTGGACGGCACCACGGTGGGTACGGCGACGGCGGGTGTCGACGGCAGCTGGTCGGTGCCGGTGACCACGCCGCTGGTCGACGGGCCGCACTCGGTGACGGCCACGGCGGAGGATGTGAATGGCAACACCGCCACGGACACGAACACCTTCACGGTGAACTCCGTGCCGGACACGCGCATCACCGCGAGCCCGCCCGTGAACACCGCCAGCACCGACGCGGAGTTCAGCTTCAACTCCGTCACGGGAGACCCGCGTGACACCTTCGAGTGCTCGCTCGACGGCGCGGCCTTCACCCCCTGCACCAGCCCCATCAACTTCACGGGCCTGCCCGAGGGAACGCACACCTTCCAGGTGCGCGCGGTGGACGCGGACGGCGACGTGGACCCCACGCCTGCCCACTTCATCTGGTCCATTGGCCTGGACACGGACGGTGACGGCCTGACGGACACGGAGGAGATTGCCATCGGCACGGACCCGAACAACCCGGACACGGACGGCGACGGCGTGTCGGACGGCATCGAGGTGGAAGTCGGCGGGACGGATCCGCTCGACGACGACTCGGATGACGACGGTCTGATGGACGGCACCGAGGACAAGGACCACGACGGCATCGTCGACGCGGACGAGACCGACCCGAACGAGGCGGACACGGACGGCGACGGCATCCAGGACGGCACGGAGTTGGGCCAGACCGTGCCCGAGGGCTCGGACACCGACGCGACGGTCTTCATCCCCGATGCGGACCCGACCACCGTCACCAACCCCCTCAACCCGGACACGGACGGCGGCAGCGTGCGTGACGGCGTGGAGGACGCGAACCACAACGGCCGCATCGACCCGGGCGAGACGGACCCGAACCTGGCCGCGGACGACGTGGACTCCGACCTGGACGGCGTGAGCGACGAGCGCGAAATCGAGCTCGGCATGGATCCGCATGATGCGGACACGGACGACGACGGCGTGCCGGACGGCGATGAGGCCCTCACCGACACGGATGGGGACGGCACCATCGACGCGTTGGATCCGGACAGCGACAACGACGGCATCAACGACGGCACGGAGAGCGGCGTGACGCGGGAGACGGCGCCTCCGGGCACCAACGTCGACTCGCCGAACTTCGAGCCGGACCTGGACCCCACCACCACCACCGACCCGACGAATCCGGACACGGATGGTGATGGCCTGAACGACGGCCGGGAGGACGCGGACCACAACGGTCGCGTGGATGCCACGGAGACGGACCCGAACGACGCCGACACGGACGACGACGACCTGAACGACGGCGTGGAAGTCACGGGTACCAATGCGACGAACCCCCTCAACCCGGACACGGACGGGGACGGCCTGAACGACGGCCGGGAGGACGCCAACCACAACGGTGGCTTCGACACCGGCGAGACGGACCCGAACAACCGCGACACCGACGCGGGTGGTGCGAGCGACGGTGACGAGGTCAACGGGGGCTCCAACCCGCTGAACGGCGATGACGACTTCGTCGTCGTGGGCCGTGGCTGCAGCACGGGCGGGGCGGGCACCTTCGCTCCGCTGGCGCTGCTGTTCCTGGCGCTGCCCCTGTTCGGTCGCCTCCGCCGCGTGGCGGGGCGCTCGTCGCGGGGCGTGGCGGCGGCCGTCACCGGAGGCCTGGTCCTCGCGGGTACGCTCGCGGCCCAGCCTGCCCATGCGCAGGTGACGACGCCGGGCCCCGTGTCGCAGTCCATCGACGTGCAGCGCTTCAAGCCGGGCCCGGGCGCCGAGGACATCCTCGGCATCCACAGCGCCCGCGTGCAGCGCCACCTGGGGTTGAACCTCGGCCTGTCTCTCAACTACGGGAGCAAGCCGCTCAACTTCCTGGACCCTCGCTCGGACCGGTTCATCACCGCGCTGGTGAGCCGTCAGCTGGGAATCGACCTGATGGGCGCGGTGGGTCTGTTCGACCGCTTCGAAATCGGCGTGATTCTGCCCGTGACGATTCAGGGCTCGGACCCGGCGCCGCAGGTGGACTCGTCCTTCTCGCAGGGCGTGGGCGGCGGTGGTATCGGCGACCTGCGACTGGTTCCGAAGGCGCGCCTGATTGATGGGGAGCGCTTCGGCCTCGCGCTGGCGGTGCCGGTGTCGCTTCCCACGGCGGGTGGCAACGACTTCCTCGGCGGTTCCGGGGTGAGCGTGCAGCCCAAGCTGGTGGCCGAGTACGGCGAGAAGGTCCGCTTCGCCGCCAACGTCGGTGTGGACATCCGCGAGAAGCAGGTGCTGCGCAACCTGACGGCGGGCAATGCGTTCACCTACGGCCTGGGCACGGAGATTCCCTTCACGCTGGGCCGCCTGCCGCTGTCCGCCGAGGCGACGGTGATTGGCGCCATCGGCCTGGACGAGCAGGACACGGAGGAGAGCCCGCTGGAGCTGCTGGCCGCGCTGAAGTACCGCGCGGTGAGCGGTTTCACGGCGCACCTGGGCGGTGGACCGGGCCTCACCCGGGGCTACGGCACGCCGGGCTACCGGCTGCTGGCGGGCTTCGGCTACAGCCCTCCGCCCGAGCCGAAGAAGGCGGCGCCTCCTCCGCCGGTGGACACGGACGGCGACGGCCTCTACGACCCGGACGACAAGTGCCCCACGCAGCCCGAGGACAAGGACGGCTTCGAGGACGCGGATGGCTGCCCGGACCCGGACAATGACCAGGACGGCATCCTCGATGGCGACGACAAGTGCGTGAACGAGCCGGAGACGAAGAACGGCTTCCAGGACGAGGACGGCTGCCCCGACGAGGCTCCGCCCGTGGACACGGATGGCGATGGCCTCTTCGACCCGGACGACAAGTGCCCGAACCAGCCCGAGGACAAGGACGGCTTCCAGGATGGGGACGGCTGCCCGGACCCGGATAACGACAAGGACGGCATCCCCGACGTCGCGGACAAGTGCCCCAACGAGCCCGAGGTCATCAACGGCGTGGCGGACGAGGACGGCTGCCCCGACAAGGGCAAGGTGAAGGTCCAGGTGGATGGCGAGCGCATCCTCATCCTGGAGAAGGTCTACTTCGCCACGGGCAAGGACATCATCCTCCCGCGCTCCTTCCCGCTGCTGAAGCAGGTGGCCGCGGTGCTGCGCGCCAACCCGCAGGTGGAGCTGTTGCGGGTGGAGGGGCACACGGATGACCAGGGCAACGACGCGTCCAACCTGGACCTGTCCAAGCGCCGCGCCGCCAACGTGCGTGCCTTCCTGGTGAAGGAGGGCATCGACGCCGCCCGCCTGGAGTCGCAGGGCTACGGTGAGACGAAGCCCGTCGACACCAACAAGACGGCGAAGGGCCGCGAGAACAACCGGCGCGTGGAGTTCAACATCGTCCGCATCGGCAAGGTGGAAGTGGAGCGCGTGGCCCCCTGATGTCGTCGCGCCGCCCCGGGCGCCCACCGTGGTGCCCCGGGGCTGACAGCCAAAGCCGTTGACGCGGGGGTGGTTCCGGCAAGTCGTCCGGGGCCACCCTCGGTTTTTCATGGGAGGTCCGTCCACCACCCGGAGTCGGGGGCGCGTGACGCTCCGTGAAGACCCTCCACGTGTGTCGTGGAACAGGGGGGAAAGGGGTGGCGCCGATGCGGGGAGACCTGCCAGGGTGCGCCATCCAGCGCGAGTCAAGGGGCGAAGTGGACCCGCCACGCCGCGCTGCCTGCTTTCGGGGCCGCTGCGTAAGTCCGCGTCAGGACTCGGCGCCGCGCCATCCCGCTACATGTGCGTAGCGGAATACTTGCCAAAGATCCGGACTTGCTGATGATTGCGGAGGTTGGAGGCTTGCGCGCTGCATCGCGCGACGCCTGCCGAAAGGACCGCCATGGACCAGTTCGATCAGAACAAGCAGGCCGCCAAGATTCGGGTCGTCGGGGCGGGTGGGGCCGGCTGCAACGCGGTCAACACGATGATTCTGTCCAAGCTGGACCGCGTGGACTTCATCGCCGCCAACACCGATATCCAGGCGTTGGCCGCCAGCAAGGCGCCCACGCGGCTGCAGCTGGGCCAGACGCTGACCAAGGGCCTGGGCGCCGGCGCCAACCCGGAGATGGGCCGCGAGGCCGCGCTGGAGTCGCGAGACCAGATTGCCGCGGTGCTCGAGGGCGCCGACATGGTCTTCGTCACGGCGGGCATGGGCGGCGGCACCGGCACGGGCGCGGCGCCCATCATCGCCGACATCGCCAAGAGCCTGGGTTGCCTCACGGTGGGCGTCGTCACCAAGCCCTTCCTCTTCGAGGGCAACAAGCGCCGCAAGCAGGCCGAGCAGGGCATCGTCGAGCTCAAGGCCGCGGTGGACACGCTCATCACCATTCCGAACCAGCGCCTGCTGTCGCTCTCCAACGAGCCGATGCCGCTCCTGGAGACCTTCAAGCGCGCCGATGAGGTGCTGCTGAATGCCGTGCAGGGCATCAGCGACCTCATCCAGTACCACGGCTACATCAACGTCGACTTCGCCGACGTGAAGACCATCATGAGCGACAAGGGCCTGGCGCTCATGGGCACCGGGCACTCGTCCGGCGACAAGCGCGCGCTCACCGCCATGCAGCAGGCCATCTCCAGCCCGCTGCTGGAGGACGTCTCCATCGACGGCGCCACGGGCCTGCTCATCAACATCACCGGCGGTCGGGACATGACGCTCCAGGAGGTCAACGAGGCGTTGACCCTGGTCCACGACGCGGCGGACAGCGAGGCGGAGATCATCTTCGGCTCGCTCATCGACGACCAGATTCAGGATGAGGTGAAGATCACCATCATCGCCACGGGCTTCGTCCACCGCGACGCGCCCAAGGTGCGCACGGTGACGCCGGTGGTGCAGGTTCCCCTGGCGCGGCCCGCGCAGCAGTCGGTGCTCATCCACAGCGTGCGCGAGGAAGTGGCCAGCCTGGTGCCCGCCAAGAGCGGCGCTTCCCGTCCGCTG
Organism: Myxococcus llanfairpwllgwyngyllgogerychwyrndrobwllllantysiliogogogochensis; assembly: GCF_006636215.1. Classification (GTDB taxonomy): domain Bacteria; phylum Myxococcota; class Myxococcia; order Myxococcales; family Myxococcaceae; genus Myxococcus; species Myxococcus llanfairpwllgwyngyllgogerychwyrndrobwllllantysiliogogogochensis. The sequence goes on along the minus strand of NZ_VIFM01000305.1, from coordinate 4,541 downwards.
GCGGCCGTGGACAACAACAAGTCCGTCAGCAACCGGACCGCCGTGGTGAAGGACTCCGCGCTCCCCCTGGACGAGGACCAGTTCGACATCCCCACCTTCCTGCGCCGCCAGGGGCAGACCGAGCTGCCGTAGCCGTCAGGCGACGCGGGGCTCAGCGGGCGGGCAACCGCGCCACGCTCGCCTCGTCACGCCCGGCCAGCTTGTCCGCGCGGGTGAAGAGGGTGTCCAGCTCTTCATACAGCGCGTCGATGCGCTCCTGCTTGCGGGGCGCCGGAATCACGCCGCCACCGGCCAGCTCCTCCAGCCGGGCACTGGCGCGCTGCAGCAACTGGAGCGCCTTGAGGAGCGACAGCCCTCGGCGCGTACCTTCCTGGGTGAAGAGCGTGCCGCTCTGCGTGAGGGCTTCGAGCGTGCCTCGGACGCTGCGGACGCGGTCCGACTGGCGGGTCCGGTAGAGGTCCAACCGACGCGCGCGGCGAGCGCCATGGAGGTCGACCACGCCAACGCCGGTGCCTGAGGAAGAGGTGGGCTTCACGGTGTGGCAAGGTACGTCATGCCTTTGTAGAGCCGCAAATTTACTGGACTGTAGGGACCTGTTGCACGCCTGCCCGCGCCCTTGTCAGGGAGGGGGGCGGGGGTTAGGTTCGCCGCCCTTCCGCACACGAGGGCACGCGCCATGTTCCAGAAGTTGCTCATCGCCAACCGGGGAGAAATCGCCCGTCGCATCGGCGCGGCGGCCCGGCAGATGGGGCTCAAGACGGTGGCCGTGTACTCGGACCCGGACGCGGAGCTGCCGTTCGTGAAGGAAGCGGACGAGGCCGTGCGCATCGGCCCCGCTCCGGCGAAGGACAGCTACCTGAGCATCCCCGCGATTCTCGAGGCCGCGAAGAAGACGGGCGCCCAGGCCGTGCACCCCGGCTACGGGTTTCTGTCCGAAAACGGAGAGTTCGCCCAGGCGTGCCAGGACGCGGGACTCATCTTCGTGGGTCCGCCGCCGGAGGCCATGGCGCGGATGAAGGACAAAAGCCAGGCGCGCAAGCTGGTGTCCGCGGCGGGTGTCCCCGTGGTGCCCGGCAGCGAGGGTCTGGTGCCGGACGTGGCCACCGCGCTGGCCGAGGCCGAGCGCATCGGCTACCCGGTGTTGTGCAAGGCCGCGGGCGGCGGCGGCGGCATCGGCATGGCGGCGGCGAACAACCCCGCCGAGCTGGAGAAGGTGTTCCGCCAGTGCACGGACCGGGCGAAGTCCGCCTTCGGCCGTGAGGGCGTGTACCTGGAGCGCTACTTCCCCGCGCCGCGCCACATCGAGGTGCAGATTCTGGGAGACCACCACGGCCACCTCATCCACTGCCTGGAGCGCGAGTGCTCCATCCAGCGGCGCCACCAGAAGGTGGTGGAGGAGGCGCCGTCCGTGCTGTTCGCGGACGGGAAGAACGCGGAGCTGGCCCAGACGCTCTTCACCGCGGCCGTGACGGCGGCCAAGACGTTCGGCTACGCCAACGCGGGCACGGTGGAGTTCCTGTACTCGGACGGACAGGTCTACTTCATCGAGATGAACGCGCGGCTCCAGGTGGAGCACCCGGTGACGGAGCTGACCACGGGGCTGGACCTCATCGGCTGGCAGCTGCGCATCGCCGCGGGCGAGCACCTCACGGTGAAGCAGGAGGACGTGAAGCGGCGCGGGGCGGCGCTGGAGTTCCGCATCTACGCGGAGGACCCGGTGAAGTTCTTCCCGTCACCGGGGCCGCTGAAGGTGTTCCAGCCTCCCACGGGCGAGGGCGTGCGCCTGGACGCGGGCTATGCCGAGGGCAACACCGTCACGCCGAACTACGACCCGCTCATCGCCAAACTCATCATCTCCGGCGCCACGCGCGCGGAGGCGATTGAGCGCTCGGTGACGGCGCTGCAGGACTTCCGCATCGAAGGCATCAAGACGAACATCCCGCTCCACCTGCGAATCGTTCAGGATGCGGCCTTCAAGGCCGGCGAGCTGGATACGCATTTCCTGGAGCATCACGCGAAGCCGGCGTAGTGGCAGGCTCCAACTTCATCACCCCTTTGGAGGAACGGACTTATGGCGGATGTTGCGGCGCATATCACCGGCACCGTGTGGAAGATCGAGGTGCAGGTCGGCCAGCAAGTCAAAGAGGGCGACACGCTGGTCATCCTCGAGTCCATGAAGATGGAGATGCCGGTGGAGACGACCGAGGCCGGCACCGTGAAGGAGATTCGGTGCAAGGAGGCTCAGTCCGTCAACGAGGGTGATGTCCTCGTGGTGCTCGGGTAGTCGTGGTGGAGCCCTCGGTGGAGGTGGAAGACCGCGAGGGCGGCGTTCGGGTGTTGACGCTGTCCAACCCGGCCCGGCGCAACGCGCTGAATGACGCGATGCTGGCCCGGTTGGACGCGGCGCTGGAGCCCGCGCCACACGTGCGGGTGCTGCTGGTGCGGGGCGCGGGCGGTACCTTCTGCGCGGGCTACGACTTGACGCACCTGGGGCCACCGGGTGCGGACGGGCGCCTGCCGGATGACGCGCTGGTGGAGTGTCTGCTCAAGCTGGAGCACCACCCCGTGCCCAGCGTGGCGCTGGTGCAGGGGGCGGCCGTGGGCGCGGGCTTCGACCTGGCGGCCTCGTGCGACTTCCGGGTGGGCGCGCCGGACACCGTCTTCCTCATGCCCCCGGCGAAGCTGGGCATCGTCTACTCGCCGGAGGGCCTGGCGCGGGCGACGCGCCTGGTGGGCCTGTCCCGGGCGAAGCAGCTCTTCCTCACGGCGCGGAAGCTGGATGCGCGTGAGGCGCTGGACTGGGGACTGCTCGACGCGTGCGAGGACGACGCTGAGGCCCAGGCCTTCGCGCTGTGCGCGACGCTGGCGGGCCATGCACCGGGCGCGGTGTCGGGGATGAAGGAGTCCTTCGGGCTGCTGTCGCGGGCGCCACTGCGTGACGCGGAGCAGGCGAGGCTCAGAGCGCTTCGCGCGACGGCGTTTGGGAGCGAGGACGCGAAGGAAGGGCGTGCGGCCTTCCTGGAGAAGCGTCCGCCCCGCTTCACCGGCCGCTAGTCACGCGGCCGGCGAGGCGGTGTCGGGGCTTCAGGTGTCGCCGAACAGCTCGCCCATGCGCAGCTGCAGCGCCGAGGCAATCTTGTAGAGCGACGAGATGGACGCGGAGGACTCCGCGCGTTCAATCTGGGACAGCAGTGACACGGACAGGCCAGTGCGTCGCGCGAGCTGCTTGAGCGTGAGCTCCTGCGTCTTGCGCGCGTCGCGGATGGTGCGACCGATGGCGCGGTGCAGGTCCGCCTCCGGGTCCTGGGACAAGCCCTTCTTCTGGAGGGCGTTGCGGACCGCGGTGATGAACTGCTCCGGCTCCATGGGCTTCTTGACGTAGTCAGAAGCCTGGGCCTTGAGCGAAGCGACCGCCGTATCCACCGTGGGGTACGCGGTGGCGACGATGACGGCAACGTCCGTATCGTACTTGCGGATCAGCTCAAGCACCTCGGTCCCCGACATCTGCGGCATCATCATGTCGAGGATGACGAGGTGGAAGTCGGAACCCCGGAGGATCTCCACTGTCTGCGTGGGGTCCGTCGTGGTCACGACCTCGTAGCCTTCGCGGGTCAGCACCAGCTTGAGGTAGTCGCAGTTGTCCTGCTCGTCATCAACCACCAGGATGCGAATCTGCACAGCGTCTCCTCGCTGCAGGTGAACTTCGTCGAGCTGGGGCTCGGGGAGGGGGCGAGCACGCGCAGCCGATGGGGGATGGTTCTCCTCCCTGGTTTTACTGCTTTCTGCCGTCGTAGTCTTTCAGTTGTGACTCGACGCCCTTGCGATAGGGATGGTCGGCCGGTGCGAGTTCCAGGAACCTCCGGTAGTGCTTCGCGCCGTCGTCAATCTCGTCGAGCCGGGCTTTGGCGATGCCCAGCATGAGATGGCAGTCGGGGTTCTCTCCATCCAGCTTGGCGCATTGGTCGGCGACGGCGAGCGCCTCTCGGTACTTCTGCTTCTTGATGAGCGCGCCAGCACGCGCCACGAGCTGACCGGTCTGCTCGTTGAGCGCGTCCGCGGCGTTGGCGACAGGCGGGGGCTCTTCCTTCCCGGCGGCCGGCACCGCCGCCGGAGGAGGCTTCGCCCTGGCCGCTTCGAGCTCCTTCAGCTTCGCATCGTACTGGGCCTTCAGCGACGTATACCGCGCGGTATAGAGCTTGGTCTTCGCGCTGGCTTCGAGCGGCGCCTTCGCCTCATCGGGCCTGTTCGCATCCAGCGCCTGCTTGGCCTTGTTGAGTTCGGTCTCGACGACCTCTTCGACCGCCACGTCGTCCAGGAGCTTCTTCGCGTCGCGGGGGTACTTTCCGTCCGCGCCGCGGGTCTTCTCCAGCTCGGCCCGGGCGCCCTTGAAGTCCAGGGCTTCGAACGCCTTGAGCGCCGCGGCCACGAACTCTTCGGTCGTCGGCTTCACCGGCTCGGGCGGGGTCTCCGGTGGGGCCGTCGTCCCGGTCTGCGCCGTCGGCGGAACCCGGGTGTCCTCGGGCGGCTTCACGGGAGGGGCG
>NZ_VIFM01000304.1 GCF_006636215.1 Myxococcus llanfairpwllgwyngyllgogerychwyrndrobwllllantysiliogogogochensis | reverse complement strand
GGCGCATGCGGGGCGGCTGTCGTCCGCGTCCACGCTGGGCAGCATCGCCGGGACGCTCCTGGCGGCCTTCGTCGTCCTGCCGTGGCTGGGCACCGCGCGGGCCATGGCCTGCTTCGCGGGGGTGCTCGGGCTGACGGCGGCGCATGGGCTCGGCTGGCGGTGGCGGGTGATGGCCGTGGGGGTGCCGGTGGTGGCGCTAGCGCTGGGAGTCCACGCGCTGCCGCGACATCCGCGCGCACGGGACGTGGCCGAGTCACCCCATGCCTTCGTGCAGGTGCTGGAGTCACCCGAGGGGACCCGGAGCCTGGTGTTCGACGAGGGCTACGCGGTGCAGAGCACGTGGCTTCCCGGGCAGCCAGTGCGGGAAGAGGTCTTCGGGCATTACCTGCTGACGCCGGCGATGGCGCGCGCGGAGCCTCGGGCGCCCAGGGTGTTGCTGCTGGGCCTGGGCGCGGGCACCAGCGCGCGCGGGCTGCGGGAGACGTATCTCGGAGCGAGGGTGGTGGGGGTGGAGCTGGACGCGGAGGTGGTGCGGCTGGCGCGGACACACTTCGGGCTGGGGGCCGAGGTGGAGGTACACGTTGGCGATGCGCGCGCGTTCCTGGAGGCGGACTCGCGGCGCTACGACGTCATCATCGTCGACGCATTCCGCTTTCCCTATGTGCCCTTCCACCTGACGACGCGTGAGTTCGCGCGGAGCGTGGCGGACCACCTGGTTCCCGGAGGCGTGGCGTGCTTCAACGTGGGCCGCTTCCGCGAGGAGCGCGGTGTGGTGGACGCGGTGGGCGGCACGCTGGCGTCCGTGTTTCCTCACGTGCTCGCGGCGGATGCGCGCAACCCCAGCAACACGCTCTTCTTCGCGGGGGAGGAGGGCATGGCGGAGCGGCTGGCCGCGAGGACGGAGCGGCTCCCACTCTCGCTGCGCCCGCTGGCGACGCGCGTCGTCGGAGAGCTGCGCGCGGTGGCCTCCGCGGAGCCCCTCACGGATGACCGGGCCCCGGTGGAGCTGCTCACGGATGTCATCCTCCTGCGGGCCCTGGTGCGCACGGAGGGGCTGAAGTGAAGCCCCTGCCTCACATGCCGGAGTTCCTCGCGCCGCTGCCCCTGGCGGCCGTGGCGCTGATGGCGGTGAATGACCGCTGGCTCAAGCCCACCTTCCACAACACGCTCACCGGCAAGCTGTCGGACGTGGCCATCTGCTTCTTCCTGCCGCTCTACGTGTCCGCGCTGCTGGCCCTGGTGACGCGATGGCCTCGGAGCCTCCGGCTGGGCGCGGGAGCGGCGCTGACCGCCGTGCTGTTCACCGCGCTCAAGGTGTCACAGCCCCTCGCGGACCTCTTCTGTCAGTGGCTGCGTCCCCTGGGCGCGCCGCTCGGCCTCGACAGCTTCCGAGCGGTGGCCGACCCCACCGACCTGCTGACCCTGCCCTTCATCGCGGTGGCGGTGCTGTACGGCCGCGCCACGGTGCTCTCCCGGACGCCAGCCGCGTCCCTCACACCCCCCGGAGCCTTGTCATGAAGCCCCTGCTGAGAAACCTCGCGTCCGTCGCGGTGCTGGCCACCACCGGGCTCCTGCTCCTCGCCGACTCGTCGCGCAAATGCGAGCACGGCACCAGAGACGTCACCTTCGACGTCACCGGCAACACCTGCGGCTCCAACGGCACCTTCCGCGTCCTGTCGGGTGAGGACGCGTGCGAAATCACCACGCAGGGGGCCTCGGCGCTGGGGTTCCCCGAGTTCGGCGATTCGACCCGCGACAGCGTGGACATTCCGAAGGGTGAATGGTCGCTGCATGACCCCAGCCTCACCGTACACCTGGGCGCGGATGGGGGCGTCGTGCGGCCGGACGCGGGCTCCTCGACGAGCGTCCAGGCCAACCGCCACTGTGAGAACGAGCTGGATGGGAACACGCTGGTGCTGACGTGCATCGACCGGCGCGACGACCTGTCCGGCGTCGAAGTGGCCCGCTGCGGGGCGAAGCTCACCCCGCGCTGAGACTCTTCACCAGCCACCCCACCGCGCCTCCGCCCAGCACCAGCCAGGCGGAGTTGACGCGCCAGCGGATGAGCAGCACGGCGGACGCGAGGGCGAGCCCCACCGTCCACGCGTCCACCAGCGCCGCCCGGCCGAGCTGCCACGTCACCACGGCCATCAGCGCCAGCGACGCCACGTTGACGCCATCCAGGAACGCCCCCGCCCTCCACGAGCGACGCAGGCGCGGCACCAGCGGCCCGCTGAGCGCGACGAAGAAGAACGCGGGCAGGAAGATACCCACCGTGGCGACCACCGCCCCCGTCATCCCCCCGAGCACGTAGCCGATGAACGTGGCCGTGGTGAACACGGGGCCGGGCGTCACCTGCCCCACCGCCACCGCGTCCAGCAACTGCGCCTGGGTGAGCCATCCCCACCGCTCCACCAGCTCGGAGCGGAGGAACGCCAGCAGCACGTAGCCGCTGCCGTACAGCACCGAGCCCACCTTCAGGAAGAAGAGGAACAGGCCCTGCTGCGTGAAGGGCACGGCCGTGGTGGCAACGCCCAGGGGAAGCGCCAGCGCCCACGGCGACACGGGCAACGAAGCGGAGCGTCCCGAGGGCCCATGCTCCCGGCGGTGCTCGATTGCGCGCCACGCGAGGACGCCGAGCCCCGACAGCAACAGGAGCCACAGCTCGTTGACGCCGAGAAAGGCCGCCGCCGCGGACCCCACGGCCACGACAGCGGCGAGCCGCGTCTTCACCACGGTGCGCGACAGCCCCCACAGGGCCTGCAGCACCACGGCGATGATGACGGCCTTCACGCCGTACAAGAGCGCGCCCACGTCCGGCAGGTCTCCGAAGCGCGCGTAGGCCCAGGCGAAGCCGGTGACGATGAGGAACGCCGGAAGGATGAAGCAGACGCCGGAGACCAGCAGCCCCGGCCACCCGCCGCGCCGGTGGCCGATGTGGATGGCCAGCTCCGTGGAGTTGGGGCCGGGGATGAGGTTGGCCGCGCCGAGCAGGTCCACGAACTCCTCGCGCGTGAGCCAGCGCCGACGGCGCACCACCTCGTCCTCCATGAGCGCGATGTGCGCGGCCGGGCCACCGAAGGCGGTGGTGCCCAACCGGAGGAACAGGAGCGCCAGCTCCCGGAGCACGGGTGCGCTGTCTCTCGGCGCGGAAGGCGCGGGGCTCGCGGGCTCCAGGGGAGGCATCTTCACGAAAGCTACCCCAGGAAGAGGGATGCGCTGTCGAAACAACCTGGCGACTTCCCACCCGAGCACGGGCCTTGTCACCCGGACCCCGTCCTGGATTCATGCCCGTCATGACCACCCATGACACCACGCTGCTCGCGGCGGCCGTCGTCGAGAGCCAGGCTGGCTACACGCAGTCGATTCGCACCGGCAAGCACCACTTCCAGGCGGACGAGCCCGCGGCGCTGGGAGGCGCGGACCAGGGCCCCGCGCCCTATCAACTGCTGATGGGCTCGCTGGGTGCGTGCACCGCCATCACCTTGAAGATGTACGCGGCCCGCAAGGGCTGGGACCTGGACCCGCTCACCGTGAAGCTCAAGCTCTTCCGCGAGAACGACACCGAGCGCGTGGAGCGCGTGCTCTCCTGCGGCCCCACCGTGAGCGAGGAGCAGCGCGCGCGCCTGCTCGAAATCTCCGCGAAGACGCCGGTGACGCTCACCCTCTCGCGGGCCCTTCGCATCGAGACGACCTTCGCCCCGGCGGTGCCCACGCCCTGACAACTCCGCGAGAGGACCGCCCCCGCTCTCACTCGAGCGGGGACGACCTTCACGCGCCTCGGGCCTCAGCCCGGCGTCGCGTCGGGCTGCCGGTCCGGGTGGGACGCCTGGAAGGCGGGGTGCTCCGCGCACGCCGCTTCAATCCGCAGCAGCGTGGGGTACGGCGACAGGTCCAGCGCGAAGCGACGCGCGCCGTACAGCTGCGGCACCAGACAGACATCCGCCAGCGTCACCGAGTCACCCACGCAGAAGCGACCCACCGTGGGCTGCACCATCTTCTCCAGCGCCTCCAGGCCCCGGGTGTTCCAGTAGGCCCCCCACGCCTTGTCGTCGCCGTTCAGCTCGGCCTTGATGCGCTGCAGGACGGACAGGTTCTGCATGGGCTGCATGCCGGAGTTCACATACTCCGCCAGCATCCTCGCGCGGGCGCGCAGGTACGCATCCTCGGGGTACAGCGACGGCGACGGGGCGTGGTCCTGGAGGAACTCCAGGATGGCGAGCGACTGGGACAGCCGGCGCACGGTGCCGTCCGCCTCCGTCCACTCCAGCGTGGGCACCGTCCGCATGGGATTCACGGCGCGGTATGCGTCGGAGTTCTGCTGACCGCCGTCCTTCAAGAGATGCACCGCGACGTACTCGAAGGGCAGGCCCTTGAGGTTCAGTCCCAGCCGCACCCGCCACGAAGCGGAGGAGCGCCAGTAGTTGTGCAGGCGCAGGTCCTTCATGACGGCTTCACCACCTTCTGGGAGATGCGACCGAAGACGCTCTGCCCGTCCTCGCCCATCATCTCGATGTCGATGGTGTCGCCGGGCTTCATGAAGGGCGTCTTCGGCTTGCCCTCCTCAATCGTCTCAATCATGCGCTGCTCGGCGAGGCAGGAGATGCCCCGGGCGCGGTCCACGTTGGACACCGTGCCGCTGCCCAGGATGGTGCCCGCGGTGTAGCCGCGCGTCTTGCACAGGTGCTGGATGAGCTCGAAGAAGGAGAAGTGCATCTCCGGGCCCGCGTCGGTGTCACCCACCTGGACGCCGTTGAGCACCGAGCGCAGGCGCAGGTGGATGCGGCCCTCGCGCCAGGCCGGGCCCACCTCGTCCGGCGTCACCGCGAACGGGCTGAAGGCCGTGGCGGGCTTGCTCTGGAAGAAGCCGAAGCCCTTGGCCAGCTCGTCTGGGATGAGGTTGCGCAGCGACACGTCGTTGGCCAGCATCAGCAGCTTGACGTGCTTGCCGGCGTCGGCGGCCTTCGTGCCCTGCGGCGTGTCGCCGAGGATGACGCAGACCTCGCTCTCGAAATCCAGGCCCCACGCCTCGTCCGCCAGCGGGATGTCCGCGGTGGGCGCCAGGAAGTCCCCGGAGCCGCCCTGGTACACCAACGGGTCCGTCTTCAGCGTGGCCGGCGGCTCCGCGTTGCGCGCCTTGCGCACCAGCATGACGTGGTTGATGTAGGCGCTGCCGTCAATCCACTCGTAGGCGCGCGGCAGCGGCGCATGCAGGGCCGTCTGGTCCAGCGGGCGGCTCTGCACCGCGCCGGCCTCCAGCTGCGCGGCGAGCGCGCGCAACAGCGGCTCCTTCGTGTCCCAGTCGTCCAGCGCCGCCTGCAGCGTCAGGGCGACGTTGGTGGCCAGCGCATAGGCCGAGTTGTCCCGCTTGACGACGATGAGCCGCCCATCACGGGTTCCATCCTTGAGCGTCGCGAGCTTCAATCCCGGGCTCCCCGCGGCCCGGTGGAAACAGCGGGGGCCGCCTCATGTGCTCGGCTTTTCCGCCGGGGCCCCCAGGGTGTCAAGCACAGGGCGCAGATGCGCCGCGACAATCGTCACGGCGTGGAGAATGTCGAACCGCTCGCGGCGGAAATCTACCAGCAGCTCGACCGTGCCGGCAGCTGCGCGAAGTAGTTGTTGCCCAGGTTGCTGTCCCACTGGCCATGGGACGTCGCCGCCAGGGAGATGTCCCACGCGTTCTGATTCCCATTGGAGTTGAAGGCGTAGAAGAAGAGGTCGTTCTCCACCGCCGTGGGCTGCTGGCACACCCAGACGCCATCCTGGCCACCGTTGGCGAAGTGCTCAGTGCACTGGGGCAGGTTCTGGTACTGCATGCACTTGATGCAGGCGCGCGGCCCCGCGTTCAGGAAGACATAGGCATCGTTGTTGGTGCCCGCGCTGGCGCTCAGCGTCTGCTGGCGGCCGTTGAGCTGGATGTAGATGGAGATTTGATTGTCCGGGTACAGGCCCCGCAGGTAGCCCCGGTAGCTGACGGTGAGCGTCGCCAGGCGGCCGGGGAGCCGGCGCGTGTGGCGGATGACCTCGAAGGGCCCCGTCGTCGCGGAGTCGTACACGCTGCAGATGGGGTAGTCCGGCGGATAGTCGGAGGCGCGCGCCGAGGAGACAGGGAGCAGCAGGGACAGCGCGAGCGCGGCCAGGAACGTCTGCGACAGCTTCATGAGTGTGTCCTCGAGCAGGAGCGAGTTCACGCACCGGCGTAGCATGTGTCACCCACATGCCGGAAGACCGGGCGCCCGCCTCGTCGGCCGCCGGACGGACAAGGCCGCCCGCACGGCCTTGCCTCCTCGACAGTCCGTGGCGTTGGGCGCTCGCTCCCCTGGTTCGCGAGCTGGCACACAGCATGCTCGTGGGGCAGGAGGGAAGCGGAGCGCGCGCGGCTGTTGAAGGCTGAGTCGGCACACGGGGGACGTGCGTCGGCCTCTCCCCTTGGCAGCGCCCCGTCCGACACCCAACGTTGCCGGAAGGACGGAACGCGAGGCCAACCTCATCGCCGGAGCGATGCGGGGGTGGAGCGCGAGGACACTGAATGGCTGAAGGCTTCCAAGACGCCGGCGCCGTTCCAGGAGAGCCGCAGTCCGGCCGCCGACTGGGCAACCGGTTCGAGCTTGCCCACCGCATCAAGGCCGGCCACGGCATCTCCACCTGGGACGGCGTGGACCTGCGCACCGGAGAGCGCGTCGCCATCAAGGTGACGTCCACCACGGCGCTCGTCCCGGCCGCGCGGCACCGGCTGGAGCACGAGGCCACCGTCCTCTCCCACCTCGACAGTCCCTTCATCGTGCCGGTGCGCCACCTGGGCACCTCGGGCGACTGGCTGTTCCTGGTGGCGCCCTGGCTCCAGGGCGAGTCGCTGGATGCGCGCCTGTCACGCGGCGCGCTGAGCGTTCCGGAGGCCCTGTCCCTGGGCCGAGACTTGCTGTCCGCGCTGGCCGAGGCCCACCGTCACGGCGTCCTGCACCGGGACGTGAAGCCCACCAACATCATCGTCTCCGGACAGCCGCTCTCCCGCGCCACGTTGATTGACTTCGGCCTCGCGCGCAGCGAGCGACTGGACCCGTCGCTCAGGGACCTCCCGGTGGGCACCGCGCGCTACCTGTCGCCGGAGCAGGCGGGCCTGCTCCACCGTCCGGTGGAGGCCACCTCGGACCTGTACTCCGCAGGCGTCGTCCTCTTCGAGTCCCTCTCCGGAGAGCCCGCCTTCGACGGTGACTCCGTGGGCGAGGTGCTGCGTCAGCACCTGGCGGCGAGGCCCCGGCTGCGCGCCGTGGGCGTGGAGGCGCCGCGCGCGCTGGAGGAGGTCATCTCCCGGCTGCTGCAGACGGACCCGTCGGACCGCTACCAGACCGCGAGCTCCGCGCTGGCGGACCTGACGGAGCTGGAGGAAGCACTCTCGCGGGGACAGTCGGAGCCGGCGCTCATCACCGGCGCGAGGGATGCGCGACGCAGCCTCGCCGAGCCGTCCTTCGTGGGCCGTCACGAGGAGGTGGCCACGCTGGAGCGGGAGCTGGACCTCACGCGGACGGACCCCGGACGGCTCGTGCTGGTGGAGGCCGAGTCGGGCGGGGGCAAGAGCCGGCTCCTCGAGGAGCTCCGCGCGCGAGCGGCGCGGCATCACGCGTGGGTGCTGCAAGGACAGGCGCAGGACCAGGCCGCGCGGCGCCCGTTCCAGCTCTTCGCCGGCGTGGCCTCGGACCTCACCCAGGCGCTCCAGGCGAAGCCCGCGCTCGCGGAGCTCCTGCGCGACAGGTTGGCGGGGCAGGAGGCCGGCCTGTGCACGGTGCTGCCGCAGTTGGAGCCCGTGTTGTGCGCCCAGGCCCGCGCGCCCGCGCGCGGCCTCGGGCCCGAGTCACTCGGGGAGAGCCGGGGCATCTGGGCCCTCACCGCGCTGCTGAACGCGCTGGGCACCCGGGACGAGCCCGCCGTGGTGGTGCTGGATGATTGTCAGTGGGCGGATGAACTGACCCTGCGGGCGCTGGAGGGCTGGTCCCTGGCGAGGAAGCAGGGCCGGGGGCGGGTGCTCGTCGTCGTCGCGTTTCGTGGCGAGGACATCGGCCCCACGCACGTGCTGCGCAGACTGGCTCCCACCGCGCACCTGAAGCTGGCCGCCTTTGGCGCCCTGGAAGTCACGCGACTGGCGGAGTCCATGGCCGGCGCGCTGCCCCCCGAAGCCACCGAGCTGGTGGCGCGGCTGTCCGAGGGCAACCCCTTCATGGCCAACGCGGTGCTGCACGGGCTGGTGGAGGACGGCGTGCTCGTGCCCGGCCCCTCCGGGTGGCAGGTGCAACCGGAGGCGATGGCGCACGCGCGCTCGTCGCGGCAGGCGGCCACCTTCCTCGTGCGACGCCTGCGGCTGTTGCCCCTGGCCGCGCGGCGCCTGCTGTCCGTGGGCGCGGTGCTGGGCAAGTCGTTCGAGCTGGCGCGGGTGGCGACGCTGTCGGGCGCGTCTCCCGAGGAACTGGGCGCCGCGCTGGAGGCGCCGCGCCGCAGGCACATGCTGTGGGAGGAAGGCACGCGCTACACCTTCGTGCACGACAAGTTGCGCGAGGTGTTGCTGGACATGCTGACGCCGCAGAAGCGGCGGGAGCTGCACCGGCTGGCGGCGCGCTCGGCGGCGAACCAGCTGCCCCAGGACCCGTTCGAGCTGGCCTATCACTTCGACGCGGCGGGCGAGTACGCGCAGGCGTTGCCCCACGCGCTCGTGGCCGCGGAGCTGGCGCGGCGGCGCTTCGCGCTGGAGACCGCGGAGCTGAACTATCGCATCGCCGAACGCGGCGCCTCGGGCGCGGACGCGGGCACCCGCTTTCGCGTCGCGGCGGGGCTGGGCAATGTCCTCATGCTGCGCGGTCGCTACGAGGAGTCCCGCCAGCAGTTCGAGCGCGCCCAGGCGTTGGCGAGAGACCGACAGGAGCAGGCGCGCATCCTCGGTCAGGTGGGGGAGCTGGCCTTCAAGCGGGGCGACTTCGGCGAGGCCACGCTCGCGCTGGAGCAGGGCCTGAAGCTGATGGGGCGCTGGGTGCCTCCGGGAGGACTGCTCACCGGCGCGAGCGCCGTCTGGGAAATCCTGGCGCAGGCCGCGCACACGGTGGCGCCGCGAAGGTTCCTCTCGCGCAGGCCGCTGGCGGGTGGGGAGAGCGACCTCCAGGCGGTGCGCCTCTACAGCCGGCTCGCGTATGGCTACTGGTACCGGCGCGGACGCATGGCGGTGCTGTGGGCGCACCTGCGGGACCTGAACCTCGCGGAGCGCTACCCGCCCACGCCGGAGCTGGCCCAGGCGTATTCGGAGCACTCGCCCGCGCTCACCACCCTGCCCTGGTTCCAGCGCGCCTTCGCGTACGCGGAGAAGTCCCTGACCCTGCGCCAGGAACAGCGCGACGTCTGGGGCCAGGGACAGACGCTGCACTTCTACGGCCTGGCCTGCTACGCGGCGTCCCGCTTCAACGACTGCATCGAGAAGTGCACCGAGGCCATCCGGCTGCTGGAGCGCACGGGGGACCCCTGGGAGGTGAACAACGCGACGTTCCAGGTGGCCATGGCGCTCTATCGGCTGGGTCGGCTGCGCGAGTCGCTGGAGACAAGTCAGCGGCTGCACGCGGCGGCCCTGGCGCTGGGAGACCGCTACTCGGCGCGCCTGGGGCTGGAGGCCTGGGCCAAGGCGTCGGGAGGGCGGCTTCCGGGCACGCTCCTGGAGGGCGAGCTGGGCAACCCCGACCAGCCGGACCCGCAGAGCTACGCGGGCGTCCTCCAGGCGGAGGCCCTGCGCCGGATGCACAAGGGGGACGCGGCGGGCGCCGTGGAGGTGCTGGAGCGCGCCGCGCGACTGGTGGACGAGGCGAACCTGCGCCAGGAGTACGTGGCCCCCATCGCGCCCCTCCTGGCCACGGCGCTGCGTCAGCTCGCGGAAGTCACCTCGCCCCTGGCCGCCGCGCGCCGCGAGGCCCTGCTCAAGCGCGCCGAGGGCGTGGCACGGCGCGCCCATGCGCTGGCGCGCACCTACCGCAACAACCTTCCGCATGCGCTGCGCGAGCGGGGCCTGATTGCCGCGTTGAGAGGCCAGCCCCGACAAGCGCGACGCTGGCTGGAGCAGTCGCTGCAAGTGGCCGAGGCCCAGCAGATGCGGCACGAGCATGCCCAGAGCCTGAAGGCCCGCGGAGCGCTGGGACACGCGCTGGGCTGGCCCGACGCGGAGGTGGACCTGGCCACGGCCACCCGGGCGCTGGAGGAGATGGAAGAAGGCCTCTCGCCGGAGGTCGCCGCGCGAGGCGGCACGCGCACCCTCTCGCTGGTGGACCGCTTCCCTCGCGTGCTGGAGGCGGGCCGCAGGCTGGCCTCCGCCCTGTCACGCGAGGCGGTGTTCGAGGCCGCGCGCCAGTCGATGCTGGAGCTCCTGCGCGCCGAGCACTGCGCGGTGGTGGACCCTCGCGACTTGCCCACGGACGAGGACTCGGACGCGGTGGGCATCAGCCGCACCGCCATGGCCCGCGCGCTGGAGACCGGCCGCATCACCGTGCTGGGCCAGGGCCTGCCCGGGCGCGCGAGCGAGAGCATGGAGCTGCTCGGCGTGCGCTCGCTGCTCTGCGCGCCCATCCAGGTGCGCGGCAAGACGGTGGCGTGTGTGGTCGCCACGCATCGCCAGGTGGGCGCGCTGTTCGGCGAGCTGGAGGAGCACCTGGCGGAGTTCGTCACCGTGCTGGCCGGAGCGGCGCTGGAGAACGCGGAGAACTTCGCGCGCATCGCCGCGCTCTCCGAGGAGCAGGGCCGCCTCTACCGCGCCGAGCAGGAGGCGGTGCGCCGCCGCGATGACTTCCTCTCCATCGCCGCCCACGAGCTGAAGACGCCGCTCACCTCGCTCCAGCTCCACATCCAGGGCCTCCAGGCCCAGGCCCGCGCCACCACCCACCTGCCTCCGGAGAAGCTCACCGCCAAGCTGGAGTCCGCCTCCGCGCAGACCCAGCGCCTGGGGCGGCTGGTGAGCGACTTGCTGGACATCTCCCGGCTCGCCCAGGGCCAGCTCCACATCAAGCTCTCCGAGGTGGACCTGGTGGCGCTGGTGCGAGGCCAGCTCGAGCGCAGCCGCGAGGCGCTCGCCCGCGCCGAGTGCCCGGTGCGGCTGCACGCACCCAGGCACCGCCTCGCGGGCTACTGGGACGCCATGCGACTGGAGCAGGTGGTGGGCAACCTGTTGTCCAACGCGATGAAGTACGGCGCCGGCCAGCCGATTGAAATCACCCTGGAGGAGCGGGGTGGCCTCGCGCGGCTGCGCGTGCGGGACTCCGGCATCGGCATCGCCACCGAGGACCTCTCGCGCATCTTCGGACGCTTCGAGCGCGCGGTGTCCGTGCGCCACTATGGCGGCTTCGGCCTGGGCCTGTGGATTGTCCGCGAAATCGTCCAGGCCCTGGGCGGCACCATCGACGTGGAGAGCACCCCGGGCACGGGCTCCACGTTCACCGTCACCCTGCCCTGCTCCGGGCCCCCGTCACACCTCGAGCCTCCCGGCCCGCCCGTGCACTGAAGCGCGCTCCAGGCGCCACGGTCAGCGGCGCGTGAGCTCCAGGTAGATGACGTTGTCCTGGCTGTCCCGGAACAGCCGCACGGAGTCGAGCTGCTCCAGCGGCACTTCACCCAGCAGGGCGCGCATCTCGTCCTCCTCACGGTAGGTGAGCCACCAGTCCATGAAGGCCTCCATGTAGCCCGTCTCCGGCGGAAAGCGCGCGAAGTTGGCCACCAGCAGACGGCCTCCCGAGCGCAGCATGCCGAAGAGCAGCCCGGTGAGCCGCGTGGCGACGGAGGCGGAGAGGTAGTCGTAGAGGCCCGCGGAGTAGACGAAGTCCAGGTCCGCGAAGGTCGCCTTGCCGGCGAGCAGCGCGCGCACCGAGCCGCAGTGGGGGCGCACCACGTCGAGCGGCTGGTGGTGCGAGATTTCCGCGAGGCTCAGCGGGTCCTGGTCGAACGCGATGAGTTCTTGGACGCGGCGCTCCCGCACCGCGGCGGAGGACTCGGCTTCACGCAGGTGGCCACACGCGACGGAGAGGATGCGCGCGCCCTGGGGAACGCGCTCGGCCGTCGCGTCGAGCGCGCGTGCTAGCAGCTCGCGGCGCTCCCGCACGCTGACCGCGCTGGGTTGCTGGTGCATGTACCGGTAGACCTCCCGGCCCGCGTGGAGTTCGTCGGCGGCACGGTCCATGTACAGGTAGTCGATGAGGGCCGCGTCCCCCGCGTAGCCCCGGGGGCGCTCGAAGGCCCGCCGGGTGAAGGGACACTGGTGGACGAATGAGCGGAGCGGGTGCTTGCGCGCGGTGTCCGTGCAGAAGGACTTCCAATCCTCCTCGCTCCAGCGGCGCCGCAAGGTGAGCAGGCCCAGGTGGAGCGAGTGCATGTCCTGGTGCAGCACCTCGTCCTCGGCGGCCATCATCCGCTCGTGGATGCCATCGAGCCACCCTCGAGCTTCCGCGAGCGCCTCGTGGGCTGGACGCTCCGGGACGGGAAGGACCAGTTGGTTGCGCTGGACTGAGGGGACAGGCGTTGGCCTCGGCGGGCGGGGCATCGTCTGGGGGTCGTGCATCGTCCAACACAACCCCGGGGGGGTATGTATGCACTTCCCACGAGAAGCGTTCTCGCCCGCCCGGTCCTGGAGGCGGGCGTCCGAGCGCGCCCCCGGAGCCTTCCTTCCAGAGGTGCTCTTCAAAACGCAGCGAGTATTCGTATCCCGGCCCCGCTCACGCCACAGTCCCGCGCGCCTTCGGTCCTGCGTCTCCTGGAGCTGCCCATGACCTCGTGGTCCACCCTCTCGCGAGCACTCGTCACCCTCGCGGTCCTCCCCGCCCTGGCCCTGGCCCTCC
>NZ_VIFM01000303.1 GCF_006636215.1 Myxococcus llanfairpwllgwyngyllgogerychwyrndrobwllllantysiliogogogochensis | reverse complement strand
GGGCTCACGCTGGGGGGCGGGGCGCATCAAGCATCGCCGTGACGTCCTGCCAGGGCCCCTCGCAGGGGCGCGCCTCTGTCGTCAGGTAGTGCCCGACGCGTCCGGGAGCGAGGGCGACGATGGCCGAGGAGCGCGTGCCATAGGCCGGCGTGTGGATGCACAGCGCCTGGAGCTGCTGGCGGAAGTCCTGGGGAAACGACTCGCCGGAGAGCTGCGCGGGCAGAGCCTCCAGGGGAGGCAGCAGGTCGTCCGCCAGCAGGGCCTTCAGGCCTCCCTCGAACCGGGACCAGGGCTCGTGCACCAGCCCCTCGGCGAGCTTCCTGGCCCGCTGGACCTTGGGCAGCTCCGTCGAGTCGAGCACGTCGTTGGGCAGGACATGGATGCCCGGCGGGACATCCTCGCGTCGGAGTCGGGACTGTCCGGGCCGGGCATAGGCCACCCGGAGTGTCCGGGCGTCGCCATAGAGGAGGTTGAAGGGGAGGAAGTCCTCGCCGGAGAGCGTGTCCAGGTAGCGCTCGATGCCCTCGACCGTGCCCGCACCGAGGGCCTGGAGGACGACTTCGCCCCTCGAACGGGGGGCCGGGCCCCTCGCCTGCCCGCCGCGCTGGTTCGTCAGGCCCACGAAGAGGCCCTCGTTAGTAACGCCCATCCACGTCCCGCCGCGCTCCACGTCCCGCCCCCCCACGGCGCGGGGAGACTCCAGCAGGACTTGTGGGCCTGTCGCGGGACGCGCGAGGAGTTCGTCCCGGTTGGCCGCGAGCACCAGCGGCCACTCAGGATGGACCTGGCGAAGGATGATGATGGTGCACATGCGTTTCCGGTCGATAACATCCCCGGCCCCGCGGTGCATTCGTGCTCGCGGGCTCCACGCCGTCGATGACCTCGGCCCACCGAGCGGCTAATGTCCGCCGCCCCCAGGAGAGTCCATGGCGGAGAGAATCCTCGTCACCAGTGCGCTTCCGTACGCGAACGGCCCGCTCCACATCGGCCATGCCGTCGAGTACATCCAGACCGATATCTACGTCCGTTTCCTCCGCTCCAGCGGCAAGGACGTCGTCTACTTCTGTGCTGACGACACGCACGGCACACCCATCGAACTCAACGCGGCGAAGCAGGGCCTCAAGCCCGAGGACTTCATCGCCCGTTTCCAGGACGAGCATCAGAAGGACTTCCAGGACCTGGATGTCCGGTTCGACTACTTCCACTCCACCAACTCGCCGGAGAACCGCCAGTACGCGGAGCTCATCTACGGGCGGTTGAAGGAGAAGGGCGACATCGAGCGCAAGGACGTCGAACAGGCGTACTGCGAGAAGGACCGTCGCTTCCTGCCCGACCGCTTCATCAAGGGCACCTGTCCCAACTGCAAGGCCGTGGACCAGTACGGCGACGCCTGTGAGAAGTGCGGCAAGGCGTACAGCCCCACGGACCTCATCGACCCTCGCTGTTCCCTGTGTTCGACGCCGCCGGTGCGCAAAACGTCCGAGCACCTGTTCTTCAAGCTGTCTCGCCACGCCGACTTCCTGCAGGAGCTGCTGCGCAAGCCTGGCTTCATTCATCCCGGGCTCGCCGCGCAGCTCCAGGGCTTCTTCGAGAAGGGGTTGGCGGACTGGGACATCAGCCGCGACGGCCCCTACTTCGGCTTCGCGATTCCGGGCGAGACGGACAAGTACTTCTACGTCTGGCTGGACGCGCCCATCGGCTACATCGCCACGACGGAGAAGTGGGCGAAGGAGACGGGCAAGGCGAAGAGCGCGCTGGACTACTGGGCCAAGGACAGCGGCGCGCGCATCGTCCACTTCATCGGCAAGGACATCGTCTACTTCCACGCGCTCTTCTGGCCCGCGGTGCTGGACGTGGCGGGCCTGCACATCCCGAGTGAGATCAAGGTCCACGGCCACCTCACGGTGAACGGGGAGAAGATGTCGAAGAGCCGCGGCACCATGGTTCCGGTGCGCGACTACCTCAACCAGCTGGACCCCAGCTACCTGCGCTACTTCTACGCGGCCAACCTGGGCGCGGGCGTGGAGGACCTGGACCTCAACCTCAAGGACTTCCGTCTGCGGGTGAACGGGGAGCTGGTGAACAACGTGGGCAACCTTGCCAACCGCGCGCTGTCGCTGTTGGCCGGGCCGCTGGGCGGGACGCTCGCGCCAGGTCGGTCCGAGGGACCGGGCCGGGCGCTGGTGGAGTCCGTGCTCGCTCGCGTTCCCGAGGTTCGCGAGGCCTTCGAGAAGCTGGAGTACCGCAACGCCATCCGCGTCATCACGGACATCGCCTCCGCGGCGAATGCCTTCGTGCAGACGGCGGCGCCGTGGGCACTGCTGAAGAAGGACGCGGAGGCCGCGCGCGCGGACCTGTCCGACGCCGCCGACGTGGTGTACCTGCTGGGTGCGCTGCTGGCGCCGGTGACGCCTCGGTTGTCGGAGAAGCTGTTCGCACAACTGGGCGCCACGCCGCTCACGTTCCAGGCGCTGGAGGGGGCGAAGTATCCGTTGCTGGATCGCAGCCGTCCCATCGGCACTCCGGAGCCGCTGTTGCCGCGACTGGAAGAGGACCGCGTCAACGCCATCATCGTGACGCCGCCGGGGGAGCCCGCCGCAACGCCGGCGCCCGAGGCGAAGAAGGCCGAAGGCGGCGGCAAGGAGAAGAAGGCCGAGAAGAAGCCGGCCGAGCCCGCGCCTGTCACTCAGGCGTCCTCGGGGGCAGGGGCCGCGGAGGCCGCTGGCTCGGGGGAGATTGAGTACGGGGACTTCGTCAAGGTGGTGCTCAAGTCGGGCAAGGTGCTGGCGGCGGAGAAGGTCGCCAAGGCGGACAAGCTGCTCAAGCTCACCGTCGACGTGGGTGAACCGAGCGGTCCGCGCACCATCGTCTCCGGCATCGCGGAGGCGTTTGCTCCCGAGACGCTCGTCGGGCGCAACGTGGTGGTGGTCGCGAACCTGAAGCCGCGCAGCCTGAAGGGCATCGAGTCGAAGGGGATGCTCCTGACCGCGGGCCCTGGCGGCAAGGACCTGTCCTTGTTGGATCCGGGCAACGTCCCGCCGGGCAGCGACGTGAAGTGACGTGGCGGTGGGCGGAGCGAACCTGCTCCGCTCGCCGGCCCGGTGCGGGCGCGTGGAGGGTGTCTCTCGCACGAGCCCGGGCCGACACGTCGTGAATGCGCGGAGCGGGCGAGTGCCGCTTCGCGTGGCTCCTGGGCTTTGGCTGCCGGGCGATACGTTGTTGATGAGCGGGGCGGTCGAATGCCGCCTCGCGTGGCTCCGGGGCTTTGTCTTTCCGGGCCGAAACGTTGTGGATTGGCGGGGCGGTCGAATGCCGCTTCGCGTGGCTCCGGGGCTGTGTCTTTTCCGGAGCGAGTCGCAGGTGAAGCGCTGGTAGAGCGGTTGTCAGCCGCTCGTCGCTCCGGGGCCGTGGCTGTCCAGGGCGAGTCGTGACGGATGGGCGTGAGGTTGGGGCCATTCCCCACTCATGGGGCTCGGGGCCGCGAGGCAGTCGGGCAGCGAGGTGACTGGACGTGACGGATTGGCGTGCGGAGCGGGACCGGGCCTTGTTGACCCTCGAGAGCGAGAAGCGTCCGGCGTTCCGAGCGGAGGCGGCGCAACAGCTCCATCACCTCGCGTTGGAAGCTCCGTCGCCCGCGGCGGACTTCGCGGAAGTGGTGCCCCGGCTGCTGGCGGATGCCCAGCCGGAAGTGAAGCGCTCGGGTATCGCGCTGGCGACGGTGGCCCTTCCTCCCGAGGAGCTGCCCGCGCTGCTTATCTCCTACCTGCGGGACGCGGAGTCGCTGGTGCGCCTGGAGGCCACCGGTCGACTGGCGGACCTGTACCGGCCGGAGCTGCGCGGGGCACTGGCGGGCATGCTGGAGGACTCCGTCCCCGAGGTTCGCTTCGAGGCCGCCCGGGGTATCGCCGCCCTCAAGCATCCGGCGGGACTCGATGTGCTCATCGACGCGCTCGACGCGGACCTGCTGCGCTTTCGCGCCCTCGGTGCCCTGGCCGAGCTGGAGGACGCGCGCGCCTTGCCCGCCGTGAAGCGCTTGTTCGGACGCTGGCTCCTTCCCGCCTTCGACAGGACCCAGGCCGCGGGTGTGCTCGCGAAGCTGGGTGACGCCGCGGGCTCGGCGCACCTGCTCCAGCGCTCGCGCAAGAAGTGGAGTCAGGACCGCGCCCTCGCCGTGGAGCTGCTGGGCGAGGTGAAGGCCCCCGGCGCGCTGGAGCGGTTGAAGGTCATCCTCGACGACGTGAAGGACTCCTGCCGTGGCGCCGCCGCGCGAGGCCTGGGGCGGCTGGGTGACCCTCGGGCGCTGCCCTGGCTGCTCGCGCTGCTCCAGGACGTGACCGCGGACGAAGAGGACCGGTTGGATGCGGCCGATGGGGTGTGGCGTCTGGGGGACGAGGCGGGCCGCGAGCGTGTGCGCGCCTCGGTGAGCACCTTCACCTCACCCGAGGCCCGGCAGGAACTGGACGACTTGTTTCAGGAGGAGCCATGAGACTGGTGGATGCGCACTGCCACCTGGAAGTGAAGGACTTCGCGGACGTGGCTCCCGTGCTGGAGCGAGCGCGCGCCGCGGGCATCGTCCACGCCATCGTCGTCGGGCAGTTCCATGGCCCCGGCGAGTGGGGCAATGCGCTGGAGCTGGCCGCCGCGCATCCTGAGTTCCTGTCGCCCACGCTTGGCATCCATCCGCACGAAGCCGCGCGGGCCACGGAAGACGACCTGGCCACGTTGGAGCGCATCTGCGCCCGCCCGGAGGTGCGCGCCGTGGGCGAGGCCGGGCTCGACTACTACTACGACCACTCACCCCGTGAGGTGCAGGCCCGCGTCTTCCGGCACCAGTGCGCCCTCGCGGTGAAGCTGGCAAAGCCGCTGGTGGTCCACGTGCGTGACGCGCACGAGGACTGCGACGCGATTCTCGGTGAGGTGGGCGTCTCCCGAGGCGTCATCCACTGCTTCACCGGAGACACGGACGCCGCGCGGCGCTACCTGGACCGGGGCTTCTTCCTCTCGCTGTCCGGCGTCATCACCTACAAGAAGACGGAGGCGCTCCAGGACGCCGTGCGCTTCGCGCCGCTGGACAGGCTGATGGTGGAGACGGACAGCCCGTTCCTCGCGCCCGTGCCGCACCGGGGGCGGAAGAACGAGCCCTCGCACGTGGTGGAGACGGCGCGGAAGCTGGCGGAGCTGAAGGGCGTGGCGCTGGAGACGGTGACAGAGGTCACCACCGCCAACGCCGCCGCCCTCTTCAACCTCACCCTGAGGTGACGCCGCCGGCCAGGGCCTGGAGGTCCTGGTCCATCTGCGGCACGTCGAGCAGCAGCGCGTCCGGGTCGTACTGGAAGTCGGCCTGCTTGAGCTTCAGCAGGGCCTGCAGCGCGGGCTCTCCGGTGTGGCCGCCGAAGGAGGCGAAGACGACGCGGCCTCCCTCCAGGTGGAGTGAGCCCTCCAGCGTGTGCTGACGCAGCTGGAGCTTGCCGCTCTTCTTTCCGCCACCCAGCGTGCGCAGCAGCTCCCGAGGAGGCAGCTCGTCGAAGCTGCCTCGCACCACGCGGCCCGGGCCGTTGTGCAGCACCCGGTCCTCGAGCATCGCGCGCACCGCCTTGGCCACCAGGGACTTGTCACCGGGAGGCAGCAGCTCCGTGGCGCCGCCCATCATCAGCCGCTCGCGCGTGGACGCGTCCGGCTCGCCCACCACGGCGATGGGCAGGCCCGCCGTCTCCGGCGTGGAGCGCGCCTGCTGGAGCAGGTCGAGCACCTCTTGCTGCCCCAGTCGCAGGCTCACCACCAGCACGTCGCAGTCCTGCCGCGCCAGCCCGTCCTGCGCGCCTTCCTGCGTGGACAGCGCGTGGGCCACCAGACCCTGCTTGAGCACCGCCTCCAGCAGCTCGCCCCGGGCCGTCTCGTCCGGCTCCACGACGAGCACCTGTCGGCCCTCGCTCTCCAGCCGGTGGCGCAAGAGTTCGCCGCTCTGGAGCTGGATGACGATGTCCGCCACCACGGGGTCATAGAGCACGCCCGAGTTCGTCTTCAGGTGCTCCAGCGCCTGCTCCTTCGTCAGCGCCTTGCCCAGCGCGTTGCCGGGGTTCTTCGTCAGCTCCAGGAAGCTGTCCACCGCGGCGAGGATGCGCGCGCCCAGGGTGATTTCCTCGCCCTTGGCGCCCTGCGGGGTGCCTGAGCCGTCCCAGGCTTCGTAGAGCTGCGCGAGGATGGTGTTGACCTGCGTGGGCAGGTGCACCGTCTCGAACAGCTTGGTGGGCGCGCGACAGGCCGCGCGGGCCTGGGCCTTCCACTCCGAGTTGACGGCATTGCTCGCGAGCGAGAAGTGCCGCTCGGAGGGTTTGCCCAGGTCATGCAGGTACGCGGAGATGGACAGCGCGGCCAGCTCCTTGTGGGGCATGCCCATGCGCTGGCCGACGATGCCCGCCTGGCGCGCGAGCTGCGCGGAGTGTCCCCGGTGGCGCTGGCGGTCCTGCTCCAGCAGCCCCACGAGGATGCCCAGCGTCTCCACGTAGTCGATGTCGCTGACCAGCCCGCGAGGTCCGCCCGGCTCACGCCGCTGCGTGGACGAGGGGCGCCCCGCCACCTGCGTGCCGCTGGCGCGCTGCAGCCGCATGCGCGCGTCCGTCTCCATCCGGAAGGACAGGCTGGTGCGGTTGCTGGTGGAGGTGCGGTTGTGCTCCGCGGCCCCCGTGCGCGACGTCGACTCGGTCGGGTTCGAGTGCGCGCTCGCCGACTCCAGCAGCGCGGCGAACGCGGTGGGGTCGCCGTAGTAGTGCTTGCGGATGGCCGCGGCGATGGCGCCGCGCAGGCCCACGTACGCGTAGACCTCCGACATGCCCGTGACGAGGGCAATCTCGTCCATCAGCGCCTTGTTCTGCGGCTCCGCGGCGACCACGGACAACAGCTTCCTGTCCGGGTCCACCGCGAGCGGCAGCACGTTCTGCGCCTCGGCCAGACGCACCGGGAGCCTGTCGAGCACCTCGGTGGGAATCTTCGCCTTGGCCAGCTTGTCCGCGCTCACGAAGCGCGTCTGGAACTCCGCGGCCAGGAAGCGCAGCAACGCCGCTTCCTGGAGGAGCCCCAACTCCACCAGACAGTCCCCCAGCTTGTGGCCGGTGATCTTCTGGTGCTCCAGGGCCTGCTCCACGGCCCCGGCGTTGACGAGTCCTGCCTCGATGAGGCGCTCACCCAGCTTCTTCGCCATGACGACTCAGCTTTCCGAGGAGCCCTCTCCATTCTTGGATGTGGACTCGGAGGCGGGGGGCAGGGACGTGAGCGCGCTGAAGGGCTTGAAGGTCAGCTCCTTGGGCAGGCCGCTCGGGTCGCGAGCCGGACGGTCCTCACGGGGAGGGCGGGGCGCACGCTCCTCGCGAGGCGGACGATCCTCACGAGGCGGGCGGTCCTCACGAGGCGGACGCTGCTCGTCCCGGGCACGCTCCTCGCGGGGCGGGCGCTCCTTGCGCGGCGGACGATCCTCACGAGGGGGACGCGGAGACTCCTCGCGCGCGACGGGGGCGGTGCCCTCGGCGGGCGGCGTGCCCTGGCTCGGGGACTTCTCGCCCCGGGCCTTGCGCTTCTCCTCGCGAGACTTGCGACGGCCTCCGCCAGCGCCGCCACCCTCCACCGGAGCGCGGCCCCGGCTGGTGGGCGCGGGGCCCTTCCAGAGCTGACGGTCGTAGTGGCGCAGCACGTCCGTCCACTTGTCGTTGGGGTCGCGCTGCATGGCCTCCAGCCACGAGGCAATGCGCGAGTCCAGCGAGTCCAGCGCGTGGACGATGTGCGCCTCCAGCGTCATCGGCACCTTGGGGCTGCCGTACTCGAGCTGGCCGTGGTGGGAGATGACCAGGTGCGTGAGGTGCTGCTCCAGCAGCGGCGGGAAGCCGGGGATGGCCAGCGTCTTCTCGCGAATCTTCTGGGCCGTCATCACCAGGTGACCCACGAGCTTGCCTTCGTCCGTGTAGTCGAAGCCCTTGTCCGGCGAGATCTCCGCCACCTTCATCACGTCGTGCAGCAGCGCGCCCGCCAGCAGCAGGTCGCGGTCCGCCATGGGGTAGTGGTCCGCCACCCGCAGCGTCAGCCGCATCACCGACAGCAGGTGCTCGGCCAGACCGCCGCGCCACGCGTGGTGCATGCCCTTGGCCGCCGGCGCCACCGGCAGCCCCGAGGCCACCTGCGGATCCTCCAGGAAGGCAATCAGGAGCTGCTTCACGTGCGGATCGCTGACCCGCTCGTTGACGATTTCGCGGATGAGGCCCACGGCGCGAGCGCCACCGCCACCCTCGTGACGGCCCTCGCCCTTGTCCGTCTTCTCTACCTTCTCGACCTTGTCCGCCTTCTCGGCGCGCGGCTCGAACTCCTTGGGGTCCAGGGGCTCGGGGTCCAGACGCTCCACGGCCTCCACGACAATCTGGGTGCGGCCGTGGAACTGGATGACGTTGCCCTGGACGAGCACGAAGTCGCCCGACTGGAAGGCGGGCTCGAGCGCGTCCACCTTGTCGAAGACGCGCGCGTCGACCTCGCCGCTCTTGTCGACGAGCGTCATGGCCAGGAACACCTTGCCACTTCGGGCCGTCACCTTCTCCTTCTTGGTGACGCGGAAGACAGTGTTGACGCGGTCCTTCTCACGCAGGTCGACCGCGTACACCTTGCGGACGGTCTCGACGGAACCTGCCGGGGTGGGGGTCGCGGTATCGGGGACGTTTTCGTTGGTCATCGCGGGCGCGGACACTAGCACCCCGGAAGGCGGCGCGGGGGACTCGCGTCAGGTGACCTCGAGCGCCACCGCGTCGAGGTACTCCGCGCCAGGGGAGCCCACCAGTGTGGGGTGGTCCGGGGGGAGTCCAGGACGGGACAGCCGGGTGGCGATGCGCGCTTCCGCCTCGCAGGCGGTGGCCACCAGCTCGTCGAAGCCGCCCAGGGCCAGTGGTGGGTGGTAGCCGACCACGAGCAAGCGGCCCCCATGGCGGGTGCGCCGCAGGGCGTACCGGATCTGCTCCACGAACTCCTCCTCGGAGCCCACCCGGGGCGTGTCCAGCAACACCAGGTCGAAGGTCTCTCGTACCGCGCGCAGGGCCTGGAGGGCGGTGCCCTTCTCCACCATCACCCGGCCGAACAACCCGTTGGCCTCCGCGTTCTCCCGGGCCAGGTCTCCGGCGTCCGCGTCCGCGTCGAAGGCGAGGATGTGTCGGGCGCCATGCAGTCCCGCGTGGACGAAGAGGCCGCCCACGTTGCAGCTGGCATCCAGCACGCGGCCGTCCCAGGCCATGCGCCCGACGACGCGCCGCAGCTCGCGCTGGTCATACGCGTAGCCCGTGCCCTGGCCGTAGGTGAGGTCCACGGTGAACCGGGCGCCCAGCTCCAAGAGCCGGCACCAGCGGGGCGGGGTGCCGTAGAGGACGTGGGGCCGCTGCGTGGGCAGGCCCAGGACCTGACGGCGCCCGGAGTCATTGCGCAGGAGCACCGAGCTCGCGCCCGTCACCTCCACCAGCGCGCGGGTGATTTCCTGGTGCCGCGCGTCCATGGAGCGGGTGAGGGTCTGCACGACGAAGTGCGTGTCGTACCGGTCCACGATGAGGCCGGGCAGGCCGTCCCCGTCATCGTTGACCACCCGGCAGAAGCGCGGGTCATCCACCAGCCGGCCCCGGCGCTCGAAGGCGTGGCGGAGGTGGCGGGGAATCAGGCCCTCCACGGCCTCGTCCGGCATGCCCAGGCGGCGCACGGCGCGCGAGGCCTCCAGGTCCACGTCACCCAGGCCCAGCATCGCGCCGTCCTCGTCCCGGAGCTGCACGGGCTCCCCGGGTTGGGGCGTTCCCTCCATGGAGACGATGTCCTCCCGGCGCAGCCAGGGGGCGCCGTGTTTCAGGCGGCGGGCGGCATCCCGGGACAGATAGGTGCTGAGCAAGGTGCGTCCTCCCTCTCGCGTGGTGCCACGGGACCGGACGCCCGTGGACTGCTTCCAGCGGACAACATGGGCCGTGCGCTTGCCGATGTCGGCGGACGCCTGGCCCCCGCGCTGGAGGGCAGGGGAGGGGGCGAGCCGCGAAGCTGGGGGGATGCCGCTTGGAGCGCCTCGGCCGAGGGGACCGGGCCTCTGATGCTCACGGCTGGGGTGGAGGTCGCTTGAACGCCTTGAATGTCACCCGGGTGAGCATGGAGCTGACGACGAGCGCCAGGATGATGCCCAGGATTCGCAGGTGCCAGGAGTCGCGGAGCACCAGCGCCAGGGCCAGCGCGCCCACGAGCACCGCGCCCGCCACGGGCAGCCACTGTCCCCGAGCAGCCAGCCCCGACGACGGACGGCGTGCCTGGGCGAGCACGGGCAGACTGCCCGCCTTGCGCCACAGGCTGGAGCTCTCCTCCCGCACCTCGTCGTCCGGGTCCACCAGTCCCTGGGTGTAGGCGCGCTCCACGTCACCCAGGCTGGGATAGGTCAGCTCTCCGTCCGGAGTGCGCACGATGTAACGCATGGCAGCTCTCCTTCCGTGAGGCACGACCTCGCCTCACGCCAGCTCGGTGGCAATCTGCTCCGCGATGCGCAGACCATCAATGGCCGACGAGACGATGCCGCCCGCGTAACCGCAGCCCTCGCCCGCCGGATACAGTCCCTTCATGGACACCGACTGAAGAAGTTCGTTCCGCGTGACTCGCACCGGCGACGAGGTGCGGCTCTCGATTCCAATCAGCTTTCCCTCCTCGCTGATGAAGCCGCGCATCTTCCGGTCGAACGTCTTCAGCGCCTGCTTGAGCGAGGTGGTGAGCCGCTCCGGGAACAGGCGGTTGAGGTCCACGTGCGCCAGCCCCGGACGGTAGCTGGTGCCCCCCGGGTCCTTCTTCACGCGGCCGGCCAGGTAGTCCGGAATCGTCTGCGCCGGCGCGAAGAAGCGTCCGCCACCCAACTCATAGGCCTTCTCTTCCCAGTGCCGTTGGAACTCCAGGCCCGCCAGCGGGCCACGGAAGCCCTCGCGCTCGAAGTCCGCCACGGAGACGGAGACGACGATGCCGGCGTTGGCGTAGCGCGCGTTGCGGCGCGAGTTGCTCATGCCATTGGTGCACTGGAGCCCGTCCTGGGTGGGCGTGGGCACCACGATTCCACCCGGGCACATGCAGAACGAATAGACGCCCCGCACCTCGCCATCCACGTCCAGGTTCTCCGCCAGCTTGTAGTCGGCGGGGGGCAGCTTCGGGTTCTTCGCGGCGCTGCCGTACTGGATGCCGTTGATGAGCGCCTGCGGATGCTCGGCGCGGAAGCCCAGCGCGAAGGGCTTGGCCTCCACGAGGACGCGGCCGTCGGCGGCGAAGCGCTCGTACAATTCCCGCGCGGAGTTGCCGGGCGCGAGGATGACGCGATTGCTCTCCAGCGTGCGCCCGTCGGCCAGCTTCACGCCGGCCACGTGCCCGTCGCGGTAGAGGAGGTCGTCCACGCGTTGCTCGAAGTGCACCTGGCAGCCGCCGGCGATGAGCTCCTCGCGCAGCTTCGCCACCGCGCCGGGCAGGAGGTCCGAGCCGATGTGCGGCTTGCCCTCGATGAGGATGTGGTCCGGCGCGCCGTAGCGGGCGAAGGCCTCGATGACCTTGCGCACCATGGGGTGGTTGATGCGCGTGGACAGCTTGCCGTCCGTGTACGCGCCCGCGCCGCCTTCCCCGAAGTTCATGTTGCTCTCGGGGTCCAACGTGCCGTCGCGCATCAGCTTCGCCACGTCCTTGCGGCGCGCGACGACTTCACGGCCGCGCTCCAGCAGGATGCTGCGCACGCCGCGCTCCAAGAGACCCAGGGCGCAGAACAGCCCGGCGGGGCCGGTGCCGATGATGATGGGCCACTGCTCGGGCGCCTTCACCGGGGGAAGGACTTCTGGCGGCGGAGGCGCTTCGCCCACGTCCGGCGGAATGTGCGCCGGCTTGCGGCCGGGGGCCATCTCCACTTCCAGGGTGTAGATGTAGCGGGGGCTGCCCTTCTTGCGAGCGTCCAGCACTGAACGCACCACCCGCACGGAGGCCAGATCGGAGCGGGTGACGCCCAGCTTCTCCGCGGCCCGCTGACCGAGCAGCTCCTCCGGCTCGTCCAGCCACAGCCCGATGTTGTTCACCCGATACGCCATTGCCGTTCGCTCCTGGTGGGGGCGCGTATCTGCTTCACCCCGGTGAAAGATTGCAAGCACTTGAAACCACGGGGGGCCCGAGCCCTCATCCGGGTGCGTATCCCGTGATGCACCCCGCCATCCACTTCCCTCGGGGGTTCCCCAGGGTGCGTAGGCTCCTTCGCACCCCTGGCGGGGCCATGCCGGGCCATATTTTCATCCAAGTCATTGGAATTATTACGGAATCGTTCCGGAAGAGAACGACTGGCACGGGGGTTGAAGAACAGGGCTCGCGTGATTACACGGCGGCCCCCCTCATTTCGCCGCCCCATTTGGAGGCATTCACTGTGAGCACCGATCAAAAGGGCACCCGGATCCTGGCGCGCACCTTCTTCAACCAGCTGCGCGCGAGCGGGTACACCCCGCACCAGGTCATCGGCATCGCCACGGAGCTGCTTGATCTGGTGACGTCGGACCTGAAGGAAGGCGACAAGGAAGTCGCGGTGCCGGCCCAGGAGCAGGGCTCCGAGTGGCGCCAGCGCGCCTGATGGTGCGAGACTTCACCGAATAGACCCTCGGCGGGTGAGCGGGCTCCGGACTGGTTTTCGGGGCTCCCGCCCACGAGGTGGCAGGTGGACCGGCGTCAGCCGGTTTTTTTCTACACCGGCAAATATGGCTTGAGCCGCAGGTGTTACCCCTCTGAGGGAAGGAGGAACGCCATGGCTCGGACGACGGCTCGCCCTGTTGCAACTCGGGAGGTGCGACTCGACAGCGAGCGTCGGCGC
>NZ_VIFM01000302.1 GCF_006636215.1 Myxococcus llanfairpwllgwyngyllgogerychwyrndrobwllllantysiliogogogochensis | reverse complement strand
GTGGTGGGGCGGGGCCGTGCCCTGCCCGCGCTGCCCACCGGTTTCACGCTCTACGAAGTCGACGACACGCTGATGGCGTTGGGGGCCCTGGGCCGCCACCACCGTCAGCGCTTCCGCATTCCCATCTGCGCGGTGGGTGGCTCCAACGGGAAGACGACCACCAAGGAGATGGTGGGCGCCATCCTCGCCACGCGCGGGCCGGCGCTGAAGACGGAAGGCAACTTCAACAACGAGGTGGGCGTCCCCCTGACGCTGTTCCGGCTGGAGCCCCAGCACGTGGCGGCGGTCATCGAGGTGGGGATGAACCGGCCCGGCGAAATCCAGCGGCTCACCCGCGTGGTGCGGCCGGACGCGGGCGTCATCACCGTCGTCCAGCCCGAGCACCTGGAGGGGCTGGGCAGCCTTCAGGGCGTGGCGGACGCGGAAGGGGAGATGTTCCAGGAGATGGGGCACGGGACGACGATTGTCGTCAACGCCGATGACCCGCTCATCCCCGCGCAAGCCGAGCGCAGTGAAGCGAACCGGCTGACCTTCGGCCGCGCGGAAGACGCGGATGTGCGGCTGGTGTCGGTGGAGACGAAGGGCCGCGACGGCATGGTGGCCACGGTGCGCCACCTGGGCCGCGAGTGGCCGGTGCGGCTGGGCTTCATCGGTCCGCACAACGCGCAGAACGCGACGG
The DNA here is from genome assembly GCF_006636215.1 of Myxococcus llanfairpwllgwyngyllgogerychwyrndrobwllllantysiliogogogochensis. Lineage (GTDB taxonomy): Bacteria > Myxococcota > Myxococcia > Myxococcales > Myxococcaceae > Myxococcus > Myxococcus llanfairpwllgwyngyllgogerychwyrndrobwllllantysiliogogogochensis. The sequence continues at coordinate 12,203 of NZ_VIFM01000302.1, read as the reverse complement.
CGGCCTTCGCGGTGGCGCTGGCCCTGGGCTACACGGCGGAAGAGTGCGTGAAGGGGCTGGAGGCGGCGAAGCCGTACGCGCGGCGCCTCAACGTGGTGGACGGGTTGGGGGGCGTGACGGTGATTGACGACTGCTACAACGCCAACCCCGCCTCCATGGACGCGGCGTTGGAGACGCTGGGCACGCTGGTGACGCCCGGGGGCCGCGCGGTGGCGGTGCTGGGCGACATGCTGGAATTGGGCCCGGGCGAGCTGGAAGAGCACGCGCGGCTGGGCGGGCAGGTCGCGAGCAAGGCGGCGCTGGTGGCCTTCTTCGGCCCGCGCTCCGCGGAAGGGTTCAAGCACGCGGGGCTGGGTGGGTCCGCGGCGCATTTCACGGAGGTGGAGCCCCTGGTGGCGTGGTTGACGCCGAGGCTGCGCCCCCACGACGTGGTGCTGGTGAAGGCGAGCCGCGGAATGCGGCTGGAGCGGGTGGTGGCCGCATTGACGGGCACGACCGCATCCTCCGGAGGAAACCACTAGTGCTGTATCTGCTCTACGAGCTCATCCAGAACACGGAAGCGGGGCGGGTTCTCAACTTCCTGCGCTACCCCACCTTCCGCATCATCGCCGCCGGGGTCTTCGCGCTCGTGCTGGGTATGTTGATTGGGCCGCGCCTCATCGCGAGGCTGCGCCTGAAGCAGCACGGACAGAGCAACGTCCGCGAGGACACGCCGGACTCGCATCAGAAGAAGAAGGGCACGCCCACCATGGGTGGCGCGCTCATCCTCATCTGCATCGCCGCGGGCACGCTGCTGTTCGCGGACCTGAAGAGCCGCGCCGTCTGGGTGGTGCTGCTCCTGACGTTCGGCTACGGCTTCATCGGCTTCCTGGACGACTGGCTCAAGCTGTCCAAGCGCAACTCCAAGGGCCTGGCGGGGCGCAAGAAGATGGTGCTGCAGACCGTCTTCTTCCTCATCGCCGTCTTCGGCCTGCTGACGACGTGGACGCAGCCGGACGGCTCGTTCGGCCCCACGCTGCTCATCAACACGCGGCTGACGCTGCCCTTCATTCCGTCCCACTGGTTCAACCTGGACCTGGGCTGGTTCTACGTCGTCTTCGCCTGGATTGTCATCGTGGGCACGTCCAACGCGGTGAACCTCACCGACGGCCTGGATGGGCTCGCGATTGTCCCCACCATCGTCTCCGCGATTACCTTCGCGGTGCTCTGCTACGTCGCGGGCACCACGCTGAGCATCGCGGACTCGGTGACGGTGGGCGGCACGACGAAGCTGGTGGCCACGCCGCTGTGGCAATACCTGGGCATCCTCCAGGTGCCGGGTGGCGCGGAGCTGGCCGTGTTCTGCGCGGCCATCGTCGGTGCGGGCATCTCCTTTCTCTGGTTCAACACGTATCCGGCCTCCGTGTTCATGGGGGACATCGGCTCGCTGGCGCTGGGTGGCGCCCTGGGCGGGCTGGCGGTGCTGTCCAAGAACGAGGTCGTCTCCGCCATCATCCACGGCATCTTCTTCGCGGAGGCGCTGAGCGTGATGATTCAGGTGGCCTCCTTCAAGATGACCGGCAAGCGCGTGTTCAAGATGGCGCCGGTGCACCACCACTTCGAGCTCAAGGGCCTGGCCGAGCCGAAGATCATCGTCCGTTTCTGGATCGTCTCCATCCTCTGTGGTGGCGTGGCGCTCCTGTCGCTCAAGCTGCGCTGATTCTCCCGAGGGGTGGAACATCCATGACGTTCGCGCTGTCCGGGCAGAAGGTGCTGGTGTACGGGCTGGCGAAGAGCGGCGTGGCGGCGCTGCGCTTGTTGTGCCAGCGGGGCGCGCGCGTGACGGCGCTGGACGCCCGGAGCGAGGACGCGCTGGGCGACGTGGCCCGCGAGGTGAAGGCGCTGGGCGCCACGCTCGTCACCGACCCCGCGACGCCGGGCCTCTTGGAGTCGCAGTCGCTGGTGGTGGTGAGCCCGGGCGTGCCTCTGGCGCTGCCGGAGCTGCGCGCCGCCGCGGCCGCGGGCGTTCCCATCTGGGGCGAGGTGGAGCTGGCGTGGCGCTTCCTGGAGTCGGTGCCGCTGTTTGGCATCACCGGCACCAACGGGAAGAGCACCACCACGGCGCTCACCGGAGAGCTGTTCGTCCAGGGAAAGAAGCGCACGTTCGTCGGTGGCAACCTGGGCCGGCCCTTCAGCGAGGCCGCGCTGTCCCCTGGAGACTGGGACGCGCTGGTGGTGGAGTTGTCCAGCTTCCAGCTCGAGGGCATCCAGACGCTGCGCCCGCGCGGCGCCGCCATCCTCAACCTCACGGCGGACCACATCGACCGGTACGCGGACCATGGGGCGTACGGCGAGGCCAAGGCCCGCATCTTCCACCACCAGCGAGAGGGCGACTTCGCGGTGGTGAACGCGGACGACGCGGACGTGCTCGCGCTGGCGCGCCAGGCGCGAGTGCCCGTGTACGGCTTCAGCGTCACGGGCAAGCCGGTGGCGGACGCACCGACGCTGGCGGGGCTCGCGGTGGCGGAGGCGGGCGGCTTCCGGCTGGATTTCCAGGGCGAGAAGTACCGGCTCGCCAACCGCGCGCTCAGAGGCGCCCACAACGCGCAGAACGCGATGGCGGCCACGCTGCTGGCGCGGCTGGGCGGCGTCCCGGCCGAGGCGGTGCAGGCGGGACTGGACAGCTACCCGGGCCTGCCGCACCGGCTGGAGAGCGTGCGGGTGTTGGACGGGGTGGAGTGGGTGAACGACTCAAAGGCCACGAACGTGGACTCCGTGCTGGTGGCGCTGCGCGCGTTCCAGGGCGGGCTGTGGCTGATTGCCGGTGGCAAGGGCAAGGGCGCGCCGTACGCGCCCATGGTGGAAGAGGGGCGGGGCAAGGTGAAGGGCGTGCTGACCATCGGCGCGGACTCGGACCTGCTCGCCCGGGCGTACGAGGGGCAGGCGGCGGTGCATGCGTGCGGCACGCTGGCGGCGGCGGTAGCGAAGGCGCGTGAGCTGTCGAAGTCAGGTGACACGGTGCTGCTGTCGCCCGCGTGTGCGTCGTACGATCAATTCAAGAACTTCGAGGACCGGGGCGACAGTTTCAAGCGCCTGGTCGGAGCGCTGTGACGGCATGAAGACCTCTCCTCCGTCGAATGCTCCCGTGCGGTTCGACCCCATCCTCCTGTGCGCCGTGCTGGGCCTGGTGACGATGGGACTGGTGATGGTGTACTCGGCGAGCGCGGTGCTGGCGCAGGACAAGCTCGGCGACAGCCTCTACTTCTTCAAGCGACAGGTCACCGCGGCGGCCCTGGGCCTGGTGGTGATGGCCGTGGCGATGAAGCTGGGCTGGCGCAAGCTGGCGCGCTGGGCGTATCCGCTGCTGCTCGCGGCGATTGTCCTGCTGGTGCTGGTGGCCATTCCCGGCATCGGCTCCACGGCGGGCGGCGCGCGGCGCTGGATTCGGCTGCCGGGCTTCAGCCTCCAGCCGGCCGAGGTCGCCAAGTTCGCCTGGGTCGTCTACCTGTCCTACTCGCTGGCGAAGAAGCGCGAGAAGGTGGCGACGTTCTCCGTGGGCTTCCTCCCGCACCTGGCGCTCTGCGGCATCCTGGTGATGCTTTGCATGCTCCAGCCCGACTTTGGCAGCAGCGTGCTGCTGGTGTTCATGTTGTTCGTGCTGCTGTTCGCCGCTGGCGCGAAGCTGAGCTACCTGGTCGGCTCCGTGTTGCTCGCGCTGCCGCTGGCGTACGTGGCGATTGCCTCCAGCCCGTATCGCATGAAGCGCATCCTGGCCTTCCTGGACCCGTGGGCGCACCGGCATGACGTGGGCTACCAGGTCGCCGAGTCGCTCATGTCCATCGGCTCCGGCGGCGTGGTGGGCCTGGGCCTGGGCGACGGCCGGCAGAAGCTCTTCTTCCTGCCGGAAGCGCACACCGACTTCATCTTCTCCATCCTCGGCGAGGAGACGGGGTTGATTGGCGTGGGCGTGCTCGTCTCGCTCTATGCCATCGTCCTGTGGCGCGGCGTGCGCGCGAGCCTCGCGGCCGGAGAGACCTTCGGCACGTACCTGGGGTTGGGCTTCACCTCCATCATCGCGTTCCAGGCCACGGTGAACATGTGCGTGGCCATGGGGCTGTTGCCGACCAAGGGACTGACGCTGCCGTTCGTGTCGTACGGAGGCACGTCGTTGGTGGTGCTGATGGGCGCGGCGGGGGTGCTGCTGTCGCTGAGCGCCAGCGCGCAGGGAGCGCCTCGGAGCGCGCGGGCGGGTTCGGACTTGAGGGAGGTGGCGGCGTGAAGGTGCTCATCGCGGGGGGCGGCACCGGGGGCCATCTCTTCCCGGGCATTGCCCTGGCGGAAGAGGTGGTGACGCGTCACCACGCCAACGAGGTCGTCTTCGTGGGGACCGAGCGGGGCCTGGAGGCGCGCGTGGTTCCGCGCGAGGGCTATCCGCTGGAGCTGGTGAAGGTGCAGGGCCTGAAGGGCAAGGGCTTCTTCTCCCTGCTCAAGGCGCTCTTCGCGCTGCCCCTGGCCTTCATCGAGTCGTTCCGCATCCTCGCCCGGCAGAAGCCGGACGTGGTGGTGGGCGTGGGCGGCTACGCGAGCGGGCCCGTCGTCCTGGCCGCGTGGCTGATGGGCATCCCCACCGCCATCCAGGAGCAGAACGCGCTGCCGGGCCTCACCAACAAGCTGTTGGGCAAGGTGGTGCGGGTGGTCTTCATCGCCTTCGATGAAGCGCGGCGCTTCTTCCCGGAGAAGAAGGTGCAGCTCATCGGCAACCCCATCCGCCGCAAGCTGATGGACAACTACCTGCGCAGCCACGTGGCGCACGAGAACTTCTCGGTGCTCGTCTTCGGCGGCAGCCTGGGCGCGCGGGGCATCAACCAGCGGATGTTGGAGGCGCTCGACTCGCTGGGCGACTTGAAGGAAGGCCTGCGCTTCGTGCACCAGACGGGGAAGAACGACCTGGAGATGGTGCGCAAGGGCTACACGGACAAGGGCTTCCACGCGGACGTGGTGGAGTTCATCGACGACATGTCGAGCGCGTACGCGATGGCGGACCTGGTCATCTGTCGCGCGGGTGCCACCACGCTGGCGGAGCTGACCGTGTGCAAGAAGGCGAGCATCCTGATTCCCTTCCCGCATGCGACGGATGACCACCAGACGGTGAATGCGCGGGCGCTGGTGGACGCGGGCGCGGCGCTGATGTTCCAGGAGTCGGAGCTGACGGGCGCGAAGCTGGCGGAGACGCTGCGGACGCTGAAGTCGCAGCCCGAGCGGCTCAAGGGCATGGAGAAGAAGGCGGCCCTGTTGGGCCGTCCCGAGGCGGCGAAGGAGCTGGCCGACGTGTGTGTGGACCTGATGGTGCAGACCTGGGGCCCCACCGGCCGCGAGCGTCCCACCCCCGAGGCGAAGACGGCACCCAGGAGCAAGTCGTGACGAAGAACAAGCCCCCCAGCCTCTTCAAGACGCGGCACGCCGCGCAGGTGCACTTCGTGGGCATCGGAGGCATCGGCATGAGCGGCATCGCCGAGGTGCTCATCAACCTGGGCTACCGGGTGTCCGGCTCCGACTTGAAGGAGAGCGACATCACCCGGCGCCTGACGCGCATGGGCGCCACCATCTTCGAGGGGCACAAGGCGCAGAACCTCGTGCAGGCGGACGTGGTGGTGATTTCGTCCGCGGTGCGCAAGGACAACCCGGAGGTCGTCACCGCGCGCCAGCGGAAGATTCCCGTCATCCCCCGCGCGGAGATGCTCGCGGAGTTGATGCGGCTGAAGTACTCCGTCGCCGTCGCGGGCAGTCACGGCAAGACGACGACGACGTCCATGGTGGCCACCGTGCTGAGCGCGGCGGGCCTGGACCCGACGGCGGTGGTGGGTGGCAAGGTGAACGTGCTCGACTCCAACGCCAAGCTGGGCAAGAGCGAGCTGATGGTGGTGGAGGCGGACGAGAGCGATGGCAGCTTCCTCAAGCTGCACCCGTCCATTTCCATCGTCACCAACATCGACCCGGAGCACATGGACCACTACGGCTCGCTGGAGGTGCTCCAGACGGCCTTCGTGGAGTTCTGCAACCGGGTGCCCTTCTACGGCCTCAACGTGTTGTGCCTGGACAACCCCAACGTCCAGGCGCTCCTGCCGCGCATCGAGAAGCGCTTCGTCACCTACGGCAGCTCGCACATGGCGGACTACCGCCTGGAGAGCATTGCCCTGGACTGCTTCACCACCACGTTCCATGCGTTCCGCCGCGAGGAGGACCTGGGCGAGTTCCGCGTGCGCATGGTGGGCGCGCACAACGCCTTCAACGCGCTGGCCGTCATCGCCGTGGCGGAGGAGATGGATATCCCCCTGGAGACGGTGCGCACCGCGCTGGCCGAGTTCGGTGGCGTGCAGCGGCGCTTCACCGTGAAGGGCGAGGCCAAGGGCATCACCGTGGTGGACGACTACGCGCACCACCCCACGGAGGTGCTGGCCACGCTGGCGGGCGCCCGGCGCGCCTTCGGTCGCCGCGTGGTGGTGGCCTTCCAGCCGCACCGCTACACGCGCACGCACGACTTGCTGAAGGAGTTCACCACGTCGTTCAACGACGCGGACGTGCTCTTCGTCACCAACGTCTACGCGGCCGGCGAGGAGCCGATTCCGGGCGCCACCGGTGACGCCCTGGCGGACGCCATCCGCGCGCACGGCCACCGCGATGTGACGTTCGTTCCCAAGCGCGCGGACCTGCCGGCGGCGCTGCTGCCCCGGCTGCGCGAGGGAGACCTCGTGTTGACGCTTGGCGCGGGCGATATCACCCACGTGGGGCCGGACCTGCTCGGCCTGCTCGGCAACGCGGCTCCGACGAAGGGCTAGCCGACATGGTGGAAGCGGGCGTGAAGACGGCGCTGGCGGCTCGCGTGGAGCGACTGCCGGATTGCGAAGTGAAGGCCGGCGAGCCGCTGGCTCCGCTCATCAGCGTCCGGGTGGGCGGCGCGGCGGAGGCGCTGGTGCGTCCGCGCTCGCCCGATGCGCTCGTCGCCGTGCTGAAGCTCGCGCGGGACGAGGGCGCGCCCGTGGCCATCCTCGGGGGCGGCGCCAACACGCTGGTGGGTGACGGCGGCGTGCATGGTGTCACGGTGAAGCTGCCGGGAGACTTGTTCCCCGAGCTCATCGAGGTGGGGCCGGAGGACGGGCTCATCACCCTGGGCGCGGGCGCGGCCATCGTGAAGCTCGTCAACGTGATGCGCGGCCAGGGACTGGTGGGCGCGGAGTTCCTCGCGGGCATCCCCGGGACGCTCGGCGGCGCGGTGTCGATGAACGCGGGCACCAAGAATGGCGAGGCGTTTCGCGTCATCGAGGCGGTGGAGGTCGCCACGCCTGACGGGGTGGGGTGGCTGACGAAGGCGCAGGTGCCGCATGCGTACCGGCACTCGGAGCTTCCGCCCGGGGGCGTGGTGACGCGGGTGCGCTTCCGGCTGCCCAAGGGCGATGTCGCCGCCTCCAAGGTCGCCATGGACGCGGACCTGGGCTACCGCAAGCGGACGCAGCCGTTGAGCCAGCCCAACTTCGGCAGCGTCTTCACCAATCCCCCCGGAGACCATGCCGGGCGGTTGATTGAACTCGTGGGCCTCAAGGGGCACACGCTGGGGCGGGCACAGATTTCGACGCTGCACGCCAACTGGATTGTCAACCTGGGCGGGGCGACCGCCCGGGACGTGCTGGGGCTCATCACGCTGATGCGGACGCGTGTACAGGAGCACTCCGGTGTCGACATGAAACCCGAAGTCAAACGCGTGGGAGAGTTCCTGCCATGACAGCGAATCGCGGCGCCTTCTCGAAGGACGAACTCAAGAACAAGCGCGTGGGCGTGCTGTACGGCGGCCTGTCGTCCGAGCGCGAGGTGTCCTTGCGCACCGGCGCCGCCGTGGCCGGCGCGCTGCGCTCCCTGGGCTACGACGTGGTGGACATCGACGTGGGCAAGGACCTTCCCGCGCGCCTCATCGCGGAGAAGGTGGACGTGGCGTGGCTGGCGGTGCACGGCCGCTACGGCGAGGACGGCAGCCTCCAGGGCCTGCTGGAGTCCATGTTCATCCCGTACACCGGCAGCGGCGTGCTCGCGTCGGCGATGGCCATGGACAAGGTCTATGCCAAGCTCGTCTTCATCGCCCAGGGCATCCCCACGCCCGCCTACCGCGCCTTCGCCGACGAGGCGTCCGCGCTGGCGGCGGGGGACTCGCTGGGGTTCGACTTCCCGGTGGTGGTGAAGCCCAGCCGCGAGGGCAGCAGCGTGGGGGTGCACATCTGCAAGGCGCGCGCGGACTACGACGCCGCCGTGAAGGACGCCGCGAAGTATGCGGGCACCCTCCTGGTGGAGCAGTTCGTCAAGGGACGTGAAGTGCAGGGTGGAGTGTTGGACGATGAGGCCCTGGGCGTCATCGAGGTCCGCGCCGCCCGCGAGTTCTACGACTACGATGCCAAGTACAAGGCGGGCACGGGAACGCAGTACCTCTTCCCCGCACCCCTGCCTCCGGATCAGTATGCACGGGTCAACGAGGTGTGCCTGGGCGCGCACCGGGCCCTGGGCTGTGCGGGGGCTTCGCGCTCGGACGTCATCGTCACCGACGGAGGCGATGTGTTCCTGCTGGAAACAAACACGCTGCCAGGCATGACGGCCACCAGCCTCCTGCCCAAGATTGCCGCAGGACGTGGTATCGACTTCCCAGCCCTGTGCGAGCGCCTGTTGCAAGGCGCATGTCTCAAGGCCTGAGACGGCCTTCCCCTTCGTCAAATCCCCCCTCGATGTCCTGGCCTCTCGTGGGGCCGGGGCGCTACAGCGACGTCGCTGTAGCCAAAAACTGGCGTGGAGATCCATCCGCGCGCAGCATGGGTCCCAGCGTTCCCACCATGGCCTTCGGTCGAAGCAAAAACCGCCGCCGTCAAGACACTGCCCAGCGAAATGAGGCCGTGAAGAGCGTGGTGCGCTCGCAGGGGCCGGGCGTGGTGAAGGTGGTGGCGCTGACGCTGGTGACGGGGCTGCTGGTGTGGGGTGGGGTGGAGCTGCGCCGGTGGGCGCTGGTGTCGCCCCGGTTCGAATTGGCGGCGGTGTCCTTCACAGGCCTGCAGCGCGCGTCGCGCGTGGAGCTGCTGCGCCTGGCGGCTTTGACGAAGGGTCAGAACCTCTGGGCGTTGGATGTAGGGGGGCTGGAGCGGGCCATGCTTCAGCACCCGTGGGTGAAGAAGGTGGACGTGACGCGGCGCTTCCCGAACCGTGTCTCCGTGGAGGTGTCCGAGCACGTCCCGGAGGCGTTGGCGGTGATGGGGGAGCTGTACGTGCTGGACGAAGAGGGCGAGCCCTTCAAGCGGGTGACGCCGGGGGACGGGCTGGATTTGCCGCTCGTCACCGGGGTGGACCGTGAGGGCTACGTGACGGACCCCGCCGTGGCGCGCCAGCGGTTCCAGGCGGCGCTCGAGGTGGCGCGGGCGTACGCGAAGGAATCGCCGGGCAAGCCGGAGCGGCTGTCCGAGGTGCGGATGGAGGGGCGGGAGGTGACGCTGGTGGCCGCTTCCGGGCAGGAAGTGCGCCTAGGCGAAGGGAATTCCGAGGTCAAGCTGCAGCGGTTGGGCCGTGTCCGGCGCGAACTGGGCGCCAGGGGGCTTGCAGCGGAGATCATTCACCTGGATAACCGGGCCCGGCCCGGTTGGGTGGCGGTGAAGCTTTCGAGCCCCGTGTCCGAGAGGAACGGGAGCGCGAGGCAGTAAGAGGACGCCCCTTTCACGAGAGTGGGGGGCCTGGGAGGGTTGTCATGGCGAAGCAGAAGTCGGGGGAGATTATTGTCGGCCTCGACATCGGCACGACGAAGATTTGCGCCATCGTCGGGGAGCTGACCGACAGCGGTATCGACATCATCGGTATCGGGACGCATCCGTCGAAGGGGTTGCGCAAGGGCGTGGTGGTCAACATCGAGGCGACCGTCTCCTCCATCCGCCGCGCGATTGAAGAGGCGGAGCTGATGGCGGGCGCGGAGATTTCCCACGTCTACACGGGCATCGCCGGTGGCCACATCAAGGGTTTCAATTCCCAGGGCATCGTGGCGGTCAAGGACAAGGAGGTCCGCGAGGCGGACATCGCGCGCGTCATCGACGCGGCGAAGGCGGTGGCCATCCCCCTGGACCGGGAAGTCATCCACGTCCTGCCCCAGGAGTTCATCATCGATGACCAGGGCGGCATCAAGGAGCCCCTGGGCATGGCGGGCGTGCGCCTGGAGGCCAAGGTGCACATCGTCACGGGCGCCGTCTCCAGCGCGCAGAACATCGTCAAGTGCGCGAACCGGACGGGCCTGAATGTCTCCGACATCGTCCTGCAGCCGCTGGCGAGCGCCGAGGCGGTGCTGGGCGAGGACGAGAAGGAGCTGGGCGTGTGCCTCGTCGACATCGGCGGCGGCACCACGGACATCGCCATCTTCTCTGGCGGCTCCATCGTCCACACGGCGGTGATTGCGCTGGGCGGCAACAACCTCACCAGCGATATCGCCATCGGCCTGCGCACGCCGGCTCACGAGGCCGAGCGCATCAAGCAGAAGTACGGCTGCGCGCTGGCGTCGCTCATCAACAAGGACGACACCCTGGAGGTGCCGAGCGTGGGCGGCCGTCAGCCCCGCGTCCTCGGGCGGCAGATTCTGTGCGAAATCCTGGAGCCGCGCGTGGAGGAGATCTTCCAGCTCGTGCACCGTGAGATTCAGAAGTGCGGCTACGAGGACCTGCTGGCCTCGGGCGTGGTGATTACCGGTGGCTCCACGCTGCTGGCGGGCATGCCGGAGCTGGCCGAGGAAGTGCTCGGGCTGCCGGTGCGTCGGGGCATGCCGCGCGGCATCGGCGGGTTGGTGGACGTGGTGAAGAGCCCCATGTACGCGACGGGCGTGGGCCTCGTCGTGTACGGCGCCAAGCACCTGGACCGGCGCATGTTCCGCATCCGCGAAGAGAACGTGTACAAGAAGGTGAAGGGCCGCATGCGCGAGTGGCTCGAGGAAATCTTCTAGCGCCTCGGGACGCATCCGCGTCCTGGCGCCACGCGAAGGGGCTCTCCGGAAGGAGGGCCCCTTTTGCTTTTCCGACGGGGCGCGTCACGAACCGGCTCGGACGCCACGGTCTGGGCTGACGCGTCAACGAGGACCCGAGGCCTTGGGTTGACGAGTCAACGCGGGCCCGCAAGGCCCCAGTGGGGTGGGTCATCCGGTCCGGTTTCCAGAATCCGGATCCGTGATTCGGATCCGCTGCTTCGTCTCAGAGGGGACGGGAGGGAGAACCCCCCTGGGCCGGGGTAGGACCAGAAGTGGACGGAGGGTGGCTCCTGGATTGCTATGTGCCGTCGATGCCGCCCGGGCCCCACTTCACTCCGCGCGGCCCAGGCCTATGAAACCGAACCCACAAACTCCTACTTCGCTGGTCGAGTCGCGGCGCGTACGTGCTCGCTTGCCCGCCGTCGGCCTGCTGGCGCTCCTGTGTGCCGCGCTGGTGGCCCCTTCTGCCTACGCGTCCGCTGACACCGTCCACCTGGGCGATGGCTCGGACGGCGCGCTCACCGTCAACGCGGCCGACACTGTCGTCAACGCCTATACGCGGGTGACGGCGGCGGTTCCGGCCGGTCAGAGCTTCGTCACGGTCGCCTCGTCGACGGGCTTCGCGGTGAACGACCTGGTGCTGGTGTTCCAGGCAGCGGGCCTCACGGCCCCGACGTCGGGCAGCCAGACGCCCATCGACCTGAACGCTCCCGCCAACGTGGCGGTGGGCCGGTGGCAGTTCGGGCGCGTGCAGGCGCTGACGGCGACGCGCCTCACCTTCACCGCGCCGCTCACGGTGGCCTTCGCGGCCAACACCGGGACGCAGGCCATCCGCGTTCCCGAGTACTCCACGGTGACCGTCAACGCGGCGGGAAGCCTCGTCGCCAGGCCGTGGGATGGCACCACGGGTGGCGTGCTCATCTTCCTGGCCACGGGCGCGGTGAACAACGCGGGCTCCATCTCCGCGACCAACGCGGGCTTCCGCGGCGGCATCTTCTGGAATGGTGCCGGAGATGGCTGCACCGGCATCAACCAGGCCTATCCGGGCGGCGCGCCGAAGGGCGAGGGCGTGGCGCTGGGGAGCTACGACAACACGGACCCCTTCGCGGCGGGAACGACGGGCTACGGCAACATCGCGAACGGCGCGGGCGGCGGTATCTGCCACAACTCGGGTGGCGGCGGTGGTGGCAGCGCGGGGGCGGGT
>NZ_VIFM01000301.1 GCF_006636215.1 Myxococcus llanfairpwllgwyngyllgogerychwyrndrobwllllantysiliogogogochensis | reverse complement strand
GCGGAGTACATGTCCTCGACGGTGGACATGCGCGCGCGCCTGGAAGGCCGCCTTCAGCGAGGAGGCTTCCGTCAGGGTGCCTTCGGTCCGGACTACGAGCTGGCGCGCTTCCAGGTGGCGGGCCCGACTGCCGTGCCGCAGGCGGACGCGCCCTTCCCGGACGGGTACTCGGCCCACGGCGAGGTGATTTTCAACTGGGACTCGGAGAGCCTGGGCGTGCTGGGGCAGCGCCACTTCCGTCTGTCGATGGGCGCCGAGGTCTTCAACTGGGGCCGGGTGGACGTGGACGGCCGGCTGGAGACGCAGCTCTTCCACCGCAACCTCTCGGTGGGGGTGGGTGGCCTGGCGGTGGGCGCGGGCCAGCCGGGAGCGCGCTACCTCGCCTCGGGTGACGCGCGGTGGCGCTTCCTGGGCGGCAAGCTGTACGCGGTGGGGCAGGGCGGCACGCTGCTCTTCCCGACTGCGGAAGGGACGCTGAGGCCAGGCGCCTTCGCCTCCGTGGGGCTGGGGGTGGACAATGTGCGCTGAGCGGCGTTGGCGCGGTAGGCCTGTCCTCGCGCTGGTGGTGGCCCTCCTGGCCTCCGGGTGCGCCTCGTTGCCGGCGAGGCCGGGCCAGGCGCGCCGTGGGGCCGTCCTGGCCTTCAGTCCCCTCTCCGTGCCCTCCCAGGCGGCGAGGAGTGCGGCGACGGGTGTGTACCAGGGGGAGGCGTCGGGCTCCGCGGATGGGCCATCCAAGCCGGCACCGATGGGTTTTCGACGTGGAGTCATCGGCAGGGTCGTCCACGAGGAGGGAACGCGCGGCTCGAGCGGAGAGGGAGGGGCCTTCGCCTGTGGCGGCAAGGCCTTGCCCTCGGGCTGGCCCCGCCTGGGCTCCAGCCGGGAGGTACTGGCGCCATTCCTGGCATGTGCCTCGCCCGCGGAGTTCGTGGCCATGCAGCGCGGGGTGGACATGGCCGCGCTGGTGGAGTCCCTCACAGACTGGGACGCCGTCCGCCTGGGAGCCCTGGGGCCTCTGGACGCACGAGCCTCGGTCGCCCTGGGCCGTAAGCGCGCGGCCTTCATCGTCACGTCCGTGGAGAGGTACGGCGTGCCGTATTCCGAGGTGCTCGCCCTCTTCGTCCTGCACTCGGCCTTCGACGACGAGCTGCGCGAGGTGGTGCAGCTGCTGGCTCGCGACAAGCAACTGGGCGAGACGCTGGGCGGCATGCCCGTCGTCCGCGAGGAGCTGAAGCGGCGGGGCCTGGCGCTGGAGGGCTTCCCGGAGCGGGGAGAGCAGGCGCGCGACGTGCTGCGCGGGCTGGGGCGCGCGGGCCGGGACATGCTCTCCAGCAGCCCGGCAAGTGTTGAGGCCCAGTACTCGGACCTCATGACGGTGAAGCGCAGCCAGCTTCCACCGCCCTACCAGGCCGCCCTCGATGAAGTGTGGAAGGCGTTGACGGAGCGGCACTACGCGCCGGGAAGCGTCTCGGCGGGGGCCTTCGACCACCTCACTTTCGGTGTGCCGGTGGGCTTCTACCACCTGGCGGCCGGGACGGGGCACGGGGCGTACTCGCTGGCGCAGGGCAAGTACGAGCAGGCCACGCGCGAGTTGGCTCCGGCCGCGCTGATGGTGGCGCTGTATGCCGGGGGCAAGGGCGCGCGCGCGCTGGTGGAGTCCAACGCTGGTGGGCGGGCGAGTCTGCGGCGGCTCGCCGCATCGGAAGTCGAAGCGCTGAAGGCCGTGGTGAAGGAGCTGGAGGAGCGGTTCAGCCCAGAAGTATTTCGCGACATCCTCTCATTCATTCGGGGCGACAGCAGGATTGCCTTCTTCGCGGCGACAGAGGGGCTGCCTGCCGTCATGGCCATCTATGAGGCCCGGGGCAACCTGCCGAAGGCGCAGGCGCTGCTGATGGAGACGGCCAGCCGCGAGTCCGCAAAGCCCGTGGTCACAAGGGGTTCGGCGGGGAAGCGGTCCGACAACCTGGACCTCTTCGAGCGGAACGCCGAGGTGTCCGTTGCGGAGGCGCAGGCGGCAAGCCGGGAGACCTCCAAGGATGCAGCGACGAGAGGAGGAGCGAATCGCGAGCCCGCCCGGTCTTCGGCGAGAAGGAGGCAGTTCGACAACCTGGACCTCTTCGCCCAAGACGCCGAGGTAGGCGCAACGGAATCCGCGAGGGCCAAGCTGTTCCAGGCGGAGCTGGAGGCCTCGGGTCCACGGCTCCCGAAGGACGTGAAGCTGCTGAGGCAGATGGCTCCGAAGCTGGAGGAGCCACCGCCGGGAGTCGAGCAGGGGGCGCGGCGCTGGCAGGAGTACGTCGCCTATCGCAAGAGCCGGCTGAAGGAAATTCAGGACGGTGACGCCGTCAAGGGTCCCTTGCTGTGGGAGGGCTACCAGGGGATGCGTGACCGCTACGCCCGGGGTATGGCGTTCGAGAGGAAGATGGTCGCGATCTTGGAAGAGGATGCGGCGAAGCCGCGGGCCGAGCGGACATGGCTCAAGGACTTCGACGAGCCGCAGATCGAGACCCACGTCGGAGTCTCGAAGGTGGACCTTCGCTATGCGGACGTGCTTGTCATCGAAAAGAGGCCCACTCCGGGTCAGCCCCCTCGGGTGGAGACGTTCAGCTTCAAGAGTCGGAACTTGGCCGTTCTGGGCGAAGATGCGCTACCTGTGCAGGTGAGAACGGACGCCAGCAACGCCATGAAATACTACGGTGGAACGCTCAAGATTGTGCGGGACGGTATGCGCCAGCAGGCGGAGGTAAAGCGAGTGCGCCTTGTCTATGAGGAGAAGGGACTTCTACCCGAAGATACCAAGCTGTTTACGCGCTCGGCGACCGACGCGCAGAAGAGGACCAGGGTGGAGGTGCTGTCTCAATGAAGACGCTAACGCTTCATGACCTGAACAAGGCAGATTGTCTGCGCCTGTTTTATGATGGGGCATTCAATCCGAGGGATGGGGTGGAGTCCGAAGTGGCGCCATTCCTTGATGCTCTTGAGAAGTATGCAGACGGTTGGGTGCCAACGCTTGTCAAGGCGAAGCGGAGCCGAAAATACTCCCGAGACGCAGTGCTGCGCGCGATTGACGAGCGACGCGACGCCTACGGATCGAGCATTGGGTTATTTCGCTCAGAGAGTCCCGGCGTGTCGCTGTCGCTTACTCTTGGGCTTACGCAAGAAGAACCCGACCTGAGCGTCAGCCTTAATGTCCAGCCGATCTCCTTCTTTGCGCAGGAAGAGGCTAGTCGCGGCTTTGTGGCAATGGTTCGTGCCTGGGCCTCTCGGTACCCTTCTCATTACGCGGCGGCGCACAGCTCGGCTGACTGGGGCTTTACGGATGATCCCGCCTTCGGTCGCGATGATGAGACATGGAAACGAGATGGATTCGACAAGGTCTATGAGTTGTTCTGGCTGAACATCTTCGGTCCGAAGTTGGTGGAGACAGTTGGCCGAGAGCGGATGCTCTCGACGCCTGCGCACCTCGTGGAGGAGCTTCCCAATGGCTCCGTCCTCCTGGTTCTGTGGCCCACTGCCGCCGAGTTCGCCAGCGAGGAAGCGCGCGTGGCGCAGGCCCGCGCCCATGTCCACCTGCGGCCGGACCTCGACTTCGACACGGTGCTGCGCACGCTGCGGGAGCGCAGCGCCGCACTCGTACCAGTCGAGCCGCGCTTCCACCCTGACGTGGCGCCGCTCCTGACTCGGCTTCCGGACGAGTTCGCCATTAGCGAGCGGCAACGGAAGATTGCCGAACTCAATGCCTTTCGGCCGCCCGTGCCGGAAGAGTGGCTCCCTGTCGCCCATCCCTCGGACGTGGCGAATCCGGAGCGCGTCCTCGAATCCTACGGAGACTTGTCCGAAGGTCTCGTGGCTGTGCTTCACACGGATGTGCCCTCCATCATGAAGGAGACGCCTGAGTCGCTGACGGACCTCGACTTCCACTTCTGGAAGACCCACTTCCCCGAGCGCTACACGCGCGACGTCCTCGACGGACACACGATACCGGCGTTAGGCGCCTACCTGGGGGACGTGCTGGTGCGGCGATTGGGAGGGACGTGGGTGCTGCGGCAGAAAATGGAGGAGTCCCAGGTGCGTGTTGGAAAACGCGTCTGGCTGCCCTTCCTCCGCGCCCGCCGGTACATGCAATCCCGTCAGGCACTGCTGAACTACTCGCTCACCCAGTTCTTCCATGAGGCGGAGCGGTACCGGCCCTGATTGGGTGAACGCCCCTCTGGCTGCCGAGCCGGAGGGGCCGTAGTCTAGATGGCCCGACGGTGAAGCGCTGCTGTTGGTGCGCAGGGACGTGGCGTGGCACGTCTGTCTATACTCCCAAAGGGCCGGGTCGCCCGTGACTCTTGCAGTCCACTTCCCCACCCGGTTTGCCGTCCTGTCGGACTGAACAGGGAACCTCTGTGCTGAGCGCCCCTGCTGGGGCCTGCCACGGAGGCGTCGATGGGCATGCATGGGAGTTGGGCCGTCGTCTTGCTGCTGCTGTTGCCCGGGGCCGGAGGGGCGCAGGAGGCCAACACTCCAGAGGACTTCGACGCCACCGTGCGCAGGCTGGAGGAGGCCATCTCCGACAACTCTTCCGACGAGGAGGAAGAGGGAGAGGCTCAGCCCGAGGAGGAGGCTTCTGCACCCGCGGCGCCCGACTCGGCACCTTCGATGACGAACCTGCTGCGCATGGACGCGGCGACGTGGACGTTGCTGCCTCGGAGGGGCGCGGGCACCGAAGAAGGCTTCTTGCAGGTGGAGCCCATGGTGGCCTTGGGGAAGGGGGAGTCGTTCCGCCTCATTCTCGGGGCGCCGGTACGACTGCGGCTGTGGGGTGGAGGTGAGGGCGCGGGCCTCGTGAGGAAGGAGGACTGGGACACGCTGTCCGACTGGGGGCAGGTGGTGCGCCTCTTCATGGTGGGAGGGGATACGCCCAACTCGATGTGGCTGGGCATGATGGAGGGTTACTCCCTCTTGTCCGGGCACCTGGTGCGGCGCTACGGCAACCGCGTCAACCCCGACTACCACCCGGCCGGCGTCATCGCGACGGGGACGCTGGGGCCGGTGTACGCGGAGGCCTTCGCCTCGGACGTGCTGAGCGCTCGCCTGGCGGGGGCTGAAGTAGCCCTGGACGTGCAGCACGTCCTCTTCGGCCGCCCCCCTATCCCGGGGCGGTACACGCTGGCGCTGTCGGCGGTGCATGACTGGGGAAGGGTGGGCGGCACCGCGCGGCCCATGACGCTGGCGCACCTGGACGCCACCGCCGTGGTGCTACGGCGAGGGCGCAAGGGGCAGAGGGTTGAGGCGCACCTGCTGGGCGGCTGGGGAGGACGCCCGGGCGAGGGTGGAGCCTGGGGCGCGGTGGTGGGCGTGGGCTTGGATGCGCTGACGTCGACGGTGGACATGCGCGCGCGCCTGGAGGGCCGTCTTCAGCGCGGAGGTTTCCGGCAAGGCGCCTTCGGCCCGGACTACGAGTTGGCGCGCTTCCAGGTGGCGGGTCCGGCCGCCGTGCCGCTGGCGGAGGCGTCCTTCCCGGAGGGGTATTCCGCCTACGGGGAGGTGATTCTCAACTGGGACGCAGTGCGCCTGAGCGGCATGCGCCAGCGACACCTCTTCCTCTCCCTGGGAGTGGAGGCCTTCTCATGGGGCCGGGTGGACGTGGACGGGCGGGTGGAGGCGCAACTCTTCCACCGGAACCTCACGGTGGGCGTCGGCGGACTGGCGACGGCCATGGGCCAGCCAGGGGCGCGCTACGTTGTCTCGGGAGAGGCCCGGTGGCGCTTCCTGGGGGGCAACCTCTACACGCTGGGGCAGGGCGGCACGCTGCTGTTTCCCACGCCGGACGGGACGCTGCGGCCGGGAGGCTTCGCGGCCGTGGGGCTGGGGGTGGACAATGCGCGCTGAGCGACTGCCGCGCGGCGCGGTGGGCCTGGTGCTGGCCCTGTCCCTCCTGACGTCGGGGTGTGCCTCGCTGCCCTCACGGGCAGGCCCTGGAGGCACCCTGGCTGCCGTCTCGGGCGCGACGCCCCTGGCTGCCTTGGGGCGCGGTGCCGTCGCGAGTCTCCCCGAGGACGATGCGCCCGAGGACTTCGACGCGGAGTCCGCGGACGGACCGCTTCTGCACCGCCGCCGGGCCACGCCGTCTCCCCCGAATCCCGGCGGAGGAGAAACGGCGCCCCTGCGAGTGGTGGGGGGCCTGGCAGGTGTGTGCGGGGACGTCTCCGCGGGCTGGCCGCACCTGGACTCGGAGGACGAGGTGCTGGCGCCCTTCCTCGGGTGCACCACACCAGCGGCCTTCCTGGCCTTGCAGCGCCAGGCGGACATGCCCCGGCTGGTGGAGGCCCTCTCGGACTGGAACGCCGTCCGGCTGGGCGCCCTGGGCCCCCTGGAGGCCGAGGCTGCCCGCGTCCTCCTCAAGAAGCGCGCGGCCTTCCTCTCCACCGCCGTCGAGAAGCACGGCCTGGCCAAGGCGGAAGTCTTCGCCCTCTTCGTCCTGCACACCACCCACGACGACGAGGTGCGGCAGCTCTTGCGCCTGCTGGCCGAGGACAAGCTGCTGAAGCGCGCCCTGGGCGCCATGGAGGTGGTGCGCGAGGAGCTGAAGCAGCGAGGCATGGCCCTCGCAGACTTCCCGGAGCGGAACTTCCGCGGCGGCGACATCGCGCGCGGGCTGGGACGGGCCGCGGATGACGTCGCGGCCTCCATTCCCCTCGTCGGAGGAAGCCGGAGCATCGATGCGTCCGCGCTGCCCGCGCAGCTTCCACCGCCCTACCAGGAAGCGTACCGGGAGGTGGAGAACGCCCAATTCCTGGGGGCCTTCGCGCCCAGCAACGTGGCCCTGGCGTCCTTCGACTCCCTCACCTTCGGGGTGCCGCTGGGCTTCTACCACCTGGCGGCAGGGACGGCGCAGGGCGGCGTCTCACTCGCCAAGGGGGAGTACGAGGAGGCCACGCGGCAGTTGGCGCCCGCGGCCCTCATGGTGGGGTTGTATGCGGGAGGAAAGGGGGCGCGCGCGCTTCGTGACGCTGGCGTCTCCCGGCTGGAGCGCGCTCGCCTCCAGGCGGTGGTGTCCCGCGTGGAGTCGCTGAAGGCGGCGCTGGAGAGGTTGGAGGCGCGAGTCGGGGAGAGCGTCGTGGGGGAGTTGGCGCGCTATCTCCAGCAGGACCGGGACGCAGCCATTCTGGTGGCGGAGTGGGGCGAGGCAGGCGCGCTGGCGCTGTACGAGGCGCGAGGCAACGTCGCGCAGGCACAGGCCACATTGGCCGTGCGGTACCGCGAGCCACCGAGTGGCGCATCTGCCGGCGGGGGCTCCGGGAGAAGGGGTGGTACTCGGCCCTCCGTGCCTCCCGAGGCGGCCGGAATCCCCGTCGAGGTGGCGGAGGCGAAGTTCAAGCAGTTGGAGGCGGAGTTCCCGGGAGAGCGCCTGCCGATGGACGTGGCGGAGCTGACGAAGCACCGCGAGGCTCTGCGGAGGGCGGCTCCCGTCGAAGTCACCGCAGAGCCTCTCTGGACCGACTATGTGGCGTACCTGGAGACGCGGGCTGCGGAAATCCAGAAGGGGATCGCGGAGAAGGGCCCCCTGAAGTGGGCCGGCTACCGGCTCGTGCGCGACAGGTATGCCCGGGGTCTGGCCTTCGAGAGGGAGATGGTCGCCATCCTGGAGGCGGACGCGGCCCTGCCGCGGGCGAAGCGGAAGTGGCTCAAGGACTTCGACCAGCCGCGCATCGTGACGCACGTAGGGGTAGCGAAGGCGGACCTGCGCTTCGCGGACGTGCTCGTCATCGAGGATGGGCCCGCTGCTGGCGCAATGCCCCGTGTCGAGACGTTCAGTTTTAAGAGCCGGGACCTCTCGTTGCTGAAGGAGGACGCTTTGGTGGCGCAGATGGTCGAGGACGCGGGAAATGCCCTACGGTATTACGGTGGGGAGTTGAAGATTGTGCGGAAGCAGATTCGGCAGAAGACGCGGGTTCAGCGGGTCCGTCTGGTCTATGAGGGTGGCGAACTCAAGCCTGCGAACTCCAAGGACTTGACGAATGCGCTGCGCGAAGTTCGGGATGAGATCGCTGGAGTGGAGGTGTTTGTTCAATGAAGGTGCTGGACTTTCACGACTTCAATCCAGAGGACCGATTCGAGTTCTCATTTAGTGGGGCCTTCAACTACCAAGCGGACCGCCAGGAAGAGCTTGCGCCGTTCCTGCAGGCGCTAGAGTCACATGCTGATGGCTGGATGCCAGACGTTGCTAGCGGCAAGCGCCAACGCAAGTACACTAGAGCTGCGGTCTGGAAGGCACTGGAGGAGAAGCGTGGCGAGAAGAGCGCGAGTATCGGGCTCTATCGCACGGAGTGGCCGCCAGTCGACATGACGCTCAGACTGAGCTTCCCTCCACGCACGCCATGTCTGCGCGTCTCACTTGGCGTGCAGCCCTTGTCCATGTTTTCGGAGGTCGAGCGGTGTCGAAGTTTCACTGAGCTGGTGCGCGCGTGGGCCTTGCGCCACCCAGTTTCATACGCTTCAGCCCACAGCATGGCTGATGATGAGTTGGCAGGTGCTCCCTACTACGGACGTGACGAGGAGATTTCACTCCGAGACGGATTCGATAAGATCTACGAGGTGTGCTGGCTGAACGTCTTCGGCCCGAAGCTGGTCGAGACCGTAGGCAGGGAGCGAATGCTCTCGACTCCTGCACACCGGGTTGAAGAACTCCCCGACGGTTCCGTCCTCCTGGTGCTGTGGCCCACTGCTGCGGACTTCGCGAGCGACGAATCACGCGTGGCCCAGGCCCGTGCCCATGCCCACCTACGGCCGGACCTTGCCTTCGACACGATTCTTCGCACGTTGAGGGAGCGCAGTGCTGCGCTCGCACCCGTGGAGCCCAACTTCCATCCAGAATTGGCGCCGCTTCTTTCGCGAGTGGTGGATAGGGCCCCGATACACGAGCGGCAACGGAAGATTGCCGAGCTCAACGCCTTCCGACCGCCCGAGCCGGAGGAGTGGCTGCCGGTGGCCCTCCCCTCTAACGTGGAGAACCCGGAGCGCGTCCTCAGCTACTACGGCGACCTGGCTGAGAGCCTCGTAGCTGCGCTGCACACCAAGGTGCCCAGCATCTTCGATGCGACACCTGAATCCCTCACGGACCTCGACTTCTACTTCTGGCGGGAGAACTTCCCGGAGCGGTATGAGCGGGACCTCATCGACGAGCACACGGCTCCGGCGCTCGGGGCCTTCCTGGGCGGCATGCTGGTGCGGCGGCTGGGAGGCACCTGGGTGCCGCGGCAGAAGCTGGAGGAGTCCCAGGTGCGGATAGGCGAGCGCGTCTGGCTGCCCTTCCTCCGTGCCCGCCGGTACATGCAGTCCCGCCAGTCGCTGCTGGACTACTCGCTCACGCAGTACTTCAAGGAGGCGGAGCGGTACCGGCCCTGACTGGGGCGAAGGTGAGCATGCCGGCGGCGGTTGCTGGGTGGGGTCAATAGCTACCGCCGCAGTCGTCGTGCTAGGCCCGAGATGCTGGTGGCGTCAGCGACAGCACCGCCCCAAGCGCCCATGTCCAAAGCGGACGCCAGTCGAAGTTTGGAGCGGCCTTCGCCTCGTGCTGTGCCACGGCGGTCTCCAGGGACATCCCTGGTGGAAGGTGCATCGCTAGGACGTGCGCGGACCGCCCCTCGCCGGTGAGCGCCTCGAGGCACAGGCGCCAAAGGTGTGGCTCCGACTCTTCCACAATGAGTAGGTCGGTCGCCGTCCACTTCACCCGATTACTGTCGGACAGCTCAAGGCCCGCCTCCGGCGGAACGACGAGGTGGAGCCCTCGGCGCGGAAGTCGGAGGTCGTCCGTCCGGTACCCGTGCAGCTCCAGGGGGCGCAGTTGGGCGGCCAATGTCGCAGGCACGGTGCGGGTGTCCCGGCCCCCATCCTCCCAGGCCAGCCGCAACCAGTACTGGATGGCGCCGCGGTTGAGTGTCGCCTCCAGCTCTGGGTGAAACGACAGGGCCACGTACAAGGCCTCCTGGTAGGCATCATCGTCGAGAGCATCACGAAGATGCCGATAGCCGGTGCGCCGGGCGGCTTCTTCGAGGGCCACGAGTGGCACCGTCGAAAGGACATAGGCTGCGTGGGGGATGGAGATTGTCCCGGACTTGATGTCGCGATCCACGGCTTCCAATGCCGCTTCCGCGCCGCCGAGGGCCCAGTACCGCCGGCTGTCTTCTGGGATGGGGGACGCGGTGAGAATTTGCATGGTGTCAGTCCACCTTCGTTGGAGAAAGACGCCTACTCGAACTTGTAGCCTACGGCTTTGGCTGCGGTCACCAGCGGGTGATTCTCCTGTGGCGATAGGGGGCCGACCTCTTCTGGTCGGAGGACCGCGCCCCCCTCATCGATGACGACCACGTCGCCGCCACGCCGTGCGATGACGCCGCGCCTCGCCCCCCATTCCTCTCCTGCCATAAAGCGCATGGCTCCGATGAGCCCGCTCGGTTCGGAGTCTGGAGAGCCCGGTTGAGCCCACCAGATGGGCAGCTCAGACAGCGCGGCATATGCCTGTTCCCGTTCATCCCAGTGCTCCAGGAAGTACGCACCTGCCAGCCGGCGGTATTCGTCCATCGCAATTTCGTGATTCGTACTGGGCCGCTCCTGGTGCTTCAGCACGTGGACGGGCACCCAACCCTTCTCGGTCCGCGCCCACGCTGCCAGTCCGTCAGTCTCTTGCTCCTGGGCCGGGGAGGCCGCCATTTCGGCGTCGGTCAGCGTCCGCTCCCGGTTGAGGGTTAGCAGCGCCCAGCGGAAGTCGGAGGCCTCGAACACCGTGCCATTCAGCTCGCTCTGGACCCTCTTGGGCATTGGGCATTCCCCGCAGCATGGAGATGCTGCCGCTCCATGGGGACAGTAGCTAGCCCTCCATGGGGCGTCGAGGAGCTACTGGCCGCCCGGGTCTCACCCCTGGGTGGTATGGACCAAGAGGCTTGGCGCTGCCTTCGAACGCGCTGTACTCCTCCTGCCCTTGATCCACTGGAGCCTACCTGGGAGACGTGCTGGTGCGGCGACTGGGAGGGACGTGAATGCTGCGGCAGACGATGGAGGAGTCCCAGGTGCGCGTCGGCAAGCCGGTCTGGCTGCCCTTCCTCCGGGCCCGTCGGTACATGCAGTCCCGCCAGTCGCTGCTGAACTGCTTGCTCACACAGTACTTCAAGGAGGCGGAGCGACACCGGCCCTGACGGAAAGAGTTGGGGGAGCGGCCAGAGGTTGTAGGTGATAGGGCCCAGGAGCAGTGGGGCATAGCTCGCTGCACCCTCCTTCGTGCCCAGTTGGACGGCGGTATTTGGAGTTTCGCTAAACCAGAGTTCGTGATTCTCGACCGGCCTCAGACGGCACGCCTGAGGTCGGCTCGGCGCAGGGATGGACTGGCAGTGTGTTGGGTGTTGCGAGCAGAGAGGTAGGCATGCACTCGCACCATGAGCCGGGCCATGGTGCGGCAGCGATGATTGCGGGGGATATTGGCGTGAAGGTCCAGCCACTCCCGCTCGATGCGGTGCCGAACGAGAGGTGCGCCTGCTCCCTCTTCCCGCCTCGTCCGCCTGCTCCCCAGTCTGAACGCAAATCACGAACTCTGGTTTAGCGATAGGCAGCAACATCTGGACCCACTCTTTACCTACAGGCCAGGGCTCTACCGCTTTGAGACAACGAGGTGGAAATTGATGACCACTTCGTCTGCGACTACAGAAGTGTCCTTCCATTTGCCTGCACCAACGTTGAACTGTGTGCGCTTGATTGACAGTTCTCCGTCAAAAATTTGTGTCGAACCCGTCTCCTTGAATGCAACAGCTACGACGACGGATTGCGAGTGGCCTTTAATCGTCAGCTTGCCGGCTACGTCGTATTTGCCAGCGCCACCTGCCTTGACGGACGACGCTTCGAATGTTGCCCGTGGGTAGGTCGCTACGTCGAACCAGTCCTTGCCGTGCAACTCCTCGCTGTACGCCTCCCCTCCAAGGTCTAAGCTTGCGGTGTCAATGGTCACCTGTACACTGGCTTGCTCAAGATGTGCCGGATCGAACTTAATCGACGCATCGAACTTCTTGAACTTGCCATTCAGTGGCGCGCCCATCTGTTTCGCTGTTACCGAGACCGCGCTTTTTGGTCGGTCAAGCTGCGCGAGCGCCGGGAGCGAAGCGGTCAGTGATGCGATGGCAAGAGTCGTGACTGCGTAGTGGCGCAACGAGGTGTTCATGGCGTCTCTTTGCTTTCCTAGTGAGGTCGGGCGTGGTGGGGACATTCACTATTCTCCGGAAGGTGACCCATGATCGCCTCTTCCAAACCTCCCACAGGTGGCGACCTGCCGGTAGGCGTCGCTTCTCTATTTCCCAGAAATGGACACGACAGCAAGAGTCTCAGGCCAAGCATGTCCGAAATGAGGAAGACCCAGCGCCGCGAAAGATTCTTGCGACCCAACCCAACGACGTACAAGGCGGGCTCCTCCAGGGGCACGGGGCGAGCGATGCCGTTTCTGGCCCATGGATGACTCCCAGGGCTTATGTGGCTGGGTCCGCATTTCTCCTAAGAGGCCCTAACGAAATCGGACCTTGAGGACGAAGGGCGGACACCCATCGGCCAGGACTGGACTCCTCAAGAGTGTCGCAAGACCTAGTATGGCTTTAAATGATTAGGATAGACATTTCCCGCCGGCCCGTAACTGCACACATAGAACGTGAAGGCGGAAGGTGTATTCTCTCTGCAGACCTTCACTCCACATCCCAACTGTGTCGTCTTGCGCCACACGATTGCCGTGTAGTGGCCCACGACCTTGCCGGTTTCTACGCCATATTTGAAGTCCTCCCGCTCGTCCCCCCACATTTTGACCGCGTCAGTGGCCGTCAGTTCGCCGGACGCCATCGCGAGGTTCTGTCCAAGCTTGAAGTTCAGTCCAAGCCCGATGAGATAGGTTGCTTGTTCCGAGCTGCTGGTGGGGTGTCGGAACTCGCATCTATCTGCCCATTGTTGAGCGAGTTCAGCGATCCGAGGGGACCATGTGAGGGGGGCGAGCGGGGGCTTGGCT
>NZ_VIFM01000300.1 GCF_006636215.1 Myxococcus llanfairpwllgwyngyllgogerychwyrndrobwllllantysiliogogogochensis | reverse complement strand
GCCCCTCATGGAGCTGACCCGCCAGGTGCCCCAGCTGCGTCTGCCCCTCGCGCGTGCCCTTCAACACCTTGCGCGTCAGCTTGGACGCGGGCAGAGCCGCCAGTGGAATCACCACCAGCATCAAC
The DNA here is from genome assembly GCF_006636215.1 of Myxococcus llanfairpwllgwyngyllgogerychwyrndrobwllllantysiliogogogochensis. Lineage (GTDB taxonomy): Bacteria > Myxococcota > Myxococcia > Myxococcales > Myxococcaceae > Myxococcus > Myxococcus llanfairpwllgwyngyllgogerychwyrndrobwllllantysiliogogogochensis. The sequence continues at coordinate 12,920 of NZ_VIFM01000300.1, read as the reverse complement.
CCACCCAACAGCGGACTCATCGACAGCGCCACGCCCGCCAGGATGATGACCTGGAGGCTGTCGCGCAGGTACGAGCCCACCGTGTACATCGCCGCCGCTTCCACCGCCGTCACGTCCGAGGTGAATCGGCTGAGCAGATCACCCTGCCGCTCTCGCGCGAGCTGCGCGGGAGACAACGACGTGAGCTTCATGAAGAGCTCGCGCCGCACGTCCCTCACCACCCGCTGCGCGAACAGGCCCATGAAATAGAACTGGCCCAGGTACCCCACGCCCTTCACCACCCCCACCACCACCATCAGCAGCGGGAAGCCCCACAGCGCCGCGTCGCGCGGCAGGCTCGACAGCCACGGCACGCTGTTCGCCCCGGAGAAGCCGTCCTCGCCCCCCGACAACAAGAAGCGCAGCGCGGGCCCGGTGAGGTACGCGTACGCCCCCGTCGTCACTCCCACCACCGCCATGCACACGAACGCCACCACGAGCACCGCCACATGCGGGCGCGCGTAGCGCAACAGTCGCAACAGTGTCCGCCGCATTCCCTACCGTCCCACCTTGCGCAACGCCGCCTTGGCCAGCTGCGAGTACGGGTTGTACTCCAGCACCTTCAGCAGCTTCTTTCGCGCCAGCGGCGCGTCCCCGAGGTCCGTGTCGATGATGGCCGCGATGATGTGCAGCCGCTCCACATACGGCCCCAATGACAGCGCCTTCTTCAAGACCTTCTGCGCCTTCTGCGCCCGCTGGACCAGGGGACCGCCCGCCGCCTGGTACGTCGCCCAGGCAAGGAAGGAGTAGTACTCCGGCTCGCGCGGGTTGAGCGACACCGCTTCCTCGAACGCATGCATCGCCGACAGGAAGTCGCGACGCTTCAGCGCGGACTCGCCCCGGCGCAGCGCTATCTCCGCGTCCACCACCACCGCCGTGTTCCGCCCCACGTCCAGCTTGCTGAACAGGTACTGGAGATACGCCTTGCGCTTCTCCTCCACGCTCAGCACCCGGTACGACGCGGACAGCTTCTCCTGCACCGAGTCCAGCAGGTCCTTCAGGTCGGAGATGTCGAACTCGGCATACGTGTCCGGATGAAAGCGCATCGCCGTCTCGTGGTACGCGCGCTCCACCGCCTCCGCGTCCGCCGCGATGTCCAACCCCAGGCTGCCAAAGTAGCTGCGGGTGATGATGCGCACCGCCTCCTCACGCAGCGACGCCCCCGTCGCCACCGGCAACGACTTGCGCTTGCGTGGCCCGATCCGGTCCGGCACCACCACCGCCGACAGCACGTCCGCCCCCGTCGCCACCGGCGTGGGCGAGAAGGTCACCCCCCCCGTCAGCTTCAGGAACCACAGGAGCGAGTACGCCGCGCGCAGCTCGCCCCGGCCATGCGCGAGCAGCTCCTTCAGGACGATGCGGCCATTGACCTGCATGGCGATCTTGATGTCGTCCGTGTCCAGCGCCATGGCCTGCAGGTCCCGACCGAAGTCGGACGAGCGCACCGGGTACTCCCCCAGGTTCGCCCGCAGCGACGCCGCCATCACCTTCAACGGAAAGCAGCGCCTTGCGCCCTCGAGCACCTGCGCCAGCGGCGGCAGGTCCACCGAGGCGACCTCCGTCGTGAACTCGTCACCCGAGTAGAAGGCATACCGGCCCTCGCGCATGCCCAGCACCCGCGCGAGGTTGTCGCGCGTGTAGTCGCGCAGCAGCTGCGACAGCTCCTCGCCCGCCGCCTCCACCCCCGCGTCCGCCAGCGCCGCGCCGATGCGCAGCCCGGACGCCAGCGCCTCCACCACCCGCTCCGCCTGCGCGGCCGTCGCCAGCGTGCGCGCGACGAGGTAGCGCGGAAGTGAGTCCTCCTTCGCCGACGAGTCGAAGCTCACCGGCCCACCGCGCAGGAAGTACACCCGCCGACTCAGGCCTCGGTGCGCCGCCACCAGCACACCATCCCGGCGCAGCCGGTGGATGGAGTGCAGGAGCGAGGGCAGTGGATAGCCCTTCAAGTCACCGCTGTTCACCGCCGGACGCGACAGCGTGGCCGAAAGCCCCGTCAGCGGCACCGCCTGCGCCGCGCGCACCAGCGACTCCAGCCGAGGCACCAGCTCGCCCGGCTTGAGCGGGTCCGCCACGTACGCGTTCACCTTGAGGTCCAGCACGGAGGCCACGCCCCGCGCCCGGCCCAGGTGCCCCTTGTCGATGGCGACAATCGGCACGCGCCCGCCCTGGCTGTGCCCTCGGATGAGGTGCACCACGTGCGAGCCTTCCACTCGGGGAAGGTCCACCGACAACACCATCACATCCGGGTTGTCCGCCGCGAAATGCTCCAGCACCGCGATAGGGTCATTCACCGCGCGCACGGAATACCCGGCCTGGGAGAGCAGACCCGTCAGGTGTTCGAGCGTGGGGGGATGGCTCTCGGCGAGCAGAAGCGTCTTCAAGGGTAGCGCAGTCTACACCTTCACCCTGGCTTGCATCAGGGTACGATGCGCCCCCCTCACATGACGCCCCCACCCCGAATCCTCGTCGTGGCAGGCGAGGCCTCCGGCGACGCACACGCCGCCGAACTCGTCGCCGCCCTCCAGGCCCGCCGCCCTGACCTCACCTTCTTTGGCATGGGAGGCTCGCGCCTGGCCGCTCGGGGGGTGGAGCTGCTCTTCGACGCTCGAGAGGTGTCCGTCATGGGCATCACCGAGGTCCTTCCCCGCATTCCCCGCATCCTCCAAATCCTCAAGGGGCTGGCGAACGCCGCCACGGAGCGACGCCCCGACGTCGCCATCCTCGTGGACATCCCGGACTTCAACCTGCGGCTGGCCGAGAAGCTCAAGGCCCAGGGCATCCCCGTCGCCTATTACATCTCGCCGATGATCTGGGCGTGGCGCCGGGGCCGGGTCCGCACCATCAAGCGGCTGGTGGACCGGATGCTGTGCATCCTCCCGTTCGAGGAGGACTTCTATCGCGAGGCCGGAGTGAGTGCCCGCTACGTGGGCAGCCCCGTCGTCGAGCAGGTCCCCGCCCCCGACACCGCCGTCGCCTTTCGCGAGCGGCTGGGCCTGGACAAGGACGCCCCCACGCTCGCGCTGCTACCGGGCAGTCGGATGAGTGAGATTCGCAGGCTCCTGCCGGCGATGGTGGCCGCGGCGAAGCGCCTGTCCGCCGAGCGCCCCGGGCTCCAAATCGTCGTACCCGTGGCCCCCACCATCCCCCGCCAGGAAGTGCTCTCCCACTTCGAGGGCAGCGGCCTGACGCCCGTGCTGGTGGACGGGCGTGCCCCGGAAGTCGTGGGCGCCAGCGACGCGGCGGTGGTGGCCTCCGGTACAGCCGTGTTGGAAGCAGGACTGATGCAGCGGCCCCTGGTCGTCATCTATCGGGTGTCGCTCATTACGTACTGGGTGGGCCGGCTGATGCTGAAGGTGGCCTTCGTGTCCCTCATCAACCTGCTGGCCGGCCGGCGCGTGGTGCCAGAGCTGCTCCAGGGCGAGATGACGCCCGAGCGAATCGCTGACGAGGTGCGCCGGGTGTGGACCCCCGGGGCGCCACGGGAGGAGATGCTGAAGGGGCTGGCGGAGGTGCGGGGGCGCCTGGGTGAGGCAGGAGCGGCCACCCGGGCGGCCGAGTCGGTGATGGAGCTACTGCCCCCGCGCGCCATTTAGGGTATGTCGGCCCGGCCATGAACCCTGCGCTGGTCTGCATCCCCACGTACAACGAGCGGGAAAACATCGAGGCCATCACCCTGGCGGTGCTCAAGGCCGACCCCCGCGTCGATATTCTCGTCGTCGACGACAACTCCCCCGACGGCACGGGGCAGATCGCCGACCAGCTCGCGGCGAAGGAGCCCCGGGTTCGCGTCCTGCACCGCGAAAAGAAGGAGGGCCTGGGTCGCGCGTACCTCGCCGCCTTCCGCTGGGCGCTGGCCGAGGGCTACACGTACATCCTGGAGATGGACGCGGACTTCAGCCATGACCCGCGCTACCTGCCCGGCCTGCTGGATGCCGCCGAGGCGGGCTCCGACCTGGTGCTGGGCTCGCGCTATGTCACCGGGGGCGGCACGGTGAACTGGGGCGTTGGCCGGCAGGTCATCAGCCGCGGCGGCAGCCTCTACGCCCGCACGATTTTGGGCGTGGGCGTGTCGGATTTGACGGGCGGCTTCAAGTGCTTCCACCGCCGGGTGCTGGAGGCCATCGACCTGGATGCCGTGCACAGCACCGGCTATGCGTTCCAGATTGAACTCACCTACCGCACGCTGAAGAACGGCTTCACCGTGCGAGAGATCCCCATCATCTTCGAGGACCGGCGTGTGGGACACTCGAAGATGAACAAGAAGATCTTCGCCGAAGCGCTCACCATGGTGTGGAAGCTGCGTCTCACGGTGTAGCGAAGAAGGGCGTGCGGTGATGAAGGCCTATCTGGCGCAATTCCTCGTCGCCCTTCCGGCGATCTTCTTCGTCGTGGACCCCATCGGCGTGGTGCCGCTGTTCCTGGCGATGACGTCCGGCGACACGAAGGAGAAGATTCGCCGCACGGCGATGCGCGCGTGTCTGGTGGCGTGCGGGCTGATGACGTTCTTCGCCCTGTTCGGCACCATCATCTTCAAGGTGTTCGGCGTGTCGCTGGGGGCCTTCCGCGTCGCGGGCGGCATCCTCCTGCTCATCACCGCGTTGGACATGCTCCGCGCCCGGCCTTCCGCGACTCGCACCACGCCCACGGAGGAGCAGGAAGGCGCGGTGAAGGAAGACGTGGCCATCGTCCCGCTGGCCATTCCGCTCTTGTCCGGCCCCGGCGCCATCGCCACCGCCATGGTGCTGATGGCCCGAGGCAACTCCATGACCGCCACCCTGCCCGTGCTGGCGGCCATCATCCTCACCTTCGTGGCCAGCTACTTCATCCTGCGCGCCTCCGGCCTGGTGCAGCGGGTGCTGCGTCAGTCCGGGGTCGCCATCGTCGAGCGCGTCATGGGGCTCATCCTCGCCGCCATCGCCGTGCAGTTCATCGCGGACGGCGCCAAGGAGTTGATGAAGTAGCTCACTTGCCCGCGACCCACTGAGGGCCCGCGCGCTTCAGCGTGCCCTGGGGCGTGCCTTCCAACGTGAGTTCGTCCGGCCCGGAGCGGCGCGCGTCGTACGCGTAGCCCTCTCGCACTTCCTGCAGGTACACCACCACCGCATCGAGGACGCTCTCCTGGACGACCTTGAAGGTGGCGTCGCCGCAGCGGGGTTCATCGCCTTCGAAGAAGCGCTCCAGCATGGACTGCTCGGGGCGCCGCACGTACACCCGCACCGGGGTGGGCTCGTGCCGGCCCTGGGCGGCGATCTCCTCCACCACGCGCGACGGCGTCGGTTCCTTCAGCACGGATTGAATCAACGAGCACTTCTCCGCCTCCACCTCCCGCCTCACGGCGAGCGGCGCCTGATGCGCGCAGCCCGCCCCCGCCAGGAGCGTGACACCCACCACGCCCCAGGCCCACCGTTGGAATCGCTCCATCCCGTCGCCTCCTCGTTGCGTCGTCGCGTCCGCTACAGCTTCCTCCACCGCGGCGAGAAGGGCGCCCCGTCCAGCGTCGGGTCCTCCACCGCGATGATGTATTCGGCCCGGCGGTTGCCCGCCTCCGCCGTCTCGTCCGGAGTCCGCACCGCTAGCGACTCCTCCCCGAATCCCTCGTAGAAAATCGGAACCTTCAGCCCGCGCTGACGGAAGGCCGCGGCGATGCTCCGCGCCCGCTTGAGCGACAGTTCCCGGTTGTCCGCCGTGGCGCCCACCGTGTCCGTGTGCCCCAGGACGTACAGACGAACCGCCGCGAAGCGGCCGTATTTCGCCAGCGCCTCCGCGATCAACGCATGGCTCCTGTCCAGCTTGCCGCGCTCCGCTGCGGGAATGTCCGCGCGGCCCGAGGCGAAGCTCACCTCTTCGTGTGGAATGTCCACGCGCCAGGGAAAGAGGTCCACGCCCGTGTAGAAGTCCGATGTGTCGAAGGCTCGGAGGGAAATCTTCATCACCCGGCCCTCGGCGGGCGGCCAGCTCAATGAAAGCGGCGTGCCCGCCACCTCGCCCTTGAAGGGCACCTCGCCCTCGAACGCCTTCTTTCCGGTGTCCATCAGCACCGTCAGCTCCACGTGGCCCGCGGGACGCGAGAGCTGGAAGCGAAGCTTGCGCCCCGCGACGTCCACGTCCTCCGGGCGCACGTCCAACCGCAGCGGCCCGTTGAGCTCCGTGTCGAGGGACAGCGGCATGCTGCCCGACTCGCCGTTGGGGAAGCGCACCACCAGCTCGCCTTCGTAATGAAAGCGGCCCTCGGGTTGCTCCAGCTCGATGCGCCGGGTGACACCCGGCTTCCCCCCGCCCTTCACCTCGACCACCTTCCCGTCGCCGCGCTTCAGCTTCACCTCGAAGCCCGCGATGGGCTCTTCGATGTGCACGAGCAATGCCGGGAGCTTCTCGCCCACCGCGGCCCGACCCTCCAGGGACACCCGGATGGCGTCCGCGAACGCGGGCAACGGGGTTGCGGCGACAAGACTGAGCACTAGCAGCAGGCGGGCATTCATGGCGCGGCGTCGACCTCCGGCGTCACGGGCCGCGCTGCAACAGCGGCCCGGATGGGTGGATTCCTCCGCGACAGGGTAGGCGGATGCTCCCTGCGAGCAAATGCTTCGCGAGCCAGACGCGAACAGCGCGACGGAATTCACCCGCGCGCGCCACAGGCCCCGGCAGCCGGGGAGGCATGCTCCAGCTTCCTACCCGCTCTTCTGAGCCCGGCTCAGGGCACGCCGACGAGGGTGATGCCCGCGGCGCGCGCGCCCGCGAAGAGCTCCGGCGCGTCCAGCAGCACGGTGCGCCCCGCCTCCAGCGCCAGCACCTTCGCGCCCACTTCCTTCATCACTTCCAGCGTGCGGGGGCCCGCTGCGGGCAGGTCGAAGCGCAGGTCCTGCTGCGGCTTGCAGCGCTTCACCACCACCGCGCCGCCCGCCCCGAGCAACCGGCCGCCGCGACGGATGGCCTCGTCAGTGCCTTCCACGGCCTCCAGCGCCAGGACGTGGCCCTGATGCACCACCACCGTCTGGCCCACGTCCGCCTGTCCCAGCAGCACGGCGACCTCGCGTCCGAGCGCGACGTCCTGAGCCTGCGCCGAGCGCAGCGGCGGCCCCGCGAGGTGACCTTCGGGGCACAGCACCTCTCCCAGGAAGTCCGTGGGGGCGATGATGGTGATGCCACGTGACTCGAAGTCCGCCGCCACCGCGCGCAGGAGCGAGTCATCCCGGAAGCTGCGCAGGCGGGAGATGATGCGCATGGCGCCCAGGTCCGGACGCGCATCCTTCAGCGCCTTCACCCGGCCGATGCCGCCCGCCATGGCCGCCTGCTTCACCGCCATGGCCTGAAAGGCCTTCTGGATGCGGTTCACCTGCCCCACGCGCACCCAGGTGAGCGAGGCGACCTCCGAGGCCAGCGCCGGGTCCGTCTCTCCCCGGTGCGCCACGGCCACCACTTCCAGCCCCCGCGCCTTCGCCGCGCGCGCGAAGAGGAGCGGAAGCTGCCCGTTGCCCGCGATGAGGCCGATTCTACTGTCCTGGGGTACAAGCGCCATGTCCACAGCTTACCGCGTCGGGCCGCTCAGCGCGTCAGCCCGCGCTTGCTCTGCGCGATGAAGTCCACGAGGTGGTCGACCTCGGGGTGGCCCGCCAGCTCCGTGCGCAGCCGCGCCAGCGCTTCCTGGAGCCCCAGCTTGGAGCGGAACAGGATGCGGTGGGCTTCCTTGATGCGCTCGATCTGCTCCTTGGAGAAGCCGCCGCGCTCCAGGCCCACGGTGTTCAGGCCCACCAACTCCGCCCGGTCCCCCTGCGCCGTGGCATACGGGGGAATGTCCATGGTCACCATGGCGCCGCCGGAGATGAAGGCGAACCTGCCCAGGCGGGTGAACTGGTGCACCGCCGCCAGGCCGCTGATGATGACGTGGTCCTCCATCGTCACGTGGCCCGCGAGCGCGGACCCGTTGCCGATGCGACAGCCGTCTCCGACGATGCAGTCGTGGGCGACATGGCTGTTGGCCATGAAGAGGTTGCCGTTGCCGACCCGCGTCGCGCCGCCGCCGCCCGCCGTGCCCTTGTGCAGGGTGACGAACTCGCGAATCGTGTTGTCGTCGCCGAGCGTGAGCTCGGTGTCCTCACCCGCGTACTTCAAGTCCTGCGGGTCCGCTCCCACCGAGGAGAACTGGAAGATGCGGTTGCGCGCGCCGAGCGTGGTGCGCCCCTCGATGACGACGTGGGGCCCCACGCGGGAGCCCTCGCCAATCGTCACCTGGGGACCAATGACCGAGAAGGGTCCCACCTCGACCGTGTCGTGCAGACGCGCATCGGGATGAACCACCGCGGAGGGATGAACCTGAGCCATGTCGTTTCCTCTGCCTCGCCAGCTCGCGGTCAGGACGCCGCGCCCTCTGCCGCTCCAGCGTCCTTGTTCTTGTCCACCACGGTGGCCAGGAACTCGCCTTCGGCGACCTTCACTCCATCCACGGTCGCCGTGCCCTTCGTCTTCCACACGGCGCCCTTGTGCCGCAGCACCTCGATGAGGAGCTGCAGCCTGTCTCCCGGCACCACCGGCTTGCGGAAGCGCGCCCCGTCCACGCCCATCAGGTAGGTCACCTTCTGGGTCGGGTCCATGTTCTCGCTCTTATACGCAAGGATGGCCGAAGCCTGGGCGAGCGCCTCCAGGATGAGCACGCCCGGCATCACCGGGTGCCCCGGGAAGTGACCGTTGAAGAAGGGCTCGTTGATGGTGACGTTCTTGTAGGCCGTGATCTTCTGGCCCGGAACAATCTCCACCACCCGGTCAATCAGGAGGAACGGATACCGATGCGGCAGCAGGTTCTGGATTTCTCCGATGTCCATCACTCCCCCTTCGCCTTCTCGAGCTGCTCCACCCTGCGGCGCAGGGCCCGCATTTCCTTGAGCAAGTCCGCGACCTGCCCCGACGCCGCGCTGGCACGCAGCCACTCGCGGTGGGCAATCGCCGGACTGCCACTCACCACCTGACCATCCGGGACGTCATGGGCCACGCCGGACTGGGCGCCGACCTTGGCCAGGTCACCCACGCGGATATGGCCCACCACGCCCACCTGCCCGGCCAGCACCACGCCGGTGCCAATCTCCGCCGAGCCAGACACGCCCGCCTGCGCGCAGATGAGCGACATGGGCCCCACGCGCACGTTGTGGGCGATCTGCACCAGGTTGTCGAGCTTGCTGCCTCGCCCCACCACCGTCTCGCCCACCGTCGCGCGGTCGATGCAGGTGCAGGCGCCCACTTCGACGTCGTCCTCGATGCGGACGTTGCCGACCTGGGGAATCTTGAAGTGCTCGGGCCCCTCTTCGCCCTCGGGATTGAAGGCGAAGCCAAAGCCGTCCGCGCCCACCACGCTCGCAGCATGGAGGATGACGCGGGAGCCGATGACACAGCGCTCGCGCACCGTGACGTTGGGATGCAGGACGCTGTCCTCTCCCACCGTGGCGTGCTCCCCCAGATAGGCACCGGGATACAGCACGCTGCGCGCACCCACCCGGGCGCCCGCTTCCACGCACGCGCCCGCCAACACCGTGGCCTCCGGATGGACGGTGGCCTCCGGATGGACCCACGCGCCAGGACGGATGCCGGGCGCTGGGCGGGTGGCCGGATGGAACAACCGCAGCAGCTTCGCGTAGGCGAGGTGCGGGTTGGACACACGCACCAGCGAAAGACCCTCGCGGGGCGGGGCGTCACCGCCGACCAGCACGGCCGAAGCCTTGGAGGCCTCGAACTGGCGGCGGTAGCGCGTGTTTCCGTAGAAGGACACGTCTCCCGGGCCGGCTTCTTCAAGCCCGTTGAGTCCGTGGATGAGCTGCTCAGGGTCACCGAGAAGCTCTCCCCCGACATGGGCGGCGAGCTCCCCGAGCCGTCGGGGTGCGGGGGAGGTCTTCACGTGGAGCCGATTACTTCGTCGGGGCGTCCTTCGCCGCCGTCGTCTTCGTCGTCTTCGAGCCGTTGTAGGCGCGAATCACTTCGTTGGAGATGTCGTACTGGGCCTTGGCGAAGACGATGCCCGAGTCCCGCTTGTCCAACACCATGCCCAGGTCGTCCCGCTGGGCGATGGACGCCACCACCTGGTCGATCTTGTTGATGATGGGCTCCATCTCCTGGCGCTCCTTGGTGGCGGCCTCGCCGCGGCTCTTCTCCCACTTCTGGGCGAGCACCATCACCTTGCGCTGCAGGTCCGCTTCCTTCTGGGCGCGGACGTCGGGAGTCATCGCGCTGGACTGCTTGTCCAACGTCTCCTTCTCCGTGCGCAGAGCGGTTTGCTCCTTGTCGATTTCCTTCTGCTTCTCCTCCAGCCACTTCTGGAGGCGGGCCTTGGCGGCCTTGCCGTCATCGACCTCGAGAAGGACGCGCTGGAGGTCCACGTAGGCGACCTTCAGGTCGGCGGCCGAGGCGGCCACCGGCAGGGCAAGCGACAGGACGGCGGCCATGGCCGCGACAGTGGTGCGAAGCGACATGTTCAACAGCTCCTCAGGGAAGGGTACAGGGTCCGACGTCAGACGCCCGGGCTTGTTCAACCCTTCCCGCCAGGGCGGGGCCGGGACGACGGACGATGGCTTATCAGAAGAAGTTGCCGATAGTGAACTCGAACAGAATCCGGTCGTCTTCCGGCCGCCTGGTCAGCGGGATGCCCCACTCGAAGCGCAGGGGCCCAATCGGGCTGAACCAGCGGAAGCCAAAGCCCGCGGAGTGGAAGAGGCCGAGCGGCAGCTTGTCCTGTCGGTCCTGGAAGAACCGTTCGTTCGAGGCGAAAGCATTGCCCGCGTCATAGAAGAGCACGCCGCGCAGGCCGGCCTTCTCGAAGATGGGGAACTCGAGTTCGAAGTTGAAGACGAGCTGCTTGTTGCCGCCGACGAGGAAGTCCGTGACGGTGGCGTCCGGGTTGCTGGAGCGGGGCACCTTCACCGAGGGGCTGATGCTGCGCAGGTAGTAGCCGCGGACGCTGTTGATGCCACCCACGTAGTACAGCTCGGAGATGGGCAGCGGACTGTTCGAATCCAGCTGCTGGATGTAGCCGATGGTGGCGTTCGTCTTGAACACGAAGCCCAGTGGCATCGGGAAGTACAGGCGCGAGTAGGCCGTGTACCGGTTGAAGAGGAACGTGCCGCCCATGAAGTCCGGCGCCAGCTCCACCGAGCCGTAGTGGATGAAGCCGCGCGAGGGGAACAGGCGGTTGTCTCGGCGGTCGAACGACAGCGAGAGCCGGGCCGCGCTGGTGGTGCCGGAGAGGAACTGGTTGGCCAGGAGCACGGCGCCCAGGTTCGAGCCCGCCTCCACGTTCACCCACTCACGGGTGTAGCCGACCGTGCCGAGCAGGTCGTCGATGAACTGGTAGCCGATGGAGATGGTGCCACCGGTGGAGTTGCGGATGAAGCCGTCGTAGTCGGCCTGGACTCGGAAGAACTCCGCGGACAGCAGGTAGTTGGTGTCCAGGAAGTACGGGTCATAGAACGACAGCTGCACCAGGGAGCGCAGGCCGGAGATCTGCGCGGACGCGGAGACGCTCTGGCCCCAGCCCAGGAAGTTGTTCTGGGAGATCTGCGCCGTGAAGATGAAGTTCTCCACGTTGGAGAAGCCGAGGCCGACCTGGAAGGTACCGGTGGCCTTCTCCTTCACCTCCACGTGCAGGACGATGGTGTCGTCCGTGCTGCCCGCGCTCTGGGTGATTTCCACCGTCTCGAAGAAGCCCAGCGCGGTGACGCGCTCCTTGCTGCGGCGCACACCGGTGCCGCTGTAGAGCTCGCCTTCGTACACGCGCAGCTCGCGGCGGATGACCTTGTCGCGCGTCTTGCTGTTGCCGACGACGTCGATGCGCTCGATGGTGACCTGGGGGCCCTTCTGCACGTCGAAGGTCAGGTCCACCGTGCGGTTGTCCGCGTTGACGCTGGTGACGGGGTTGATGTTCGCGTACGCGTAGCCCCGGTCGAAGTAGACGTCCGACAGGCCGACGATGTCCTGCGACAGCTGCGAGCGGTTGAAGCGCTGGCCCGGCGTCGACTTCATCAGCTCGGCCATCTTCTCCTTCGACACGTCGGAGAGCAGGTCGCCAGAGAAGTCGATCTTCCCGATGTCGTAGGGCTCACCCTCGACGATGCGCAGGGTGATGTAGATGTAGCGCTTGTCCGCGGACAGCTGGACGGTGGGCTTGTCGATCTTGACGTTGATGAAACCGCGGTCGTAGTAGGCGATCTGGATGACGGCCAGGTCGCGCTGGAAGGCCTCTTCGCGGTAGGTGCCCTCGCCCGTGAAGAAGGACAAGAAGCCTCCCTCGCGGGTGATCATCGTCTCCTTGAGCACCGACGCGGGGACCTTCTCCGCGCCAATCAAGGTGATCTGCTTCACCATCACCTTGGCGTGCTCGTTGATGATGATGATGACGTCCACGCTGTTGTTAGCGCCGCCCTCGTTGGGCTTGATCTGGTACGTCACCTCCGCGAGGAAGAAGCCCTTCTCCACGTACTTGGCCTGGATCTTCTTCACCGTGCTGCGCACGGTCTCCAGCTCCAGGATGGTGTTGGGCTTGACCTCGATTTCCTCCTTCAGGTCGTCCCGGCTGAGCTCCTCGTTGCCCTTGAGCGTCACCAGGCGGACGATGGGCCGCTCCTCGACGCGGACGACGTAGGCGACGCCGCGCGGAAGCCGCTGCACGAGCAGCTCCACGTTCTGGAAGTACCCCAGGGCCCACACGGCCCGGAGGTCCTCGGCGCTGCGGGCGGACGCCAGGGACTGGCCGACCTTGGTGCGCAACGCGCGGCGGATGGCCTCGGCCTCCACGCGCTTGTTTCCTTCGACGCGAACCTCCACCACCCGGTTGAGGTCATCCTCGGACGCGGGGGCGGCGTCAGCGGGGGCGGCGTCGACAGGGGCGTCCTGAGGACGTTCAGAGG